>NZ_BNAL01000001.1 GCF_014653275.1 Deinococcus piscis
TGGGTTAAACTGCTTGCAGCTACGGAATCTTCGAACGTAGCCTGAAGGATTTTCCGTACCACTACCCAGTGTGCCTTCTTTGCGGTAGGTCACAAAATGGTTGGTCCGCAGCACAGCAAGGTGCTGACTGATGCTGGCCTGCTCGCCGCCCGTCATTTCTTGCAGCTGGGTCACGGTCTTTTCGCCGTCACGCAGCACATCCAGAATCGCCAGGCGCAGCGGATGGCCCAGGGCTTTGAAGAATTTGGCCTTGTACTGATGAATGGGTTGGTTCATGCTTGCTCCCTTGGCGCGCTGCGGTGAGCCGCACAGAGTCACAGAAGTTCGGAAAAGCTCTGCCCAGAGTAGTGCAGTCTGCACGGAGCGGGCTGGAGGTCAGCCATCAGCAACGCAGCGCACTTCTGTTTGCGGGCAAGTATACTAGGATGTTTATCCTGGATATCTGCGGGAAGCAGGGCCAAGACGTGTGCCCACCCGTAGCCCCGATAAGAGGAGTAAGGAAATGGCAGAGAAAAATATTGACCGCATGCTGGGCATGACGGACAGCAAGTACCGCCTATCGGTCATCACCGCCAAACGCGCCCTCCAGCTGAGTGCCGGCGCTCCCAGTGTGCTGCCCACCGAGCAGAGGGCCAAGATTCACAATGTGGTGACGCTGTCGATGCGTGAACTCGCCACCGGCCAGCTGACCATCGGCACGGACCTGATTGACGAGCAGCGCTTCTTTCAGGACTACCAGCGCCAGCGCCAGATTGAACTGCAAAAGCAGCTGACCGCCGAGCGCGAGCGCGAACGCGACTGAGGCTCCGGTCCCAGCACATCCGTCCGCAGAACCCGTGCCTGTAGTTGGCCGGGTTCTCTCTTTTGCCGCCTCTGTGGTGTGTTGCCTCCGTGCGGCGCAGCAGCGCTGCTAGCCGGGACCGCGCCCATAGTCCAGCAAGCGCGGGACCAGGGGGCGCAGTTCAGGAGCCAGCCGAGCAATCAGACGTTGCTGCTCGGCCACAACCTGGTGGCCCTGAGCGCCCCAGGCTTTGAGGGCGTAGATGGCCGCGTGCTGGGCATGGGTGCCCACATGGGCTGTGGCCGCGGCATGACCAGCAGAGCGGGCGGCAAGCTGGGCGGCGCGGCTGCTGCACCCACGGGCCGCTGCGTGTGCGTCCAGTGCGCGCTGCCGGGCCTGCGCCATATCCAGGCTGTCCGATGCCCAGTCGCGCGCACCCTGCACAGCCTGGGCTGGCGCAGCCTCGCTGGGGCGGTCCTGCTCGAACAAGGGCAACACCTCCTCGGCACAGTCAGCGGCCCAGCGGGCCAGGGCCTGCTGCTGCGCAAGGGACATGGGAAGGGTCAGGGGCATGGGTCAGGAGTCCTTGTAGGGCGACTGGGGAGCGGCCAGGAGACAGCTCAGAGTGTAGAAACTCTGCCCAGCCTGACACCCTCAGTCCTACAGGGGCCTGACAGCTGTGGAGCGGCAGCGCCCTACCAACCTTCAATCTGCCGGGCCGCTTCGAAGGCCGCCACGCCCGCCGCCACGCTGAGGTTCAGGCTGCGCCCGCCGCCGGGCTGCGGCAGCTTGAGCGTGGGCAAAGGCTCCCGCAGCCAGGTGGGCAGGCCACGCGACTCTGGTCCCAGCAGCAGATAGTCACCCCGCTGAAAGCCAGCCTGCGTGTGGTACTGCTGCGCGTGGGTTGAAAACGCCCACACCCGCGCCGAATCCGGCAATGAAGCCTGAAACGCGGTCCAGCTGTCATGCTGATGCAGCTCTACTCCTTCCAGGTAATCCATTACCGCCCGGCGGAACTCGCGGTCACTCAGGTGAAAGCCGTAGGGCCGAATCAGGTGCAGCGCTGCGCCCAGCACTGCGCAGGTCCGGGCCACATTGCCCACATTGCCTGCCTTTTCCGGCTCAAACAGCACCACATGCAGCAGCGGTCCAGCAGGAACTGCCTCAGTCATTCGCACGCACCAGCAGCACGGTGGCCCGCGCCTGCACATGGTCCGGGGCCAGGCCCTCGGAGGTCTTGAAGCTGAGGCCCACCTCGGACGGGGCCAGGCCGCACAGCTGCGCCACATTCGCGGCAATCTCGGCCCGCAGCGGCCCCAGCTTGGGCCGGTCCAGCGTGACGACCAGCGCCAGGTTACCGGGCGTGTACCCGCGTTCCCGCACCACCTCCAGCGCCCGCTCCACAATCCGGGCCGAGTCCAGCCCCCGCCAGGCCGCGTCGGTGTCGGGGAAATACTGGCCGATGTCGCCTGCCGCCACGCCACTCAGCAGGGCGTCGGCCAGGGTGTGCAGAATCACGTCGCCGTCGCTGTGGGCTTCAGCGCCGCGCTCTGAGGGCACGGTCACACCACCCAGCACCAGGGGCCGCCCAGCACTCAGGCGGTGAGCATCTTCGCCGTAGCCGACGCGGAAAGGAAGTGAAGCAGTCATGCCGAGGATTCTAGACCGGGACGGAGAGTGGCCTGTCTGCCAGTCCAGCTCCAGCACCCAGGTCACTTCCTCAACTTTATACGGGCCCGCTTGCGCCGGGTGGTGCGGCTTTCTACTCCAGCTGCTGGTACATCAGATGCAGACCCACCCGGCCCAGCCGGGGATGCTCAAAGGCTTCCGGGACCGTACCAATCACCCTGAAGCCTACTTGCTGATACAGGTGCACAGCACTGTGATTGGTTTCGACCACTGCATTAAACTGCATGGCGGCGTAGCCCTGCGCCCTGGCCCAAGCCAAAGCGTCCAGTACCAGGGCGCGGCCTATTCCCTGTCCCTGAGCTTCAGGGGCCACCATGAAACTGGCCGTAGACACGTGCCCGCCAGGTCCAGGGCGGTTACGGTTCATGGTGGCTGTGCCCACCACCTGCCCATTCAAACAGGCCACCACGGTTCTGCCGCTTCCCAGACGGCCTGCGCTTCCTGCGAAGTCCACTCCGGGTCGTAGGGAAAAGTTTCCTGCGCCTGGACAATCTCCCGGAAAAAGGGCCAGATGGCGTCCCAGTCCTCTTTGCGGTAAGGGCGGAGTTCCATGCCGCGTACGGTAACACGGCAGGCCCCATACCTGCCGCCCCACTCCCTAAGCAGTCCGTCAGGCTGGGGCATACAAAGTCCAAAATCCGCACCAGCACGGCTGCGACAGGTACTGAGCTTCTCACTCCACCTTCCCTTAGAATGGCCTACAGATGTGGGCCGAGTTGCACCACAATTTGAAGGCGAACAGCAGGGAGGGGCGGAGGTGAACCGGGATACCGGGCACCCCGCGCCGCCTGTTCCTGTTGCCCGGTCACGCCCTTCGCGCCGTCAGGTGGCGAGTCTTTCGGTGGTGGCGCTGGCGCTGATTCTGTCGTTCCTGGCGGCCTACGCTCCAGCGCTGCTGGGCCGCTGGATTCTGCTGCGCGTGACCGAAGATGTGCAGGCCACGAGCATCGGGGGGCCAATGTGGCGACCTGTGCTGTACGGCACACAGGTCAAGCTGCCCGGCATCACCGCGCAGGCCGAGCAGCTGGGCTTGGGGCTGGCTGGCTTTGACCTGAGCAGGCGTGTGCTGTACGTGAATGTGGACCTGCGCGGGGCCGAAGTGGCACTGGAGCTGGCCGAGCTGTTCGGGCAGGGTGAGGACGCCATCACCACCGAAGAGGGCTGGAAAGTGCAGCTGCGGCGCGTGACCGTCACCGACACGGCCCTCACGGTAGATAGCGAAGGGGCCAGTGTCCCAGACGGCACTTTTCAGGTGACCCAGGCACGTGACGGCGGGTTGCTTGCTCAGGGCACGACCAAAGACGGAGGTATCAGCGCGCACTTGCGCTTCCGCCAGAGCGGGGGCGGCACCGAGTATCTGACCAACTTTCAGGCCGACGCCCGCGTGCTGCGTCACTACTGGCAGGGCATAGAAGACGGCACCATCACAGGCGAGTACCGCTTCGGGCAGGGGCCGGTGCAGGGCCGCATGCAGCTGACCGGCGGCCAGGTGCGGGTGCCGGAGGCCGACTGGGCCGAAGTGAGCAGCATCAGCGGAACGGCCACC
Source organism: Deinococcus piscis (assembly GCF_014653275.1). Lineage (GTDB taxonomy): Bacteria > Deinococcota > Deinococci > Deinococcales > Deinococcaceae > Deinococcus > Deinococcus piscis. Next base: position 4,017 of record NZ_BNAL01000001.1, read on the forward strand.
CATACCGGCGACCTGATTCACGTACAGCTGAGCGGCGAGGGCTACGGCAAACCGGTCACAGCGGTGGCCGACGTGAACCTGGCCGCCCAGCAGTGGAAGGTGCAGCTCCAGGGCACCCCGCAGCTGCCCGCCCTGGCCGCAGCCCTGGGCACCAGCGGCGAAGGCGAAGCCCGCCTGACCGCTCAGGCCCACAACCTCGGCCCGGGCTGGCAGGGCGTAGAAGTGGTGGCGCAGGCCAACAGCCGCACAGGCACGCTGGCCGGTATTCCCTTCGAGCGACTGGCGAACGAGTACCGCTACCTGGACCGTGACGGCGACTCCGCGACCCGGCCCGAGATGAACCGCTGGCGTCTGGGTGCAGACACGGCGCTGCTGGGTGAGCAACGTCTCAGCGGGCTTTGGAACTTTGGAAGCAGCGGCAGGATCAACTGGCGCGGCACGCTGCTGGACGCGCCGCTGGACCTCAGCGCCGGGATTGCCCGCGAGACGCTCGAAGGCCGGCCCGCCGACTTTGCCACCCTCGCGGGCACGGCCCTGGGCGGACCAGCGCAGGGCCGCGTGGCGCTCTCGGGACGCGTGATTGAAGTGCGGCTGAACCCCGAACTGGACAGCCTCAGTGGCGCGCTGGCGCTGTCGGGCCGGGCCGGTGACCTGCGCCTGCGCGCCCAGGGCCTGAACGCCGCTGGCTTTGCGCTGGACGGCGAAGCCCGCTTCAGCGAGGACGGCACCGTGGCGCAGCTGCGCCAACCCGGTGGCGGCACCCTGAGCCTGAACCTGGACTCCGACTGGCGCGGCGAGTGGCAGGCCCAGGGCCTGAGTGGCAATGGCCTGACCCTGGCCGGGCGCGGCGGCCTGGACGTGAACCGTTCGCAGCTGAGCGGCCAGCTGAGCCTGGACAGCGGCCTGCTGGAACGCACCCTAAGCGGGCCGCTGAATCTGAACTGGGAGACGCAGCAGGCCCGCTGGGACGCAGGTGGCCAAAGCCTGCGCTGGAGCGGCGAGCGGCTGCTGGCCGACCTGAACGGACTACGCCTGGGCAGCGGTATTCGGCTGGACGGGTCGCTGAATGCCAGCCTGGGTCTGGACGACCTGCGGGGCACCCTGCGCGGTCAGGGCGAAGGCTTTAGCGTGACCGCCACAGGCGAGGGCAACCGTGCCCGCTGGCAAGGCACGCTGGGCGAGGGAACGCGCAGCGTGGGCGTGAGCGGCGTGACCCGGCTGGATGAGGGCTTTGCTACCAGCGCCAACTTCAGCGGGGCCGATATCAGCGCGGACGTGCGCATGCAAGGTGGCCTGCGCTTTGACTTTGACCTGCGCACCGCAGATGAGCGGGCCAGCGGCGTCATTGACGGTGAGAACTGGGACGCCCAGGGCCGCGTGAACCTGAGCGCCCTGCGCCCGGTGCTGAGCGGCGTGCTGGGGCCAGACTCGCCCCTGGCAGACCTGAGCGGCACGCTGGACCTGAATCTACGCGGGCGAGGCGGCGCGGCGCGGGTACAGGCACAGGCGGCGGGCGCAGCGCTCGCGGGGACACTCCAGCGGCAAGCTGGCGTGGTCACGGCCACGAATCTGCGGGCCAGTGGCGGCGCGGACGGCCCCCTGGCCGGGTTTGTCGCGGTGGCCAGCGGACAAGTTTATCCCCGGGTGAACCTGCGCGGCCCCGTCACGCTGGGCAACCTGGGCGGGGTGAGCGGGCTGAGCGGGCAAGTGCTGCAAGGCCAGGTGTACGGCGACTACAGCCGTCTGAACGCGGCGCTAAATGGCCGCACGGCCCCGCTGAGCCTCAGTGGCGTGCGCCTGCCGGCCCAGCAACTGAGCCTGGGCGGACGGCTCACCCCTACACCCGACCTGAGTGGCCGCTGGGGCGATCTAGACCTGCGCTACCGCGCTGCCGGGGACGGGCAGCTGAGCGTGAGCGGCACCCAGGCGCTGACGGTGCAGGGCCGGGCCGCAACCGTGCGGGGCCGGGCCAGCTGGGGCCAGGGCTGGCAGGGTCAGGCCGACCTGAGCGGGGTGACTGCCGACGGCTACGCCCTGGCCGTGCGTGGGCCGTGGAACGCTCTGCGCGTGACCGCCTCGCACCCGGACGGCCTGCGGGCCGCTGGCACGGTCAATGCGCCGCGCCAAAGCTACGACCTCGCCGTGTCGGGGCGTGCCCAGGGCTTCGGCGTGCAGGGCCGGGTGCGCGGGCAGGGCCTGAACCCCACAGGCGACCTCACCCTGACCGATAGCCAGGGGGGCCGCGCTTTTCTGACACTCAATGGCCTGGACAATCTGACTCTGCGGGCCGACGCACTGCGCCTGGGCGGACAGACCTTCAGTGGCAATCTGCGCAGCGTAGGCGGCTTGGCAGACGGCCAGCTGACCACCACAGTGAGCGGACAGACGCTGACCCTGCGGGCCACCCGTGGACGGGTCAATGTGAGCGGCGTGGTGCAGGACCACCGCGTGCAGGCCAGCGGTCTGCTGCGGCTGCCAGGAGCGGGCGGAGCGCTGCAGCTGAGCGGCCTACAACTGAATGTGAACGGCCCCTATCTGACAGCGCGGGCCACCGGGTCGCTGGAAAACCTGCGCGGGCAGGTCACGCTGAGAGCCCAGCAATTCGGCGGAGGCGACGCCGCCCTGATCGTGCCGCAGCAAACCCTGCCCCTGAGCGCCAGCCTCAGCCCGCTGCGGGCCACCGTGGGCGGCCTGACCTACAGCGGCGGACGCTGGAGCGGGAACGCGGCCCTCAGTTATCTGGTCCGCACGCGGGGCGCTCAGGCCCAGGCCATACGCGGCGGCCAGGTTCAGCTGAGCGGCACCGGCGCGGGCCTCAGCGCCCTGGCCAGCGGCGCGCTGGCGGGGCGCGTAGCGCTGCTGCCCGAAATCGGCGGCACCCTCAGCGCGGATACGGCCCTGCTGCGGCCCTTGCTGCCCGCCGAACTGCGGGACCTTCAGGGCGGACGGGTCCAGGCCACTTTTACCGCAGCTGGAGCCCGCATCACCACGCCGGGAATGCGCTATCAGGGGCAGCCTCTGGGCCTGAATGCCCGGGTGGACTGGCGGCGCGGCTTCTCGCTGGACACCCTTCAGGCCAGTGGCGTGCTGGCCAATGGTGGCCGCTCGCGCCTGCCCTTCGCGCTGAGTGGCGGCACCCTGACCCTGCAAGACGCCCTGCTGGACGTGCGCGACGTGCGCCCTTTTGCCCCAGAGCCGGGCAGGTTGCCCCAGACCGGCACTTTCCGGGGCAACCTGCGCGTCACCAACCTGGCGAACTTCAGCCTGGGCAGTGTGCAGGCTCAGGGCGTGCTGGCATCGGGCCGCTCGCGGGCACCGCTGTCGCTCTACCGGGGAGCGCTGCGGGTCACCGGCGGCCTGCTGGACGTGCGCGACCTGAAAACCCTGGTGGACGACCCCGCTTCGCTGCCCCAGAGCGGCACCTTCCAGGGTGACCTCTATGTACCGGACCTGAACAAGTTCGACCTGCAACACATCCGGGCAAACGGACTGCTGGCGTCAGGAGCTTCACGGGTGCCGCTGGACATCCGGAACGACACCCTGCGGGTCAGCGGCGGGGTGCTGAACGCGAATGACGTGCGCCGCTGGCTGGACATTGAGCTGCCACAGCGCGCCACGTTCCGGGGCGATGTGACGCTGCGCAACCTGGGCGACTTTGCCCCTGAGAATCTGCGGGCACGCGGCGTGCTGGAGGCGGGCAACTCCCGCCTGCCGCTCACCCTGGCCGGGCGTGCGCTGACCGTGACCGGGGGCCGCCTGGACCTGGCAGACGTGCAGCCGTACCTGGACCTGCCCGCACGCGGCGTGCTGCGCGGCGACCTGTTCTTGCCGGACATTCTGGCCCCGGACCTGGCCGGTGCGCGCGCCGACCTCGTCACAGACGGGCTGAGCGCGACCGAGCTGGACGGCACCTCGGCGCAGGGCCGCCTGCGCGTACGCGGCGGGCAGCTGTGGGCCGACCTGAGTGGGCAGGTGCAGGGCCAGCCGCTCACCCTGCGCGGCGACCTGTACCCACGCGCCAATGCCACGCTCCAGACCGGGGGCGTGACCGCCCGCCTGAGCGGCCGCGCCGAAGAGACGCTGAACTTCAGCGCAGCGGGCAGCTACCAGGGCCGCGCTGTGGATGTCCAGGGCACCCTGGACGGCCTGCTGGCAGAGGGCCGCGCTGCCCGCGCCGCGCTGTCGGGCACGGTGAGCGGCTCAGAGCTGGACCTGACCGTGCAGGAAGCTGGCCGCGAGTGGCAGGACTGGCGTGTGAGCGGGTCGCTGCTGGTGCCCGACGCCCGCACACTGGACCCTGAACTGCGCGGTAGCCTCAGCGGCAGTGTGGGTGGCACGTTGGGCCACGCGGACGTGCAGGTTCAGGGCACCGTGAACGACATTGCCCTCAATGTCCCCGCGACCTTCAGCGGCGGCGAGCTGCGGGTACATGAAGCCCAGGCCACCTCCGCCGAACTGGGCACGGCGACCCTAAGCGGCCTGGCCTTTCCGCGCCTGAACCTGAGCGGCGCGGCCCAGCTGAGCGGCGACCTGGCGGGCCACTACGACCTGAGCGTGAGCGGCGATTACAGCGCCCCCACTGCCCGCCTGAACGGCCAACTGGCAGGCGCACCCGGCAGCGTCCACCCCAGCGGCCTGAACATCGGCGGAACAGGCGTGCAGGCTACCTTGCAGGAGGGCCGCTGGCAGGCCCAGCTGAGCGGCCCGGCTGTGCGCGGCACGGTGAGCGGCATGCTGGGCGCACAGGTGGCCGGGCAGGACACCCCGCTGGGCCTAGAGCGAGCCGACCTGAACCTGAACGCCCGCTACCGCCAGGGTGAGGACGACTTCAGCCTGAGTGGTCCGCTGGCCTGGACAGGCAGTGCAGGCACAAATGGCGGCTGGCGCGGCAACTTGACCGTGCGCGGCACCCTGGGCGGCGAACAGCTGAGTGCTCAGGCCACTGGCGTAGGCCCGCTCAGCGTGACCGCCCGCCTGGGCGACGCCTCGCTGCGCGCCGAGCTGGGCAGGCTGGCCCCCGTGCGCCCGGAAGGCTGGGTGGCCCTGGACCGCTGGGACATAGGCGCCCTGTGGGGCCGCCCCGAACAGCTGCGCCTGACAGGCCGCGCCGACCTGGCCGGACCCAGTTGGCAAAGTGTGCAGGCCCGCTTGAATGGACAACTGGATGACGTGACTGGCGAACTGAGCGGCACCCTCAGCGGCCAGTGGAATCAGGCGCAGGGCGGCACTTTTGCCCTCAGTGGTCCCCGCGTGCAGGCGAGCGGCACCCTGCGAGATGGCATGTACGACGTGGACGCCCGCCTGGGCGACGGCCCCCAGGGCGCACAGGTGGGCCTGGCCCGGCTGCTGCCTGCGGGGTGGGGCGTCACCGCGCTGAAGGCGTCGGGCCACCTCAGCGTGCGGGGACGTACGTCCAGCGGTCTGGAGCGTCTGGACGCGGATGGCCTGGAAGTGAGCGGCGAACAGGTGGAGGCCGGGCCTTTTACCCTGTATGGCCGCGCCAGCTACCGCCCACAACAGGGCGGGCTGGACGCGGCACTGGCTGGGGGCTACGGCGGCGGCATCTTCCGCATCGGGGGCAGCTTGCCGCGTGGGCTGAATGTGCAGGTGGCGAATGTCTCGCTCGCGCAGTTCGCCTCTGAAGACCTGGACCTGGGCCGCCTGAATGGCGAGGCCACCTTGCAAGGACCGCTGGACCGCGCCGCCCTGAGCGGGGCGTTCTGGACAGCCGGGGGCAATGCAGACGCAGCCGTGAACCTGCTGGGCCGCCTGGACGATCCCCGCGTAGAGGCCCGCTTGAACCTGCGCGGCAACCCCAATCAGCGCAGCGGCGAGCTGACCCTCAGCGCCCGCGACTTTGACCTGACGCGCCGCACCTTCCTGGGTGAAGTGCGCGGGCAAGTGCGCCAGGGAGACACGGTAGCCGACCTCGACCTGCGCGGACCGTGGCCCAAACTGGGCGGCCAGGTGCGGGTACAGGCCCCCAGCCTGAAGCAGCCGGTCACGCTGCGCGGCCAGAATGGAGAATTCGTGCTGGACCCCGGCGTAGAGGGCGCGGGCAGCGGCACCGTGACTCTGTCCCCCGGCGCGGGCTGGCTGCCCAAGCTGAATGCCCAGGCCGACCTAAATCCGCTGGCGCTGCTGCCCGGCGCTTCCGGCGAGGCCCGGCTGCGGCTGAATGCAGGCGGCGAACTCAGCGCCCTGACGGTGCAGGGCACGCTGAACGCTCCAGAAGCGAGCGTGGCTGGCGTGACCGTGCGTGATGTGAGCGGCACCTTTGGCGGCACCTTGCAGGATGGGCTGCCGGGCCTGAGCGGCGAGCTGACCCAGCGTGGCCAGAAGGTCGGGCAGCTCGCGGGCAGCCGCCTGACCCTGAGCGGCCTGAGTGCCGAAACCGCTGGTTCTACCCTGGCCCTGAGCGGACCGATGGACCTGAGCAGCCTGAGTGCTGACCTCACCGCCGATGTCAGCGGGTCGCTGAGTGGGGGGCTGCGCCTGAACTACGCGGAGGGCCGCCTGGGCAGTACCGGCACGCTGCAAGGTCTGGGCTACCGCGCCGCGCTGGACATCGAAGGCTCGCAGGAAAGCGGCTGGAGCGGCACGGTCACGGCCCGCGACACCGAGGGAGCCCCCGAAGTGCTGACCACCCCGGCCAGCCTCAGCCTGAGTGGCCCCTGGGAGGCTCCCCGTCTCAGCGGCAGCCTGGGCCTGCTGGACACCGCAGCCACGCTGAATGCCAGCGCAGACGGAGCCGTCCTCACGCTGGCCGACGGCGTGACCGCCAAGGGCTCCGGCGAACTGCGGGTCGCCCCCGACCCGGCAGGCGTGTGGCGCTGGACCGGCGCGGCCAGCATTGACAGCCCCCGCATGCGCCTGAGCCTCACGCCACGCGGCGAGCTGGCAGACCCTGTCTTGGGGGTCGCCGCCGGGCGCGGCAGTTGGCAGGCCATCGGCTCGGTCAGCCGTGAGGCAGGCCACCTGAATGTCAGCGACGGCGAGCGCAGCGGCTCGCTGGACTGGCAAGGCGAGCGGCTCACCGCCGACCTGTCCGGCCTGGACCTGGCCGGACTGCGCTGGCGGGGACTGGCGGGCCACCTGAGTGCCCAGGGTACGGTGGACCTGGGGGCCACGGGCACAGCCAGCAGCGCTCTCCCCTTCCGCATAGATGGCCTGCGCTCGCCCTGGCGGGTGGACGCGCTGAACCTGCCACTGTCGGGTGATGTGAGCGGCACCTTGACCTTGCAGGAGGGTCGCCCTGCAGTGCAGGCGCAGGCCACCCTGGGCAGCGAGGGCACGGCGCAGGGCCAGGCCAGCCTCAGTGCCGAGCAGCAGCCGGGCGGCGAGTGGTTTGGCCGCGTGCAGGGGCGCTTGCAGCAAGAAGGCGGCACCCTGAGCGCCGACGTGCGCTCGGACGCTGCGGGGCTGAGCGGGCAGGTCCAGGCAAGCGGCTACCCGGTCAAGCTTCAGGATCAGACGCTGGCGCTCAGCGGCGCAGCGGTACTCGGCGGCCAGACCTTCACCACCGACCTTACGCTGGGCGGGGTGGCCGGCGAAGCCACCCTGAGCGGCGGCGGCAGCCTGGGCGCAGCGCTTCCCGCCCTGAGCGGCCTGACCGCCGTACAGGACACGGGCAGCGGCTACGACCTGAGCGGCACCCTCAACCGGGTAGACCTGGGCAGCCTGGAGCTGGTTCCCGACCTGAGCGGCGTGGTGAGCGGCGAGCTGGACATCACCGACGGCGCGGGGCAATTCGTGCTGCGCTCGGCGGACCTGAATCTGGCCGGCGAAGCGTTGCCCAGCCGCTTTGAGGGCGTGCTGGTGGGCCAGGACTGGCGTATTCGGGGTTACCTGGGCGACACCGACGTTTTTGCTGGGGTCAGCGGCGGCGTGCTGTCGGGCAATGCCGAACTGCAGGGCTTGCCGGTGGGTGCTGTCGCCAACGCTCTGGCGGGGCAGCGTCTCGCCGATGGCCGCGTGACCGGCGTGGCCCGCTTCGAAGCTCCGCTGGCCGACCCACTCTCAGGCCGCGCCACGGTGGTGGCCGAGCGTATTCGCCTGACCACCTTGCCGGGCGAAGAAGGCAGCGAAACCGCCCAGTCTGAAACCCTGACCGGTTCTGGTTCGCTGGACTTCGGGGACCGCGAGCTGCGCGGCATCAATGTGCAGCTGGGCGGAGCAGGAAGTTGGGACATTCGCGGGCAGTACACCCGTGAGCGCGTGGACGTGCGCGCCAACTTTACCGAAACCACCTTTACCCCGCTGTTGGCCCTGATTCCTTCGTTGGCCGAGCAAAACCCCAGGCTTCAGGGCAGCCTGAACGTGGCGGTGCTGGGCGACTATGGGCAGCCTGTCGGCACGCTGGAAGCCCGCAACCTGCGCGGCTCGCTGGCAGGCGTGTCGCTGTCGGTGCCCGCGCTGAGTGGCCGCCTGGATCAGAGCGGACGCTGGACGCTGGGCGGCGGCGTCCGGACCGGCGGGGCGCTCGACTCGGCAGGCACGGTGCAGGGCACGGGCCTGTGGAGAAACTGGCAACTGAGCGAATCGGCGCTGAACTATAGCGGGCAGCTGTCACCCGGCAAAGCCGTCGGCACCCTCTCGGGGGTGCAGGCCAGCCTCAGCCAGAGCCGCGCCGACCCGGAGCGCTGGGTGCTGGACGCCCGCTCGGTCAGCCGCAACGCCACCACCGGCCAGGGCACGCTGGAAGTGCGCGGACAGCTGATCCCGGCCTGGGACCTGAGCGTGCGGGCCAGCAACTACGACCTGGCACTGCCTGGAGTCTTCCTGCGCGAATCGGCGCTCAACGGAGCACTCACGCTGCGGCAAGACGCGGGCAGTGAAGACATCCGGGTCAGCGGCTCGGCGGACTTTGCCCGTGCCGTGCTGGGCCGCCCCGACACTGCCGATGACCTGGATGCCCTGGTGCCCGGACCGGAGCAGACCCCCGCAGGCAGCACGGCCCCGGACAACTTCGTCAGTCCGCTGCCGCAGCAGTACACCACCTTCCCAGAACCCGCCGCAGAAGCGGGCAGTGCCAGTGCCGAGCCTCCCCGCCCTGCCCTGCCGCTGCTGGAGCGGCTGATTCTGGAAGATATTCCGGTCCGCTTCTCGGGCGGCATTCAGCTGCAAGAAAGTCTGGCGCAGGCCGAGCTGGGAGGAGCGCTGCGGCTGAGCGGCACCGGTGACCGCCCGCAGATTGCCGGCAACCTCAGTGGTCAGCGCGGCACCCTGCTGCTGCGCGACACCGAATTCAACCTGCGTCAGCTGGACGTGAACTTCAGCGGCACCTCGCCCTACCCGGCCTTTACCTTGCTGGCCGAGGGCCGCGTCCGTCCGCTCACCGGCGGGGCGGCTGTCCCCATCACGCTGGACGTGCAGGGCAACTTCATAGAAGACGGTGCAGGGCAGGCCAGCCTGGACCTCAAAACGGCGCTGCGCTGCACCGACCAGACGGCGGCCTGTAGCGACCCCCGGACCGGGCAGCCCTACACCGAATCACAGCTCTACGCCCTGGTCCTGACCGGCGTGCCCAACGTGGAGAACCTGCCCGAGAATCTGGGCACCCTGGGAGCCAGCGCCCTGAATACGGCCCTGAACGTGTTCGTGCTGGGCGAGCTGAGCCGCAACCTGGCCGACGCCCTGGGCGTGGACGTGCTGCGCTTTACGCCGGTGCTGGTAGGCGAGGGCGGAGCGACCATCACCATCGGGTCACAGCTCACTGAGAACCTGTACCTGGAGTATCAGGTGGACCTGACCGGAGAAGGACTGATTGACGCCACCTACAACACCCCCGATGGCCGCTTCACCTTCAAGGTGACCACACCCTTTGACTTTGGCGAGTCGCGCGGGTTCCGCCCCAGCGTCAGCACGGCCTACAACATCAATGACCGCACCTCTTTCACCTTCAATATCGAAAATGGCACCGAGACCAACCGCTTCAGCGTCGGCGTGCTGTACCGCCTGCCGAGCAACTTCTGGCGGCGGTAAGGGCAGGCCTGTCGCTGGATGATGGGAAGATAGAAACAGTCTTCTGGAGCCAGCTTTTTCTATCTAGCCTCAGACCGAGCGTCTACGCCGCCCCGCCGCTGCCATACTGCGCCGCTTGCAAGGCCCACAGCTCGGCGTACTCGCCGCCCCGCGCCACCAGTTCTTCATGGGTGCCGTCTTCGGTCACGCGCCCGGCCCGCATCACCACGATGCGGTCTGCCATCCGCACGCTGCCCAGGCGGTGCGTGACCAGCAGGGCGGTGCGGCCACGCGCCAGCTCAGCAAAAGCGGCAAAGACTTCAGCCTCGCTGCGGGGGTCGAGGGCCGCTGTCGGTTCGTCCAGAATCAGCACGCGGGCGCGGCGGTACAGGGCGCGGGCCGTGACCAGCTTTTGCCACTGCCCACCCGACAGGTCCACCCCGCCGTAGGCCTGCCCAATGCGGGTATTCAGGCCATTTTCCAGCCGGGGCAGCATGGCGCTCAGGCCGCTGGCGTCCGCCGCGTAGCGCAGACGCTCCGGGTCCTCCGGCACGCCCAGCAGTACATTTTCGCGCACGGTCCACTCGAAGCGGGCGTAATCCTGAAACACCGCCGCCACCTGCGAGCGCCACTCGTCGGGGCTCAGGTCGCGCAGGTCGGTTTCCTCGCCCACGCCGCCCAGCAAGATGCGGCCCGCGCTGGGGTCATAAAAGCGCAGCAGCAGCTTGATCAGGGTGGACTTGCCCGCGCCGTTCTCGCCCACAATCGCCACCGTCTGGCCTTCGGGGATGCGCAGCGAAAGGTCCTCGATGACCGGCGCGTGCCCCTGATAGCCAAAAGTGACCTTGTCCAGCGTCAGGTCAAAGCGCTGCGGCAGCGGCTGGGGCTGGGCAGGAGCCGCCACCTGCGGCACGGCGTCCAGAAATTCGTAGTATTTGCCGAACCAGTGCAGGTGCTCGCTGCCCACACCCAGGCTGTCCGAGAGCGACCACAGGTCGCCGCGCACCTGCGCGAGTGCGCCGATGACCAGCACCACTGCCCCAGCCGTCAGCAGGCCCAACTGTGCTTGCCACACGGCGTACGCAAAGACACCAGCCGTCACCGCCAGGGCGAGCACCTGCGCGGGCAGCACGCCCAGAAGCTGCTTGTTGCGGACCCCGCGCATGGTCCGCTGATAGTCCAGCGTGCGCTCCGTGTACTCGCGGGTCAGGTACGGCATCAGGCCATACAGCCGGATTTCCTTGGCAAATTGCTGGTTGAGCGCCGCTTTTTGGAAGTAGTTCAGCTCGCGTGACGCCTGGGTGTTCTGAATGGTCATGCTCCAGCCGAGTTCGTACAGCCGCATCTGCGTGAGCGTCAGCGGAATCATGCCCGCAATCACCACCAGCGGCACCCACCACCCGATGGTGAGCAGCACGCCACCCACGCTCAGCAGGCTGACCAATGTGCCGAACACCCCGAAGATGGTCGAGGTCAGGTTCAGCGGCCTGCGCGGCGCGCCCATTTGCAGAATCTGGATGTCGTCGTGGAAGCGGGGGTCTTCCAGCACTTCCAGGCCGGTAAGGTCGTTCATCTTGTCCATCAGGCGGCGCGAGGTCTGCACGGTGAAGTTGTCGGCGGCGTAGCCTTGCAGCACAGCGCGGGCAATCCCGGCCAGTTGCCCCAGCAGCGCTGCGCCCGCCCAGGCCAGCGCCAGCAGGGCCAAGTTGGCCTGCCCGCCGCTGGCCACCTCGCCCACACCGTCCACCGCCCACTTGGAAATCAGCAGCGTAACCGCCGGAATCACGCCGCCCAGCAGCGCGGTCAGCCCCAGCAGCGACACCAGCAGCGGCGAAGACTGCCACAGCTCCGGCAGGCTGCGCCACAGGATGCGGAGCAGTTGCAGGCGGTCAGGTTTGTCTTGGTCGCGCAGGCGGGATGGGCGGGGCATAGGGGTCAGTGTAAATGGCGGATGGATGACGGTTGATGGTGAAGGGCAGCTTTCTGGCTCCGGGCATTCATACGCTGTTCAGCGCTGGGGCGTACCTTGCCTCCATGCACCTACTGCCTCCCGTGTTGGTCAGCCTCATGTTGCCCGGCCTTCTGCTGGCCTGCACACCTGCTCCAGGGCGCGGGGCGGCGGTCTCAGAAGCAGTTTGCCCACCTGCGCCGAACTTTGCCCTTACGAACGTGAGCGTGATTGGCTCGCTGGGCGAACTGGAACGGAGCGGAGCGGCGGCCCTGGTGCAGCCGCAAGACCTGCAGTGGGTCACTCCACCCGGAGCGGGCACCACTGGCTACTGGGCCGCCGAAGCGCAGGTGCTCAGCGTGGGAAGCGCTGGGAAAGACCTGACGCTCAGGGAAGGCCAGCGCGTGAAGTACATCACCCACGTCAGCGACGAAGAGATAGCGGGCGCAAAAGCATTTAATCCGGCGGCCCAAGCGTGGCGGCCCACCCTGATTTTCGTGAACCGGCCTGCCGCAGATAAGGCGGCCTTTGGAGATGCCCTGCTGCTGCACTACTGGCTGTGCCGCACGGGCAGCGGCGACCTGATTGAGAGCTGGCCCTCAGCGCCGGGAGTCAAGGAAGCGGCAGCCAGCCGGTACGGGCTGTGATGACCCGACTTTCCCCGCAGACAGGGGCCGAGGCTCACGGGCCAGCAGCCCCAGCAGCGGCGTGAGCGTCACCCCTATCAGCCCCAGCCACGCCGGGTTGAGGAGGCGCAGGCTCTCTCTACCCTGGCAGCCCGACCCCGCCACGATGTCGGCGCACTGGACCGCGCCCAAGTAGGGGCCAAACGCAGAGAGACTGCGCCCCGCTTCCGTGCCAGTTGCGAACAGCGCATTGATTTCGCTTGCCGCATAGGGCAGCCACAGCACCCCCGCCACAATCAAAAAGGTAGCGGTCAGACCGTACAGCGTGAACATGCCCCGCGCCGCCGCGAACTGCCGGCGCAGCGGCCACAGCAGCAGCGCATTGAGCCCCGCCCAGCCCCACAGCAGCAGGTAGGTGAAGGACGGCCCAGTGTGCAGGTCACCGCCCACAAAGGTGCGCCAGGGCCATACGCCCAGCTCTACCCGGTCTGCCATGCGGTACGGGTGGGTATCGGCGTCGCTCAGGCTCTGGCCCAGGCCCGGCAGCTCTATCCAGGCCAGCAGCCACAGCAGAGCGGCAGCGACCAGGCCCAAGGCGGCCCAGGCTTTCAGCCGGCGCGGTGAAGTCAGCGGGTACGCAGAGTGCATGCTGACATTGTTCGCCGGGCAACTGATAAGGGGCTGACAGCAGGTAAAGCGGGCTTAACCCGCTGCATCGCGTCCCCGCGCCACATCCCGCACCCCGCGCCGCCCGAAGGAGTGGGCGAGGTCGCGCTCACTGAGCCGCAGGGTGGTGGGCCGTCCGTGCGGGCACGCCCAGGGCTGGGCACACTGCGCGAGCAGCGCCAGCACCTCGGCCCCGTTTTGCTCGTCCAGGCGGCCCGCTTTCAGGGCAGGCAGACAGGCCAGGCGGGCCAGCAGTTCGCGCTGCGGGTCGTCCGTCTCACCGAGGGCAATATACACCACATGGGCATTCAGGTCGGCCACTGGCAGCGCCGCCAGGGACGCCGGCAAGGAGCGCAGCCGCGCCAGTCGTCCGCCCACTGGCCCCGCCCCAAACGGCTCAATCACCAGGCCCCAGGCCGCCAGGGCGGCGGCCCGGTCGTCCAGCCGCGCCGCCTGCTCAGGAGTCAGGTGCAGCAGCTCCGGCGCAGGCAACTCAAAGGGCGGCAACTCGGCTACGCCGCGCTGCAACCGCTCGTAGAGAGCACGCTCATGGGCGGCGTGACCGTCTATCACCCACAGGTCGCCTTCCGATTCGGCCAGCAGGTACAGCTCCTGGTACACGCCCAGCAGCCGCATGTGGGGAAAGGCTCCCTGGCGCGGCTGAACCGAGTCGGGCGCAGCGGTACTTTCGGCGGGCACCCGCAAGTCCGGCAGGGCGCGCACATGCGGCACCCCGGCCAGCGCCTGCGCCACTGCCGCCCGCACCCGCTCAGCCAGCGCGGGCAACTCGGCCAGCGCCACCAGCTGCTTGCTGGGGTGAATGTTGGGATTGTGCTCGGCGGGCGGCACGCTCAGGTTCAGTACGCAAAGCGGAGCTGTCCCAGGCGGCAGCAGTTCGCCGTAGCCCGCCAGCACCGCTTCTTCCAGCTCGGCAGGAGGCTGCACCGGGCGGCCATTGACCGCAAAGTGCAATCGGTCACGCCGGGCGCGGGTCAGCTCTGGGCGTGAAATCACTCCAGCCAGGCCCGCCGCTTCCAGCGGAAGCACCCGGTTGGCACTGACTGGGCCGTACACCGTCGCCACCCCACCCCGGAAATCGCCCGGCGCGTGACTCAGCCGCACCTCGCTGTCTACGGTCAGCCGCCAGGAGAGCTGTGGATGGTGCAGCACGTAGCGGCCCAGCAGCGTGACCATCTCGCGCACTTCTGCCGCTGCTGGGGCCTGGGCCCGCAGCCGGGCGGGCATGGCCGCAAACAGGTGCCCCACCGCCGCCGTGGTGCCTGCCGGGGCTGAGGCACGGGCCACCTCGACGGCGTCGCCGTGCGCCGTCAGCAGCGTGGCCCCCACCTGCGCCGCCGGGCGGGTCAGCAGGGTCAGGGTGCCCGCCTGCGCCGCCGCCCACAGCGCCTCCCCCCGGAAACCCAGGGTCAAGACTTGCTCCAGACCCGCGTCCAGCTTGGACGTGGCGTGGCGGAGGGGAGCCAAGCCCACCTCTTCGGCGGGAATCCCGCGCCCATTGTCGCGCACCGCCACCCGGCCCAGGCCGCCGCCTTCTACCTCAATGTCCAGCCGCGTGGCCCCAGCGTCCAGCGCATTTTCCAGCAGCTCGCGCAGCACGTCCAGCGGGCGCGAGACCACCTCGCCGGCCGCGATCTGGCGGGCGACTTCGGGCGGCAGCAAGCGGATGTGGGGCGCATCGGTCATTGGCCCTGACAGGCTAGCGCGGGGAGGCGAGCAGGAGTGTGGTGCAAGTATGTTATTTACATAACGACTTGCCCAGTGGAAGAAGAAGCTGCTTCCACTCATTTACCGGGAGAGGGCAAATTGGATACGGTCTGCCGCCACCTCTACACCACATTCCAGCTCCAGTAACGTGCCCAGGGTATGCGCCCGCTGCACGGTGGGCAGGGCCATCACGGCGCTCAGGGCCTGTGCCAGTGCTGCGGCGCTGAGCTGGCGGCGCGGCACACTCCGGCCCACATCCAGCCGTTCGAGTTGCCGTGCCCAGAACGGCTGGTCCATCCCATGCGGCACCGCGACACTGGGCAGTCCAGCGTGCACGGCGGCGGCCACCGTTCCCGCGCCGCCGTGATGGACCGACGCGCAGGCCCGCGCAAACAGCCGGCCATGTGGGGCCGCCGGAGCCGCAAAGACCTGCTCGGTGCTCAGGTGGCCGGGCACCCCCAGCACCACGCCCCGCCACTTGCGGCCAGCCTGGCCTACGCCCTCTTCCAATCGGCGCAGCACCGAATGCGCCAGCGAGACCAGGCCCTGCGGTGACTCACCCGGCCCCATGCTGCCGAATCCGAACACGACCGGCGCAGGTCCCGCCTCCAAGAACCGCTGCAACTCGGCGGACAGCTCAGGCTCGGCCGAGCCCGGCAACCGCCAGAAGCCTGTGACCGGGGCACCAGCTGACCAGTGCCAGTCACGCGGCACCGGCACCAGCTGGCGCGAATAGGCGTGCAGGATGGGCAGCAGACGCCCACCCGCGTATCTGGGGTCCAGGCGGTAGGTCCGGTCCGTCAGGCCCAGTTCCTGCCGCCACGCACCTACAACAGAGCGCAGTGGCCCCTCGGCCAAGCGGAGCGGCAGGTAAGTGAGAGGATTCAGTGGCCCAGCCTCCGCCACCGTCGCGGGCGCGGCAAACTCGCGGGTTGGCAGCAGCAAAGGCGCAGGCAGCATCAGCCAGGCGGGCACGCCCAGGGCTTCGGCCAGGTGGCGGCCCGCCAGCGCTTTGGGATGAAAGACCAGCGCCCGGCTCCCCTG
Source organism: Deinococcus piscis (assembly GCF_014653275.1). Taxonomy (GTDB): domain Bacteria; phylum Deinococcota; class Deinococci; order Deinococcales; family Deinococcaceae; genus Deinococcus; species Deinococcus piscis. Next base: position 19,989 of record NZ_BNAL01000001.1, read on the forward strand.
CGCGGCTCTCTGTGCACTGTCCAGCAGCGCCCGCGTCTGCTCACGCACCTCGGCCAAGAGAGAAGCCACTTCTCGCCAGTGACCGGCAATCGCCGCCTGACCGCGTTCGGACTGGGCCAGATCGGTGTAGTGGGCTTCCAATGGGAAGAAGGGCACGCCCAGCTCCTCTACCAGTGGCCGCGCCTCCGCCGGAGCTGCCAGACGCACCCCGTACCCACGGCGCAGCAGCTCAAGGGCCAGCGCTACGAAGGGCTGCACATCGCCGCGACTGCCCACCGTCATCAGGGTGATGGGGCCTGTCATGCGGCGAGTATAGTCCTCAGCCAGCGCCCTCTCCCGCGCCACTTTTCCACCTGTGCAGCACGGCCAGCGCTTCCAGCGGCGTCAGGCGGCTGAGGTCCAGCGCCGCCAGCTCCTGCCGGATGGCGCGGTCATCGCCCTGCACGCTCAGGGCGGCCAGCAGCTCGGCGCTGCGGCCCGTGACCTGCGCGGGCAACCCGGCCAGACGGGCCACCTCCACGCCGTAGCTCTGACGGGCCGCGCCTGGAATCACCTGGTGGAAAAAGGTGAGGCTCCCCCCCGCTTCCTCGGCGGCCACATGCAGGTTGACCAGGCCCGGCAAGTCGGCCTCCAGGCGGGTCAGCTCGAAATAGTGCGTGGCAAACAGCGTGTGCGCCCCGCAGCGGTGCAGGTGCTCGAGCGCCGCCTGCGCGATGGCGAGGCCGTCCAGCGTGGAGGTGCCGCGCCCCACCTCGTCCAGAATCACCAGGCTCTGGGCGGTGGCCCCGTGCAAGATGGCCGCCAGCTCGGACATTTCCACCATAAAGGTGGAGCGCCCACCCGCCAGGTCGTCGCTGGCCCCGATGCGGGTGTGAATGGCGTCGTACACCGGTAGGGTGGCCGCTTCCGCTGGCACGAAGGCTCCAATCTGGTGCAGCAGCGCCGCAAGGGCCACCGTGCGCAGGTAAGTGCTTTTGCCCGCCATGTTTGGCCCGGTCAACAGCAGGGTGTGGCGGCCTTTGCCCAGAGCTGCGTCGTTGGGCACGAAGGCTCCAGCCTGGCCCGCCTGGCTCAGGGCGTATTCCACCACCGGATGCCGCGCCTGGGTCAGCTCCAGCGAGGCGTCCTCACTGGGCTGGGGCCGCACCCAACCGCGCCCGGCAGCCACTTCGGCCAGGGCAGCCAGCACATCCAGCTCGGCCAGCGCGCCCGCCGCTTCGGCCAGGGCGTCGGCGCTGTAGGCCAGAGTGGAACGCAGCTCGGTAAACACCTGCAACTCCAGCGCCGACGCTGCCGCGTCCAGCCGGGCAATTTCGCGCTCACGCTCACGCAGGTCGGGCCGGGTAAAGCGGGCGCGGTCCTTGAGGGTCGCCACCTGGTGATAATCGGGCGGCACCTTGTCCAGCTGGGCGCGGGACACTTCCAGGTAGTACCCGAACACGCCATTGAACCCCACCTTCAGACCAGAAATGCCGGTGCGCTCCCGCTCGGTGCCTTCCAGGTCAGCCAGGTAGGCGCGGTGGGCCAGCGCTTCGGCACGCAGGGCGTCCAGCTCGGCGCTGTAGCCTTCCCGAATCAGGCCACCCTCACCGGCACGGATGGGTGGCTCGTCCACCAGCGCTCCCCGGATGGCCTGCACCACGTCCGGCAGCGCTTCCAACCGGGCGCGAATGCCGCCCAGCAGTCCGTCAAAGGGGATCAGCAACTCCGCCGCTTCCGGAAGCAATTCCAGCGTGCGGGCCAGCGCCGCCACTTCGCGGGGCGTGGCCCGGCGGGTGGAGACGCGGGCGGCCAGCCGTTCCAGGTCGTGGGCACGGTACAGCAGAGCACGGACCCCGGCCCGCAGGTCGGCGCGGGCAAACAGGGTTTCGACCCCGTCTTGCCGGGCGGCAATGCTCAGCGCATCCAGCAGTGGTGCCCGCAGCCAGGCCCGCAAGCGGCGGCGGCCCCCGGCGGTGCGGGTTTCGCACAGCACGTCCATCAGGCTCAGGCCCTGCGGCGAGTGTGGGGTGAACACTTCCAGCGCCCGCAGCGTGCTGTCGGGCAGGGCCATGTGTGCGCCGGGTTGAAAACGGGTCAGTCGCCGCACCATCTCCAGGCGGCCTTGCTGGGTCAGCCGCGCGTAGCCCAGCACGGCCCCGCAGGCCCGCCGCAGCGCTGGCGAGTCTAGAGTGCCCGGCAACTCACCCAGCACAGCCCTCAGCTCGGCCTCGGCGGCCGCTTCCCCAAAGTTGGCGGGCGACAGCATCACCGCAAAGCGACTCTGAAAATCGGCCAGCAGCGCCCCATTCTCTGACAGCTCCGGGGCCAGCAGCACCTCGCGGGTGCGCCAGCGTGAGAGTTCGTCGTACAGCGCGGTGCGGGTATGAAAGGCGGCGCAGCGAAACTCGCCGGTAGACACGTCCAAGAGGGCCAGGGCGTAGCCTTCGCCGGTTGCTACCGCCGCCAGATAGTTCTCATCGGCGCTCAGCCAGCGCGAATCGGTCAGCGTGCCGGGGGTCAGCAACTGCGTGACTTCGCGGGCCACCAGGCCGGAGCCGGGTTCTTCCACCTGATCGGCCACCGCCACCCGTACGCCCTGGCTGAGCAGCTTCTCTATCTGGGCGTCCAGCGTGCGCAGCGGCACTCCGGCCATTGGCGTGCTGAAATCCTTGCTCGATTTGTGCGTCAGCGCCAACCCCAGCAGCCTTGCGGCCCGCTCGGCGTCTTCCCCGAACGTCTCGTAAAAGTCGCCCACCTGAAACAGCAGCAGCGCCCCTGGGAACTCTTCTTGCACCTCGTCGCGCATGGCGACGTACTGCTGAAGCATCGGCGGCAAAGTGCCGGAGCCGGTGCCCTTGAGTGTATGCGCCGGAACGCGCGCCGGGGTCAGGTTGGACGCTTTGGAGCTGCGGGAAGTGGGCATGTTGGGGCGGCCAGCAGGCATTGTCCGATGCTACCCGCTCAGGCCCCTGGGGATGGTCGGCAAGCTTGCCTTCCCAGCTGCCGCTGCCGGGGCTCCAGGCGGCCTTGTTCCCACTCCCCGAAATTTGCTACCCTTACGTTTAGTGTTTCGTGCTTGGTAGGGCACGGAGCGCCGGGCCGGCACCCGGAGGTTTCCCGCCAGCGCTTCTGCCCCGAAGCGCCGAGCGACCGCGCAAACCAACCGCCAACCTCATCTGCTGTTCGGCCCAGCGCTGGACTGTAGAAATCCCAACTTTCCCACTGGAGTACAAGGTGAAAACCTACATCCCCAAAAATGATGAGCAGAACTGGATCGTGGTGGACGCCGCCGGCGTTCCCCTGGGCCGTCTGGCGACGCTGGTCGCAAGCCGCATCCGTGGCAAGCACCGCCCCGACTTTACCCCCAACATGATTCAGGGCGATTTCGTGATCGTGCTGAACGCCGAGAAGGTTGTCCTGACTGGCAAAAAGCTGGACGACAAGGTGTACACCCGCTACACCGGCTACCAGGGCGGTCTGCGCACCGAAACTGCCCGCGAAGCCCTCGCCAAGCACCCTGAGCGCGTGATTGAGCGCGCCGTGTACGGCATGCTGCCCAAAGGCCGTCAGGGCCGCGCCATGCATAGCCGCCTGAAGGTCTATGCCGGTGACAAGCACCCCCACGCTCCCCAACAACCCCAAGTGATTGAGGTCCAACATGCCCGATAAAGAACAGTTCTACGGCACTGGCCGCCGTAAGTCCGCCGTGGCCCGCGTGTTCCTGCGCCCTGGCGAAGGCAAAATCACCGTGAACGGCAAGGACTTCCAGAGCTACTTCCAGGGCGTGCTGCGTGCGTTCCAGGCCCTGCAAGGCTTCAAGGAAACCGGCACCGCTGGTCGCTACGACACCGTGATCACCGTGCGCGGCGGCGGCCCCAGCGGCCAGATTGACGCCATCAAGCTGGGCATCGCCCGCGCCCTGGTGCAGAGCAACCCCGACTTCCGCGCCACGCTCAAGCCTCACGGCCTGCTGACCCGCGACGCCCGCGAGGTCGAGCGCAAGAAGTACGGTCTGAAAAAGGCCCGCCGCGCTCCTCAGTTCTCCAAGCGCTAAGGTTCGTTACTTACCGCTGCAAAGCAAATCCCGCCTTTTGGGCGGGGTTTTTTCGTTGGTCTAAGGGTCTAAGGCCGTAACAGTAACGCTTAGACCCTTAGACCTTTTGACCCTTAGACTTTCAGCGCCTCCAGCCACGCCGCCAGAGCCTCCGGTCCGCTGATGCTCTCGTCAGCGTGGGCATCCAGCAGTGGCAGGTCACCCGACTGCACCGCGTAGCCAGCCACCTCGAACATGGCGATGTCGTTGTCACTGTCGCCAAAGGCGATGGTGCGTGAAAGCGGCACGCCCAGTTCGCGGGCCAGCAGTTCTATGGCGGCTCCCTTGTGTGCGCCTGCCGGAGTCACGGTCATCATGTGGATGTAGGGCGGCTGCGTCCCAGTCACGGTAAACCCGGCCTGATGACTGCGCAGCTGAGCGGCATGTCCAGCCACACCCTCATGGAAAAAGTTCACCTTCTGTACTCGCCCGCGCGGAATCTCGGCGGTGGGACGGGGATTTCGCGCCAGCTGCTGGGTGGTGGGCACTTCGCCTTCCGGCAGGTCCACGTACATCTGCCCGCCGCTGAACATCATCAGGCGCACGCCCTCCAGCGAGTGGGCCAATACGGCTTCCAGTTCCTCATCCGTAAAGTACAGGGCCTGGCATACCTCGCCGCCCACCTCCACATGGCCGCCGTTCTGGGTAGCCATGCCGTCAAAGGGAATCTGGTCCTCGATGCCGGGGGGCAGCACGTCACGCCCGGTGATGGCGGCCAACTTGACGCCCTGCGCGCTCAAGCGGCGCAGCACGGGCGGCAGGTCGGCGGGCAATTCCGGGCGACCATCCGGGACCAGCGTGCCGTCAAAGTCGAAGGCCAGCAGCAACGGCAGCCCGTGCGGACGCTCGCGCCGGGTCATGCTCCCGCCTCCAGCGTGTCGGCCAGCTCTGAAAGCCACGCCCCCAGCGCCTGCGGGCCCGCAATGCTCTCATCGGCGTGCTCGGCCAGCAGCGGCAGGTCACCTGACTGCACCGCATACCCGGCCACCTCGAACATGGCAATGTCGTTGTCAGTATCGCCAAAGACGACGGTGCGGGCGAGCGGTACGCCCAGCGCCTCGGCCAGCAGGGCAAGGGCCGCGCCCTTGTGGGCACCCTGCGGCGTCACGGTCAGGTACTGGTCGTAAGGAGGCTGCGCACCAGTCAGCACCAATTGCGGCTGCGTCGCCCGCAGGCGCTCGGCATGGCCCGCCACGCCCGGATGAAAAAAGCCCACCTTCTCAATTGCGCGGCCCTGTGCCTCTGCCAGTGGCCGGTGGCCCCGCGTGACAATCCAGTCGGGCAGCCGCTCGCCTGGGGGCAAATCCAGATACAGCAAGCCCTCGGAGTACAGAATCAGGCGGGCACCTTCCAGCTCGTGGGCCAGAATCGCTTCCAGCTCAGTGTCGGTGAACTGTGCCGAAGTGTGCAGCTCGCCCCCTATCTCGACCCGGCCCCCGTTCTGGGAGGCCAGCGCACTGAACGGGACCGCCGCTGCAATGGCGGGCGGCACCAGGTCACGCCCGGTAATCACAGCCAGTTGCACGCCCAGCCCGTGCAGTCGCCGCAGCGCCCCGGCGGTGGGCGCTGGCACTTCGCCGCCCAGTTCCGGCACCAGCGTGCCGTCCAAGTCAAAGGCCAGCAACAGCGGCAAGCTGGCTGGCCGGATGCGTTCAGACTTCATGGGCCCAGTGTAGGACGGGAAAGCCAACGCCGGGGTCAGCGCCCGGTATGCCCATACCCCCCGGCCCGCTCGCCGCCCATGTTCAGGTCGTCACCGTCGGCCAGCAGGTAGGGCACGAACACCCCCTGCGCCACACGGTCTCCCGCCTGGGCAGTCAACGGCTCAGCCCCCAGGTTCCGCAGCGCCAGGATGATGTTGCCGTCGTTGTCCGGGTTGCTGTAATAGTCGGCGTCTACAATGCCGACGGTGTTCGCCAGCATTAGCCCGCGCAGGCCCACGCTGGAGCGCACGTACAGCTGCAGCACCTCACCGGGGCCCATGTACGCCTTGACATCGGTGGTCACCCGCACCATTTCGCCGGGCTGCACCGTGAACCCTGCTGGCGTCACGAAATCGTAGCCCGCCGAATGCCGGGTGCCGCGCCGGGGCAGCGAAATCTCGGTGTCTGGATGCTGGCGATGCTGGGGAGCCACAAGCTCAAAACCGCGCTGTTTCATTCGACCTCCGGGGGGCATGCATAGGCCCAAAAAAAGCCCCGCCCCAGACAGGGACAGGGCGGACTTCAGACTAAAGCTTAGGCCTTGTCGGCTTCGGCCTGGCCTTCTTCGCCTGCTTCGCCGGGAGCAGCTTCGGCTGCTTCGGCGTCGGTAGCGTTGGCCTGCTCAGCCTGGGCTGCTTCGGCTTCAGCTGCAGCTTTGGCGTCGGCTTCGGCCTGAGCCTGGGCTTCTGCTTCGGCCTGGGCCTTGGCTTCCAGGGCGCGGGCTTCGGCTTCGCGGGCGGCTTCAATGGCCTTCTCGCGTTCGACCTTGGCGACTTCGGCGTCCTTCATCACGCGGCTGCGGTCAGACTTGATGCGGGCGGCTTTACCGCGCAGTTCACGCAGGTAGTACAGCTTGGCGCGGCGCACTTTACCGCGCTCCAGCACCTGAATGGAGTCCAGGCGGGGGCTGGAAAAGGGGAACACGCGCTCCACACCTTCACCAAAGCTGATCTTGCGCACGGTAAAGCTCTTGCGGCTGCCCGAGCCGTTGATGGCAATCACAACGCCGTCAAAGGCCTGGTTACGGGTACGGTTGCCTTCCACCACTTTGGTGGTGACGCGCACGGTGTCGCCGGGCTGAAAATCAGGGAGGCCCTGGCGGATGTGGGGCTGCTCGACGGCGCGCAGGATGTCGCCACGGTTCACTTTGGTCATAAAAACTCCTCTTGGGGTCAGCGGACTGTCTCTGGTGTGGGATTTGGGGTGTACCTGCCGGGCAGCTGGGAAAGCGGGCGGCAGGCCGAGACATTCTTGACGGAACGCACCCGCGCTATGAACGCGGGGCAGACCTTCCTACTATACGCGGACTCAGGGAAGCGGAGCAAGGGGAAGTGGGGACAACCAGAACTGCCGTGCTCAGGGCTTTAGGGCCCAGGCAAGTGCCTCTTGTAGCTGCGGCCCGTGCGTCAGCCAGGCATAATGCCCCGCTCCGGGCAGTTCGGCAAAGCGACCCACCGGGAGCAGTTCAGCCAATTGCCGCACGAACCAGGGCGGACGGATATCGCGCTCCATATGCAGGAAGGTCACTGGCACCTCCAAACGGGCCAAGCGCGCCAGCAGAGTAGGTTGCTTGACATACTGCCGCCAATCCTTGAGAAGGACCTGCCCAACGGCTTCGCTCCATTCCACACGCAACTCAGCTTCCAAGTGTCTGCTGGCCTGATACGCTGCGCTCCAATCGCGGTCATTGTGCATGCCTGTCCCGGCAAAGCAGACCAGCCGCTGTACGCGCCCGGGATACTCAAGGGCATAGGCTAGCCCCAAGTCCGCGCCCCAGGAATGGCCAAGGACACTCCAGCTTCGTAGCCCCAGACTTTCGCGGAGACTTTCCAGGTCCGCCAATTCACCCATGACTCCCTGCGGCTCTCCACCGCTACCCCCTACACCGCGTGGGTCAGGCAAAATACAGTGCCATTCAGACAACAAATCTGCTACTGGGCGCAAATAATTCGCGCAGCCAGGGCCACCGGAAAGGAGCAGCAGCGTGGGGCCAGCGCCAAACCTTTGAATGTGTAAGGCCGTGCCATCAGGGGTGTGTAGGTGCATTGTCTCAGGTTAAGACTGGGCTGAAGGAAACACTTCGGCTCAATGGCTTACGCATCAGTCTGTACATATTCACCACCGCCATCTGTCAGCCAATCCGGACAGTGCCACCAACAGAGGCATGGCACGGCTCTACACTGCATGACGTGACCCTGACCTCTCCGATTTCTCCGCCCCAGACAGCAGGGCCGCCCGCATTTGATGTGCTGGACCTGGGCACCCTGCCCTACCGCGAAGCGTGGGAGGTGCAGCACGCCCATCACGCCCGCGTCGCTGAAGGCGGGCAACCCACCCTGCTGCTGGTTGAGCACCCGCCAGTGCTCACGCTGGGGCGGGCGGCGCGGGAGGGCACCAATATCGTGGTCACACGGGACTATTTGGCCGCGCAGGGCATCGAAGTGCTGGACGTGGAGCGCGGCGGCGACGTGACCTACCACGGCCCCGGACAGCTGGTGGCCTACGCCATCTTCCCGGTGGGGCGGCGGGTACGGGACTTCCTGCGGCTGCTGGAAGCGGCCACCGTGCAGGCCCTGGCCGAGCTGGGCCTGCCGGACGCCCGCCCCAATCCCGGCTACGCAGGCGTGTACGTGTCGCCGCGCGACGTGAATGGCCTGAGGCGCGACCAGAAAATCGCCTCTATCGGCGTGGCCGTGAAAAAGCATGTGGCGCTGCATGGTATCGGGCTCAACGTGAGCACACAGCTGCATCACTTTGACCTGATTGTGCCGTGCGGCCTACAAGACACGCAGATGACCAGCGTGCAGCGCGAGTACGACTTGCGTGGCTCGGGGCGCAGCGCCAACATAGATGAAGCCAAAGCTGCCCTGAGCCGCGCGTTTGGGGCGGCCTTCCGGGAGTACGATTTCAGCCTGCCCAGCCCCATCCTGCCCAGCCCCGCCCTGCCCACCGAAGCTTTCTATCCATCCTCTCCATCTTCCAAGTCTTCCAAGGAGTCAGCGTCATGACCCAATCCAACGATTCCAACCCGGCCACCCCAAAAGAACCCACCTTCATCAAAAACGGTATCTACCGCAAAGACAGCGTCAAGACCCGTGACAAGAAGCCCGAGTGGCTGAAAGTGCGCTTGCCTTCGGGCGGGGTGTACGGCGAAGTGCGCCAGATTGTCAAAGAACACGGGCTGCACACGGTATGCGAAGAAGCCATGTGCCCCAACATCGGGGAATGCTGGAGCCGGGGCACCGCGACCTTCATGCTGATGGGCCACATCTGCACCCGTGCCTGCCGGTTCTGCGCGGTGGACACCGGCAACCCACGCGGTCTGCTGGACCTGGAAGAACCGCAAAAGGTGGCCGAGAGCGTGAGGCTGATGGGCCTGAAATACGTGGTGCTGACCTCGGTGGACCGCGACGACCTGCCCGACGGCGGCGCGTATCACTTCGCCAAGACGGTCACGGCCATCAAGCGGGCGAACCCCGGCACCCGCGTAGAAAGCCTGACCCCTGATTTTGGTGGCAACAAGGCCTGCGTGGAGCTGGTGCTGGACAGCGGCGTAGACACCTACGCCCAGAACCTGGAAACGGTGGAGCGCCTGACCCACCCGGTGCGTGACCGCCGCGCGGGCTACTGGCAAACCATCGAGGTGCTGCGTCACGCCAAAGCTTACCGCCCAGACGTGGTGACCAAGACCTCTATCATGCTGGGCCTGGGCGAAACCCGTGAGGAAGTGACTCAGGCCATGAAAGACCTGCGCGCAGCGGGCGTGGACGTGGTGACCTGCGGGCAGTACCTGCGTCCCACCCAGCATCACCTGCCGGTGGAGCGCTACATCTCCCCCGCCGAGTTCAACGAAATCCGCGACGAGGGCATGAGCCTGGGCTTCCTGGAAGTGGTCGCCAGTCCGCTGAGCCGCTCCAGCTACAAGGCCGAGCAGGTGTTTCAAGACGCCGATGAGGGCCTGCCTGGGCACCTCAAGCACCTGGAAGGCAATGAGCTAAGCATGCTGTGACAGAGGTTCCGGCTATGGCCACCCTAGAGCCGGAATCCTGCGCCAGATATTCTGCCGTCTTGTCACTCGCTGCGCATGACTGGGAAGGGTGTGTTTAGAACGAACACTCTAGAGCATTTGACAAAAAGACGCTTTGTCTTTTTGGCGAACGAAGTGAGTGCAAAACAGTGAGCAGGACGAAGAATGGAGCTATGCGGAGTGGGGTTCTACGCATAGCGTAATTCGGAGAACTGCTCTAGTAGAACCAGCCGTGCCAGAGCGACTGCGCCCGCTTGAGCGGTGTCTTGCCGCCGGGCCCGACGACTTCAAAGAGGAAATCGGCAGGCCGCAAGTAGAGTGCTTCCATTTGCAGCACGTAGCGCCCCGGAGCCAGAGGCTGGCCATCATCTCCCCGCATGTCCCATAAGAGAGGCCCACTCTCTGGAAGCAGATATTCACCGGAAGGCGTGAGCGGGATAGAAAATTCAGAGCATCTGTAGGTTTCGATGACTGTTTCTGCGCGCAGGCGCACCACCTCTTCGGTATCCAGCCGTACCACCCGCCAGGGCGGCAACGGAGTCGGAAAACAGAAGGGCAAGGAGCGTTCAAACAGCAGCCTCAGGCGAATTGGCATCCGTTCGCCCTGCTCCACGAGGCGGGGCGCAATGATTTCGGCTTCCGCCATCGGGTGCAAATACTCCGGGGAAGAAAGCCCTTTTCCCTGGACAAATCCCACCATCTCATCCGGGACCCCGTAGCTCCGCATAAAGGCGCGGGCCTGTGGGATGCTGGCCGACTGTTTGAGCGGCACCTGTACTCCGCCGTATGATCCGGCCCCAGTTTCTGCCTCCTCCAGCCACCCTGGTATCTGGGTTGCCAGATAGCGCACCTGTAACCATTGCAGTGTGCTGTACTTCCTGACCTCGAAATGCGGACGCTCCAGGTTCATGCCCTGAGCTTGCCAGTCCTTGCCACGGAACCGCAGCGCTGCCCGGTAAGCGGCCTGTTGCTGCTGTGGGTCGTGGGTATTGGTATAGATGGTGAGCTGCCGTTCCTCATGTGAGTAGCTGGAGCCTGCAAACGCTGGAGCTTCTAAGCATTCGCGGCAATGCTCCCGCAGATACTCCGCAGGAAGCGGCAGATTTGGGAACTGGACCGGCTGTGGCGTGGGAGCCGCAAACGCTGTGCCGGCCTGCGCCCAGATGCGCTGCGTCCGCTCCACAGGCTCCGCTGACTGGGTCGCCAGGAAGGCAGCGCCCAGCAAGCAACCGAGCACCAAGGTGAGCAGCACCAGCCGGAACATAACTTCACTGTAGCGCGGTGTGTGACTGCCGACTTGCAGACAGAGCAGCGCATAATCCCTTCTGTGAACCGCGACCTGCTCCTGACAGCACTGGCACCGCTGATTTGGGGCACCACCTACCTGCTAACCACCACCTATGTCAGTGAGCTGCCTGCGCTGCTGCTGGGTACGCTGCGGATTTTGCCTGCGGGGCTGGTGCTGCTGGCCCTGTCACGGCGGCTGCCTCCGCGTGGCTGGTGGGGCCGCATTGCGGTGCTGGCCGTGCTGCGCCAGGCCCTATTTTTTGTGCTGCTGTATGGGGCAGCGCTGCACCTGCCCGGCGGAGTGGCGGCCACCGTGGGGGCCAGCAGCGCCATGCTGGTGGTGCTACTGGCCTGGCCGCTGCTGGGGCAGGTGCCCACCCGGCTGAACCTGTCACTGGCGGGCGCGGGGCTGGCCGGTGTAGCACTCATCAGCCTGAGCGGCGGCGAGAAGCTCAGTGCGCTGGGCCTGGCACTGGCCCTGGGCTTCGCGCTGGTCAATGCGCTGGGGACAGTCCTGTTCGGGCGCTGGGGGCCGCCTCCCGGTGCCCGCCCGCTGGACCAGGTGGCCTGGGAGCTGACCATCGGCGGGCTGCTGCTGGTGCCCTTGGCCCTGCCTGCGGCCCCTGCGCTGGCCGGGGTTAGCCTGGCGGGCTGGAGCGCCCTGACCTTCATGACACTGGTGGGCACTGCGCTGGCCGCGCTGCTGTGGCAACGTGGGCTCAACCGCTTGCCGGTGCAGCAGGTGGGCTTACTGGCTCCACTCAGCCCACTGACCGCGGTGCTGCTGGATGTGGTGTTTGTGCATACCTGGCTCACCCCGGCGCAGCTGGTCGGCGCAGCGCTGGTGCTGGCCAGTGTGCTGCTCAACGGCCTCGCTGGGCGCACCAGGGAAGCCACAGGCAAGTCAGCGGGCTGACCTCCTGTTCACCGGCTACGGCGTACAATGCTCCCCATGTCCATCTCGCCGCCCACGACCCACACGCTGCATGTTCTGGGCTGGAAAGAATGGGTGGCCCTGCCCGACCTGGGCGTGTCACGGGTCCGGGTCAAGGTGGACACCGGGGCCAAGACCTCGGCCCTGCACGCCGAAGACTTCGAGGAATTCACCCTTGGCGGCCAGCGCTGGGTGCGCTTCACGCTGCTGCTGCCCTGGCCGGGGCCGCTGACCCGGTACGCCGCTCCCCCGCCCCAGCAGGCGCAGGCTCCGCTGCTGGACTACCGCCGCGTGACCAGTTCCAACGGTGAAAGCGAGCGGCGGCCCGTCATCCACACTGACCTGGAGCTGTTCGGGCAGCGCTGGCCCATCGAGATCACGCTGACTGGACGCGCCAACATGCGCTTTCCCATGCTGCTGGGCCGCGAAGCCATCGCCGGACGGGCCGTGGTGGACGTGTCACGTACCGACCTGTCCCAGTCCGCTCTGCCCTCCCCATCTTCCCTGCCCCCCAAGGAACAAGCATGAATATCGGAATTCTGTCCCGTGGCCCCGAACTCTACTCCACCCGCCGCCTGGCGGAAGCCGCCCACACCCGGGGCCACGAAGTGCGCGTGGTGGATTATCTGCGCTGCTATATGAACATCACCTCGCGCCATCCCAAAGTGATTTATGCGGGCGAGGAGCTGAACTTTGACGCGGTGATTCCCAGAATCGGGGCCAGCTATACCTTTTACGGCGGGGCGGTGGTGCGGCAGTTCGAGACCATGCATACACTGACGCTCAACGGCTCGGTGAGCATCATCCGCTCACGCGACAAGCTGCGGAGCCTGCAACTGCTGGCCCGCGAGGGCATCGGCCTGCCGGTCACCAGCTTCGCGCACTCCACCAAGGACATTGACGGCCTGATTGACATCGTGGGCGGCGCGCCACTGGTGGTCAAGCTGATTGAGGGCACCCAGGGCAGCGGCGTGGTGCTGGCCGAAACCCGCAAAGCTGGCGAATCGGTCATCAGTGCCTTTCGGCAGCTGGACGCCAACATCCTGGTGCAGGAATTCGTGAAGGAGGCGGACGGCGAAGACATCCGCGCCCTGGTGGTGGGCGGCGAGGTGGTCGCCAGCATGATGCGCAAGGCTGCCGAGGGCGAGTTCCGCTCCAACCTGCACCGGGGCGGCACCGCACTGCCGGTCAACCTCAGCGACGAGGAATGCCACACCGCGATTCAGGCCGCCCGCGTGATGGGCCTGGACGTGGCCGGTGTGGACCTGCTCCGCAGCAAAAATGGCCCGGTGGTCATGGAAGTCAACTCCTCACCCGGCCTGGAAGGCATTGAAGGCAGCAGCGGCGTGGACGTGGCCGACGCCATCATCGCTTACCTGGAAAAGCGCCACGCTGAGCGCGAAGGCAAGCGCAGCGCCGGACAGTGGAGCGGGTCGGATACGGTGCTGTGAAGCGGTGAGTACACACATACAATGTCAGGCCAGCCGCGATTACCCTGATGCCACCTCCCGCTCTACAAATTCAAGCAGATTACATCATCCTGCTACACCTGATTTTCAGATAATTTCTAACAATTGATAGCTTGATACCAGACGGTAGACAACTTCTGTCGAAGGTACGCCATATTCATGGTGTTATAGGACCATGAACAAAAGTAGTGTCGCTGTTTACCTGCTGGTCCTGAGCTTAGTAGGTCAAGCTTATGCTCAGGCTCCGGTGATGGAGACTGGTGCGTCCTTCACAGAGACAGGTTTCTGCAAGCTCTACGGCTGCAAGTGGTTGTCCAGGGAAGAGCTGCTCAGTCGAGGGCAGCCAAGCGGCATTGTCGAATACAGTTACCAGTTAACGAAAATCCCTGACGCCCAGGTTCATATTTGGCGTACCAAAGCTGATAATGCAGTCGTTCACGCCATTCTGCTGTTCCGACCGGTAAAAGGTAGGGTGACTCCCGAGACCTCGCCCGTAAAGGTAGCCGCTCAATTTACCCGTGACCTGACAGGGTATTCCGATTGGAAGTCGGTGCCTACCAAGTTGCTAGCCTTTTGCGGTCCCAATATCAAACCCGAAAACAGGCAGGAACTCTTTGCCACTCCAGTAGCGACAGCCACCTGCAGCTGGAGCCCGCAAGCATATGATGAAGCAGGTAGAAATGTGGGCTCCCAATTGACTCTCATGTTCAGTAAGTAGGAGGAGCCCAAGCAGACGAATACAAAGGGGGCACAGCTAATGGAATCTTTTGTGGAAACCTCCCTCCATAGCTCCTCCACTCTACCGGCGGCATCACCACTAGCATATTTGAGCGTCAAATCACCTCGCCCTCAATCCAAATGCCCCATCTTCTCGCGCTTGGTCTGGCGGTAGCTGGCGTTCTCGGGAGCCTCGCCCACATGGAGCGGCACCCGCTCGGTGACTTCCAGCCCAAAGCCGCTCAGTGAGTGCAGTTTCATGGGGTTGTTGGTCATCACGCGCAGCTGCTGAGCGCCCAGCAGGTGCAGCATCTGCGCGCCAATGCCAAAGTCGCGGGCATCAGCGGGGAAGCCCAGTTTCAGGTTGGCCTCCACAGTATCGGCTCCCTGGTCCTGTAGCGCATAGGCGCGAATCTTGTTGAGCAGGCCGATGCCCCGGCCCTCTTGGCGCAGGTAAATGATGACGCCCCGGCCCTCGGCGGCAATGGCAGACATCGCCGCATTCAGCTGGGGGCCACAGTCGCAGCGCAGTGAGTGAAAGGCGTCGCCGGTCAGGCACTCGGAATGCACGCGCACCAGCAGCGGCTCGGGCGACATCTCCCCCATCACCAGCGCCACATGATCAGCGCCGCTGAGGCTGTCACGGAAGCCCACAATCCGGAACTCACCGTACTCGGTGGGCAGCCGCGCCTCGCCCTCAATCTGCATAAAAGGGTCGTGTTCCATGCGGTAGGCAATCAGCGCCTCAATGCTGCCTACTTTCAGCTCGTGACGCTCAGCAAAGGCCAGCAGGTCGGGCAAGCGCGACATTTCGCCGTCGTCGCCCATGATTTCGCAGATCACGCCCACCGGCGCAAATCCGGCCAGCCGGGCAAAGTCACAGGCGGCTTCGGTGTGCCCAGCGCGGCGCAGCACGCCGCCGGGGCGGGCCACCAGCGGAAAGATGTGCCCCGGACGGCGGAAGTCGGCAGCCTGCGAGTCCTCGGCCAGCAGCGCGCCGATGGTGGCCGAGCGGTCAAACGCACTGATGCCGGTGGAGTTGGTGCGGTGATCCACGCTGACGGTAAAAGCAGTGCCGTTGGGGTCAGTGCTGCTGTCCACCATCGGGTGCAGCCCCAGGCGCTCGGCGCGGTCGCCGGTCAGCGTCACGCAAATCAGGCCACGCCCTTCGCGGGCCATGAAGTTGACCCAGTGCGGCGTGGCCGTGGCTGCGGGCATCAGCAGGTCGCCCTCGTTTTCGCGGTTTTCGTCGTCTACCACCACAATGGGACGGCCAGCGCGCAGTTCTTCAAGCAATTCGGGAATAGAAGCGAGTGGGGTCATCAGAGGTTCTCCTGAAGGGTCGAGGGGGAAGGGGCCGGGGCGACGCTGCGGCGCTGTTCCCGGAACGCCAGCAGGCGGTCCAGATATTTCGCCATCTGGTCGGCTTCCAGGTTGACGGGTCGGCCCGGTGCCCAGGTGTGCAGGGTGGTCACTTCCAGCGTGTGCGGCACCAGCCACAGCGTGAATTCGTTCTCGGCCAGCTCAGGCAGGCTCCCAGCAGGGCCGCCGCTGTCCACGATGGTCAGGCTGACGCCGTCCACGGTGATGCTGCCTTTGGGCATCAAATAGGGTGCCAGGAACTCGGGGGCGCGGACCACCATCACGTAAGCACCGTCCTCCGGGCTCACCGACACGATTTCGCCCACGCCGTCCACATGCCCGCTCACCACATGCCCGCCGAAGCGGTCACTGGCACGCATGGCCCGCTCCAGGTTCAGCGGGTCGCCCGCGTTCCAGTGCGGCGCGGTCTTGGCAAGGGTTTCCTGGCTGAGGTCCACGCCAAAGGTGCGGTCGTCCCAGCCCGTCACGGTCAGGCAGGTGCCGTTGCAGGCGATGCTTTCGCCCAGCTCCAGGTCGGGCCACAGCTCGGCAGGCGCAATGCGGAGGCTGACCCCGCTGTTCTTCTGTTCGGAGTGAGCCACGCGGCCCACCTGGGTAATGATTCCGGTAAACATCTGTACCTCCAGTACGTCTGATGGACTAAGGGGCTAAGGGCAAAGCCTGCGGACTTCCAGGCCCTTCGGCCCTTAGCCCCTGAATCAGAAGGTCGCTTCCCACCTGCTCCACTCCCACCACTTCCAGCCCGCCAGCCTCGGCCATCAGCCGCTGAGGACTGGTCAGTGGCGAGAGTCCCGCGCCCAGCAGCTTGGGGGCGATGAAGGCGCGGACCTCATCTATCAGGCCCGCCGCCGCAAACATGCTGGCGAGCGTCGGCCCGCCTTCGAGTAGCAGGGTGGAAATGTCCAACTCGGCCAGGCCGCGCAGGGCTTCCGCCAGGTCTACGGCGGGCAGCAGCACGGCGCCCGCTTCGGCCAGAGCGGGTGCGCTGACGCCCGGTGCCGTCACGATGACGGTGCCAGGGCGCACGGCGCGGGCCGTAGGTGGCGTACGCCCCTGACGGTCAAAGATGACGGGCCGGGGGTCGCGGCCCCCCTCTACGCCCCGTGTGGTGAGCTGTGGGTCGTCGGTAAGAAGGGTGCCCACACCCACCGCGATGGCGTCGCATTCATCCCGCCACCGCATCACGCGGGCGCGGGCTTCCGGGCCGGTCACGGCTCCGTTGGCCTCGCTGGCCCCATCTCCTCTGAGCGCCGCCACTTTGCCGTCCAGCGTCATGGCGTACTTGTAGATCACAAAGGGCCGTCCCCGCAGGATGCGCGAGCGAAACCCGGCCTGTTGACGCACCGCCTGCGCTTCCAGCACGCCGGTCTGTACGGCGATACCAGCGGCGCGCAACTTCTCCAGCCCACGTCCGCCGACCAAGGGGTTGGGGTCGCCAGCGGCCACCACCACGCGGGCCACACCCGCCGCAATCAGGGCGTCGGCGCAGGGCGGCGTGCGGCCATGATGGCTGCACGGTTCCAGCGTCACGTAGGCTATGGCCCCGCGTGCCCGCTCGCCTGCGTCACGCAGTGCGAAGACCTCGGCGTGCGGCTCACCCGCTCTGGGATGAAACCCGCGCCCGACCACTTCGCCACTGCCCGCATCCACGATGACGCAGCCCACCGGCGGATTGGGGCTGGTGCGTCCCAGCCCCCGCGCCGCCTGGGCCAGGGCCTGGGCCATAAAGTGCTCGTCTCTAAACTGCTTGTCTGTGAGCTGCCCATCCGTGAGCTGTTCGTCCCCGTCTGGGGAATATTCCGTAAATTCTGTGTTCACACCTGGCAACGCCGCCCGCCGGGGTAGGGCGGACTGTGCGTTTCCCCTTTCTCCCATCCAGACTGCGGGCCGCACGCGGCCTTTCACTGTCGGCCCCAGAATCGCACTGGGTCGGGCCTGCCCGGTTATGGAAAGTCGGCAGGCTTCGCGGGCTGAGGCTGCCAAGTAGAGCGCACACCAGAACACGCGTAGGACGTGACTGTTATTCGCTCCGCTCAGGGCTGGCAGGACGGCCTGCCAGCCCGCAGCGAACACCGCCGGTGGGGAATCTCACCCCGCCCCGAAAGAGGGTTGCGCGTTCCTTCGCCCCTGTGCCGCCCCGGATGTCTCCCGGATGCGGCGGGCTTGAAACGTCCCCCGCATGTTACCCCCTGCCCAGCGGGATAGATGGTCAGCGCCGCTCACTTTGCCCCGGCGTGGGCAACTCGCTCAGGGACAACTCATTCAGGTACGCAGGCGGCACGCGGCCAACCAGCCAGACACCGTTCTCGGAGCGGTAAAAGGCAAAACCGTCCGCGTGCATCCGTGCTGCGTCCACTGCGAACAGCAGCGGCCAGCCCCGGCGCAGGCCCACCTTGAGGGCGGTGCCCGTATCGGCGCTGAGGTGGACATGGTGGCGGCTCATCGCTTTGAGGCCGTGCCGCTGGATGCCCGCCCGCGCCCCCTGATAGCTGCCGTGATACAGCGTGTCGGGCGGGATTTGCGGCGTCAGGCCCAGGTCCACCGGCACGCTGTGGCCCTGGTGGGCGCGGATTTTGTCGCCGCCTTCGCTGAGGCCAAAGCGGCCCTTGTCGTCGTCGCGCACCACCCGCTCCACCTGCTCACGGGTCACGCGCAGGTGCGCCAGCAGCGGCTCCAGCGGCACCCAGCCCCCGCGCTCCAGGGTCAGGCCCGCCTCATGAGGGGCGTGGCGCAGCAGGTAAGCGAGGCGCCCTGAGAGCTGACGGGGGTTCACTTGGGCCGGTAGTGCTGAGCGGGGCGGCCTTCGGCGTCTTTCCAGACGTCCCAGCCGTTTTTAGAACCGCCAGAGACAATACCTGCGGCACGACTTGGCGTTTTACATTCGTAATCGCGCTGAAAAACCAAGAACTTACCTTCTTGCGCCAAAATGCCGCTCTCCAAAAGTTGCTCACGCTCACGCCTGATGCCCTCGGCATAGTCCTTCACTTGCAGGACAGCTTGACTCCCGGCCAGGACAGTAAGGTGGCCTGAGCTTGGGTCAAACCGCGCTTCAGCCTTGCCACCATAAGCTGAGTAGTAGAGCTTGATGCTTAGGACGTTATGGATGGGGCTGGCTTGATGCGTCTTACCTAACAGCACATCCCGCTCGGCCTCGGTAATCCGGCCCATTTTTACAGCGGCTTCGGCGGCTTTCTCGAAGGTGCCTATTTCAAATTCAGCCTGGGTCTGCTCGACCACTGGGCGCTTTTCGCGGCGAATGCGGGCTTCGTCCCGGCGCTGCTGCTGACGCTGGCGCACGTTGTCCACAGCAGCAGCAAAAGCATCTTGCGCCCACACTTCAGCGTCCAGCAAACCAAAAAAATCGGTGGTGAAGCTGTCCCCCTGGCCCATCTCTATCTTCAGCGCCACCCGGTCTTCCCATTTGCCGGGCAAGTGTTCGTCAATCACCACCCACACCCGGCCATTGGTCACGATGGCCCAGCGGCTGCCCTCGTTGACGGCGTAGGTGGCGGCCTGCTGGTATTCCCTGGGGCCCACCGTGACACCCATCCCCTTGATTTCGAGCGCAAATTTGCCCTCGCCCCGGCGAATCAGGAAATCGGCGCGGTTGCCAGTAGCGTTGGTTTCTTCGGGCACCACCTCGGCGGGGTTCCAGATATCGAAGCCCGCCGCCTGAAGCAGCCGCAGCACCACACACTGGCGCACCACGGCCTCGCCAGGTGGGTCATCCAACCAGGTCTGAATGCTGCTCACAGCCTGCGCGACATCGGCAAGGGACATTGGGCCAAGTATAGGGGCGTTGCCGCGCCGACAAGCCGTAACTGAGCATTTCACCCGGCGAAAGCCACGGCATCTGAGCTAAGCTGCCTGACGTGTGCCGGAGCCCCAGGGCTGCGGCAAAGCGGCCAGGGCCCCTTCCGAGAGGCAGACCTCTGTGCAGGTCACGGCGCTGCGGAACGCCGCCCCGGCTGCCAAGGAGTCAAGATGCGCAAATTCTATACCTCTGAATCGGTGTCCGAGGGGCACCCGGACAAGCTGGCCGACTTTATTTCCGATTCCATCCTGGACGAGTTTCTGCGCCAGGAACCCACTTCCCGCGTGGCGGTCGAGACGCTGGTGACCACCGGCATGGCTGTGGTGGCGGGCGAAGTCCGGGCTGAAGAAGCCCACGTAGACATTCAGCGCACCGTGCGCGAAGCCGTGCAGCGCGTGGGCTACACCCGCGCCGTATACGGATTCGATGCCGAATACAGTGCCGTGCTGGTAGCGATCCATGAGCAGAGCCCCGAAATTGCGGGCGGCGTGGACCACTCCGAAGAGTGGCGCGAGATGTCCGAAGAGGAGCGTCAGAAGCCTGAGCACGCCGACTCGCAAATCGGCGCAGGCGACCAGGGCCTGATGTTCGGCTACGCCACCGACGAGACGCCCGAGCTGATGCCACTGCCCATCAGCCTGGCCCACGGCCTGACCCGCCGCATCTCGGAGTTGCGCAGGACCGGCGAGCTGCCCTACCTGCGCCCCGACGCCAAAGCGCAGGTGACGGTAGAACGCAATGGCGAGCCGCACGATGCCACCGAAACCTGGGTGGACACCGTGGTCATCAGCGCCCAGCACGACGAAGAAGTGACCAATGACCAACTGCGCGCCGACCTGGAGCGCCTGGTCATCCGCCACGTGATTCCGGCTGAATACCTGCGGGCAGAGACCAAGTTCTTCATCAACCCCAGCGGCAAATTTGTGATTGGCGGCCCACACGGCGACACCGGCCTGACCGGACGCAAGATCATCGTGGACACCTACGGCGGAGCGGTGCCACACGGCGGCGGAGCATTCAGCGGCAAAGACCCCACCAAGGTGGACCGCTCGGCAGCCTACTACGCCCGCTACATCGCCAAGAACATCGTGGCCGCTGGCCTGGCCCGCCGCGCCCTGGTCGAAATCGCCTACGCCATTGGCCGGGCGCACCCGGTCAGTCTGCGGATTGACACCTACGGCACCGGCGCCTTGCCCAACGACCAGCTGACCGAACTGGTCTGGCAGCAGTTTGACGCCCGCCCGCAGGCCATCATCCGCCAGCTGGATTTGCAGCGGCCCATTTACGCACAGACGGCAGCCTACGGTCACTTTGGCCGCGACGAGTTCCCCTGGGAGCAGCTGGACCGTGCCGGAGCCCTCCAGGAAGCGGCGCGTGCGCTGGGCGCAGAGCTCTAAGCGCCAGAGCAAGAATCTAGCGCAAGAATCTGGGGCGGGAAGGCAGAAAGCAGAAGGCTGAGTCCCCATAGCCTTCTGCTTTCTGCCTTCCCGCCCCTTCTGCCTTAGACTGCGGGCATGACTTCCATCACCGTAACTGTAGGGAACGTGACCCGTGAACTGCCCACCGTGCAGGTGGGAGCCGTCAAGCGCGTGCCGCTGGTGGAGTTTCTGGGCGACAGCGAATTTACCAAAGCTGCCGCCGAGGCCATGCTGCCACTGCTGGACCCACAGGCCGAAATCATGCTGACCGTGGTGACCAACGCCTTGCCGCTGGTGCATGAGCTGAGTGACCGCTCCGGGCTGCCCTACGTGGTGGTCCGCAAGAAGCGGCGCACCTACATGCAAGACCCCTTGATTCAGGACGTGCCCAGCATGAGCTTGGGCGTGAACGAGACGCTGTGGCTGGACGCCCGGCACGCTGACCGCCTCAAGGGCAAGAGGGTCTTGATTGTGCAGGATGTGGTGGCTTCTGGCGGCACCGGCACGGCGCTGGCCCGGCTGGCCGAGCGGGCCGGAGGGCAGGTCGTGGGCTACCTGGCCGCCTTCCACTACGAAGGCAAAGAGCGCAACTTTGAGCTGACCAGCTTGCAGGGCCTGAACGCCAATCAGGGCTAAGCCAGCTGCCCCGCACTGAACATTCCGCCGGAGCGCCCCTGCCTATAGTGCAGGCGATGCGCTCCTTGCTGTGTCTTCTGGCCCTCACGCTCAGCAGCTGCATGACGGTCAGCGTCCAGCCCGCCCGCACCGCCGCACTGAACTTTAGCGGCCCCGCGCCCGACGTGGTGATTCTGGGCATGTCAGGCCACTGTGCACCGCCCTGCGCTGCGCCCAGCGACAACTACGATCTCCTGGCTCATGCAGGCACACTGGACCGCCTGGCAGACGCGGTGGCCGCAGCTGGCCTGAGTGTGCAGGTGGCCGGTTACACTTCCAACGCTCAGGAAAGCTACAGCTCGGCCCGAATCAGCCCGCCGCAGCGTGGCTGGCCGGCCCTGCGGCGCGACTATGCCCGGCTGCGTGAAGAGTGGGAAGATAACCCGCCCCGCGTGGTGCTGGTGGGCCACTCGCACGGGGTGCCCTGGCTGCACCAGTTGGTGCGGCAGTTCCCGGAGCAACCTGTGGCGGCCCTGCTGGACATAGACGGGGTCTGCGAGCTGTGGAACCTGGACCACCGCGCCGCCCTGCTGGAACTGCCGCCGGACTTGCGGGGCCAACCGGATATTGCACTGGCCTGCCAGCCGCTCCCCGGAGCGCCCTGGGTGGGCAGCTCGCGGCTTGGCCCCAAAGACCTGGTGCCCTGGCACGTGGAGCGCGGACTGGAAGTCCACTCGGTCCAGGGCGGCTACGTGCCCGACCCGGCGGGCAACTATCCCATCAACGTGTTCTGGGACCGCACGCCCAATGTCCGCCCGGACGGCTCACGTCAGGGCCTGACGGTGGGCCACTCGGTGCTTGAAGGCCACTCGCGCCTGGCCGACAGCCAGAGCAGGGGCGTCCGCTGGCTGGCGCAGGAGCTGGGCCGACTGGCACATGAGTGGAAGGCGCAGGAAGAGAAGCGCCGCTGGCAGCTGAAAAAAGGCCGACGGCAAACTTCTGCCATCAGCCCTGAGCTGAGCCTGATTCATAAAAGGCAGCCAGGTGCCTAGAAAGGCGTGTCGTCCTCAGCGGGAGCGGGAGCAGCGGCGCGGGGGGCGGGGCGCTGACTGGGCTGGGTGGGAGCGGGCCGGTTCGGCTGGTTGGCCTGATTCTGGGTGGCCTGGGCCGGGCGGGCTTCACGTGGGCCGCCACCTGTGGCCTGGCCCTGCGGCGCAGCAAAGCGGTCCTGACGCTTGCCCCCCCGGAAAATAGCGAGGGTCACGTACTCAATTTCGCCGTCGGCTTTTTCGCGCAGGTGTTCGGGGTCGGTAGGCTTGGCCCCCCGGCTGTACTTGACCGCTTTGGGCAGCTTCAGCTTGCGGCTGTCCACCGCTTCCAGCTCGCGGCGGCGGTAAGCGTGACCCCGGTGCAGAATCATGACCTCGCCTTCCGGGTTGGTCCAGGCGCGGGCCCCAATCAGCGACCAATCAAAGTCAGGTTCGTTGTCCAGCGGAAAGACAAAGCCTCCAGCCGGCACCTCGCCGCTGGTCCAGCCAAGCCGGCCATAGTGGCGCTGAACATCCAGCACCTGCTCAGGACGCTCCACGTCCACCGTGACTTTGGCTCCCAAATCCGTGATGAATTCAATGTGCAGCATGCTGCCTCCTTATGTAAATAACATAACACAGTCTCGACTCTTTGTGTATCACAGACTCTTTCCCCTTAGAACGCGATGGGCTGCCAAGTCGGGTGCAGCAGGATTTCGTCTATGCGCACATGTCCCGGCGCACTCAGGGCGTACAGCACGGCCTGGGCGATGTCGTCCGGCCTCAGCCACTCTTCCTTCTCGGGGATGCCCTGCTGGGTGTCGCCAAAGTAGGTGTCCACGTTGCCCGAGCGAATCTCGCTCACGCGCAGGCCGTACTCGTGGCCCTCGTAGGCCAGGGCCTGAGTGATGGCGCGGGCGGCGTATTTGCTGGCGGTGTACAGCCCGCCGCGTGCAAAGGTGCGGGCGCTCACGTCACTGGTCACGTTGACGATGGTGCTCCTGCCCAGCGTGCGGAAGTGCGGGACAAACGCGCCGCTGGTCAGGATGACGCCCAGCACGTTGGTGTCCATGATGCGGCGGTATTCCTCTGGGGTGATGTCCTCCACCGGCATGAAGCTGCCCACACCGGCATTGTTGACCAGGGCGTCGGCCCCGGCAGCGATGGCCGTGTCAGCAAAGGCACGGACACTACTCTGATCGGTCACATCCAGCGTCATGAACTGGACCCCGGCAATATCGGGCACGCCGCTCAGGTCCCGCGCTCCGGCCACCACCTGCGCGCCCTCGGCAGCCAGCACTTCGGCCACGCGCAGGCCAATGCCCCGGCTGGCTCCGGTGACGGCGATGGTTCGTCCTTGCAGTGTTGTCGTCATGGGGGACAGTCTAGGCCCCAGCCTGCGCCGTCCAGTGCAGCGGCAGCTTTACCACCACCTCACCCACTGCACGGCCCGCCCAGTTGCGCTGCTGCTGCGGGGCCAGGGCCAGCAGCTCAGGCGTCAGTGGCATGCCCAGGGCTTCTAGCGCGGCCAGCGCTGCGTAGGGCCGTGCCCGCTCGCCGCCGTCCAGCACCTTGAAGGCGATGCCCAGCGGACCATGCGCCGAGTGGCGTAGGCCCATGCCGTAAAAAGCCTCGGCTCCCATTTTGGTGAGCAGGCCAGGCACCAGCGGCATCAGGTCAGTGTCCAGGCGGCCCGGTCCGGCAACCAGGTCAGGGTGCGCGGTCATGGCCCCAAAGACGCGGCTCAGGGCGGCGTCCAACCCATCACCCTGCGGCTCAGCGGCGGCCAGCCGGGCAAATATCCGGGCGGCTCCATACAGCGGCAGGGCCAGCGCGGGCACACTGCACCCATCGGTGCCGATGTGAACGGCCCCTAGCGGCACGCCCGCCAGCTCCGCATGCAGCTCGCGGATACGCCGCTGCAAGGGGTGCTGCGGCTCGGTGTAGCCAGTGCGCGGCCAGCCGTGCCGCTCGCAGGCCAGCAGCATCCCCGCGTGCTTGCCGGAGCAGTTGTGGTGCAGCGGTGTGGGCGCTTCGCCGCGCCGAATCAGGTCAGCGGCGGCCTGCGGGTCGAACGGTGGGTGTGCCCCGCAGTGCAGGTCCGCCACGGCGCTGCCACTGCGGGCCAGCAGACTCTCCACGGCGGCCAGATGCGCGGGGGTGCCGGCGTGACTGGCGCAGGCGATGGCCAGTTCATCCAGTGGCAACTCGGGCGCGGCCAGGGCCAGCGGCAGCGCCTGCACCGGCTTGCTGGCACTGCGCGGAAAGGCAACAAGCGCGGGGTCGCCGCAGGCCGCCAGCACCCGCCCCACCGGGTCCACCACAGCCAGATGCACCTCATGCCGACTTTCGGGCAGGCCGCCGCGCTGGAAGATGACTTCAGCTGGAGCGTACTGGGTTGTAGGGGTCATGGGACAGTATAGAAGCGCGGCGGCCCCCTTTTTCGCGCCTCAATGGGCAGCTGCTGGGCTGAGCAGCTCTGATGGTAAGGGGGGTAGAGGCATAAGGGTTTGTCCTCAGCAGCCAGGCTCCCCAGACCCCTTAAAGGTCAATCCGGCTTCAGGGGCCGAGTCAAAGTCTCCCCTATATTCCCGCAGTATCTGGCTGCAAGCGTGGCTGAGTGGGAAACCCGCTGAAGCGGGCGCGGATCACCAGCTCGCCGGCCTGATTGGTCAGCCTGGCCTCGCAGCGCAGGCGGCGGGCCTCGGCGTCCTTCTCTGTCACCTGTACCGTGCAGGTCACGGTGTCACCGACATACACCGGCCTCAGAAACTCAAAGTGCATCTCGGCAGCCAGAAAGCCCAGCATCCCGCCAATGTGCGTGACCATGCTGGCCGGCAGCAGCCCTGGCAGCACGCGGCGGCCAAACAGCGCGCCCTGCGCGAAGATTTCATCCAGATGAAACGGATTGAAATCCCCGGTGAGCCCGCAAAAGGCGCTCAGGTCGCCGTCCGTAAAAGTGCGGCGGTAGGTATAGGTCTGTCCGGCCTGCGCCGCCGCAAAGGCGGCCTGGGCTTGCTGCTTGAACTCGGCGGAAGGTAGGGACATGGGCCATTGTCGGCCCGGCTGAACCGGAAAGGCAACCCACCAAGGCCGCCCCGTCTTTAGTAGCCCCTGCCCACCCCTGGAGCGCGTGCCCGGCGGCTTTACCCGTCCCGCAGCTGCCCGCGCAGAAACTCCATCAGCCCGCCGATGTACTCCGCATCAAAGCGGAATTCGGCTCCGGCGGCGGCGTACAGCTCCGGCACCGGGCGGGTGCTGCCCAGGCGCAGGGCAGATTTGTAGCGCTCCAGCGCGGCGGCAGGGTCAGTCTGCGCCCCGCGCCAGATGCTGACGGCGGCCAGATAGCACATGGCGTATTCAATGTAATAAAACGGTGCCTGGAAGATGTGGTAATAGTGCCAGCCCTGCGCCCGCGCCGTGTCGTCCAGGCCGTCCCAGTTCACGAACGGGTGGTACAGGCGGTCCAGCTCCAGCCATTTGGCGTTCAGGTCAGCCACTGTCACGTCCTGCGGAGCGTCCACGTACAGCCAGTGCTGGAAGGCGTCCATCTGCGCGGCCCAGGGCAGGAACGCGACCACACCCAGCAGCAGCTGGCGGCGGTAGCGGGTCAGGTCTTCGGCGCTCAGGGCGTGGGACAGGTGGTCCAGCGTGAGGAATTCCATCGCCATGCTGGGAATCTCCACGAACTCAATCGGGCTCCAACGGTTCCAGGTGAGCGGCTGACTCTCACCGGAATAAAAGCCGTGAAAGGCGTGGCCCATCTCGTGAAACAGCACCCGCACATCCTCGGCGCTGCCCACCACATTCATCAGCACAAAGGGCTGGTTGGTAACGGGGAAATAGTTACAGTAGGCGTGCGGCATCTTGCCGGGGCGCGATTCCAGGTCCAGCAACCCCTCTTGGCGCATCTGCCCGAAGCGTTCGCTCAGGCCGCTGTCCAGCCCAGCAAAGGCCCGCTGCGCCAGCGTTTCCAGCTCGGCCCCGCCGGAAAAAGGCTGCATAGGCGGACGGGCCTGCGGGTCCAGCAGGCCCGCCCGGTTGTAGTCCCAGGGCCGCACTGAATCCAGGCCCAGCTCGTCAGCGATGACCTGGATGTTCTCGGCGGCAAAGGGCACCACCTGCTCGGCCACCGCCCGGTGAAAGTCCAGGCACTGCTCGGGCGTGTAGTCCACCCGGTCCAGCTCGCGCCAGCGGTAGGTGCGGAAATCGGGCAAATCAGCGTTGGCAGCCAGCTGGCGGCGGGTGCCCAGTAGATCCAGCATCAGCGGGTTCAGCTGCCCCGCCACCGCCTCATTGCTGTGGGCCAGCGCCCGCCAGGCGGCTTCGCGTTCGCTGCGCTCCGGGCTGTCCAAGCGGGCCTTGACCTGCGGCACGGTCAGTTCCTCGCCGCCCAGAGTTACTTTCTGGTTGCCGGTCAGCTGGGCATGGCGGGTGGTTTGCTCCGAGTGGACCACGCCCAGCTCCACATTCGCCTCGCGGTAGAGGTCGGCGGCGTCGCGCACGCGGCGGTACAGCAGCTCGGTGTCGGGCGTAGGGCGGTAGCCGGGCACGGCCAGCCACTTTTCCTTGAGGACCTGGTCCGCTCGCTGGGCCGGCGGGACCACCTCGGCCATGAAGCGCTGGTAGCGCTCCTGCACGGCGGTGTCATCCGTGTGCAGGTCCGCGCTGATGCTCAGACGGTTGCTGGTGCCTTCCAGTTCAGCGGCCAGGTCCGACCACTCGCGCAGCCAGGCCGGGACACCTTCAGCGCTCAGCTCCCAGTCCTGCAACGCCTGATACCGGGGCGCGAAGTGCGCCCACTCACTTGCCTCGGCAGACACCTGTAGGGTCTGCTCCACTCGGTTAGGTTGGGTCATGGCCTACAGTGTAGGCCCCGGCGCAGCGTCAGGGTTGCTACGCTGTAGGGCGTGCGCGCCCTGCTGCTCTCCGACATTCACTCCAACAAACCTGCGCTAGACGCTGTGGTGGAACATGCACACCGGGACGGAGCACGCTACGGCGCGACCTATTTCCTGGGCGACGCGCTGGGCTACGGCCCGCACCCCCGCGAAGTGCTCGAAACCCTGCAAGGCCTGCGGGCGCAGTGCATTTTGGGCAACCATGACCTGGGATTGCTGCAACTAGCGGACGGCCTCAAAACTGCCGCCGTTGGGACAGGAACGCAGGTGCTGGTGTGGCAGATTAGCCGCTTGAGCGAGCGCGACCTGCGGTACGTGCGGGGCTGGAAGGACGTGATTGAAGAAGCCACACTGGGAGCCCGCCTACGCCACGGTTCGCCGCTGTCCCTGAATGAATACACCAACATGGACGCGGCCCGGCGCAGCTTCCGCAACTGGGACGGCGGGCTAGCCTTTGTGGGGCACACGCATGTCCCCGCTGCCTACGCGACGCTCAGTGGTATGACAGGCGAGTGGATGCGCCACCAGCCGATCATCACGCTGCCAGGCCAGTCGTCCACCGGCTACTCGGTGCCGCCCAAAGCCCGCGTGATTCTCAATCCTGGCAGTGTGGGCCAGCCCCGCGACGGCGACCCCAGGGCGGCTTACGGCATCTACGACAGCAAAAAGCGGACGCTGGAAGTGTTCCGGGTGCCCTACGACATCGCGCAAACCCAGTACGACCTGCGTGCCGCTGGCCTGCCCGAATCGCTGGCCGAACGCCTGAGCACCGGGCGCTAACTTAAGAACATGACCAGCCACGACCACCATCATGGGCACGGCCACGGGGCAGACGCCAGTACCCGGCAGCTGGGGCTGGCGCTGGCCCTGACCGGCACGTTCTTGGTGGTGGAAGTGGCTTACGCGTTCATCTCGGGGAGCCTGGCGCTGCTTTCGGACGCGGGGCACATGCTGACCGACGCCGCTGCGCTGGCCCTGTCGCTGCTGGCGGTAAAGGCCGGGCAGCGGCCCGCCGACCGGCGGCGCACCTTCGGCTACCGCCGCACCGAGATTCTGGCCGCCGCTGTCAATGCCGCCGCGCTGCTGGCGGTAGGGGCCTACATCCTGTACGAAGCGGCGCAGCGCCTGCGCGAGCCAGTAGAAGTGCAGACCACGCCCATGTTGGTGGTGGCGGTGCTGGGATTGATGGTCAATCTGCTGAGCGCCCGCATCCTGGCCGGGGGACAGGAGGGCAGCCTGAACGTGCGCTCGGCCTACCTGGAAGTGCTGAGCGATCTGCTGGGCTCGGCGGCGGTGATTGTGGGAGCCGTGCTGATCATGTTTACCGGCTGGACCTGGGTAGACCCGCTGCTGGGCGCAGGTATCGGCCTGTGGGTGATTCCGCGCACCTGGCGCTTGCTGAGTGAGAGTGTGAATGTGTTGCTTGAAGGCACCCCGGCTGGCCTGGACCTGGACGCCCTGCGGGCTGACCTGCGCGCCCTGCCGGGCGTAAGCGAGGTTCACGACCTGCACGTGTGGAGCATCACCAGCGGCGAACACAGCCTGACCGCGCATCTGGTGGCTGAAGAGGCAACCAGTGCCGCCCTTCTGAGCGCCGCGCAGGAGGTGGCTGGCCGCTACGGCATCGAGCATGTCACCGTGCAGATAGAGCCGCCGGGCCACCACGGCGAGCACGCCCACAGGCTGCACGCCTAGAAGCTATCGGCGCCGCCGGGCACTGTAGGCCCGCGCAATCAGCGGGTCACTCAGGGCCGGGAGCGCTTCGGCCAGCGCGGCCAACCGGTACAGGCGCGGCACCGTCACCTCACGGCGGGGGCGCTCCAGCACGTCGGCAATGGCGCGGGCCACCACTTCTGGACCCGGCATCCTCAGTCGGCTGCGGGCGGTCATCTCGGTCCGCACAAAACCGGGCGACACAGCACTTACCTCTACCCCGCTGCCCCACAGCTCCCGCCGCAACGCAAAGCTGAACCCCCGCACCCCGAACTTGCTGGCGCTGTATACCCCCTCCGTCGCCACCTGTCCCGCCACCGAGGCGACATTGACGATGTGCCCACGCCGGCGCTCCAGCATGGGTGGCAAGACCAGTGCCGTCAGCGCCATCACCGCTTCGAGGTTCACACGCAGCACGCGGGCCCAGTCGGGGTCCTGCCACCACACGCCGCCGCCCAGGCCCACGCCAGCATTGTTTACCAGCACATCTATCCGCCCAAAGTGGTCCAGCGCGGCAGCCACCAGCGCCTCACGGGCGGCGGGGTCGGCCACGTCGCACGGCACGGCGATGATCCGCGACCCGCTGGGGTCCAGCTCGCGGGCCAGTCGGTGCAGCCGCTCCTCACGCCGCGCCGCCAGCACCAGCGCGTAGCCCCGCGCACTTAGCTCGTAGGCCGCCGCTTCGCCAATCCCGCTGGACGCGCCGGTCAGCAAGGCAACGGGGCGGCTCACTCGTCCGCTGCCTGCCCGCTCATTTGGCTGCCGGTTTCACTTGGCAGTTCTTCGGTGTCGTCGGTAGCCAGCATCTCAGCTGTAGCGGCACCCAGCAGCGTGCATGCAAAAGTCAAGGTCGGGGCAAGGCGGTGCATGGCACCGATTCTAGAGAGGCGGAAACTCCCTTTGCCAGTCACTCCCTCTACCAGTCGCCGGGCCGCTCTAGACTGTGTGCCATGCTGCCCACGCTCCCCCACGCCCACCTGCCGCTGCTGGAACAGGCTGCTGCGTCACGCGGCAACGCCCTGCTGCTGACCGGAGCCGAGTACGGCGGCGGGGCGGCGCTGGCGCGGGCAACCTTCGCGGCGCTCAACTGTTCGGGGCAACGCGGCATGGCTGGAGAAGCCTGCGGCGTGTGCCCCAGTTGCCGGGCACTGGCGGCGGGAGCACACCCTGATCTGCTGGAACTCGCCCCCCGCGAAACCACCAGCACGGGCCGGGCGGCGCGGCGCAAGATCATTCCCGTAGGGGCCATCCTGGAAAAGCGGGATGACAAAAGGGAGTTCGACACGCATGTGTTCGAGTTTCTGGAAGTGCGCCCCACCTACCGCCGCCGGGCCGTGCTGATTCACGGGGCCGAATACCTGGGGGCCGAGGCCGCCAACGCCCTGCTCAAGCTGATGGAAGAGCCGCCCCACAGCGCCTTTTTTCTGCTGCTGGCCGGTGACGTGCGGGCGGTGATGCCCACCCTGGTCAGCCGCAGCACCCGCCTGAATGTGACTCCACTGGACGACCACGCACTGGGAGCCGAGTTGGACCGGCAGGGAGACCGCCGCCCAGACCTAAACGCGCAGGAGCTGGTGGCCTTTGCCGCCGGACGCCCTGAAGTGCTGACCCACGCGGACGAGGTGGCGGCGGCGCTAAGCGCGGCGACCAGCCTACACGCGGCGCTGCGCGAAGGGCTGTTGCCCACCCTGGAAGCCGCCGCCGACCTGGAAAAAGCCTGGACCCCCTGGCACGCCGAGGCGCTGCGCTTCGTGTGGCGGGAAGAAACCCCGTCTGACCGCGCCCGGCTAGATACAGCACTGGACACGCTGGAGCGGGCGCTGGAAGCGTACGCGAATCCGGGCCTGAGCTTCATGGTGTTCGGGCTGGGGGCGCGGGCGGCACTGGGCGAGTAGGCGTCACACTCCCGACGCTTCATTGTACGTCCCAGTCATTGTTTTTCATTTGTTCCTCTTGACGGCGAGGCATCAGGTCTTCCCGTCAAATGCTCTAGACTGTGGGCCATGTCACCCCACCCCGCCGACGCCCTGGCGACCCTGCTGGCCGCGCACCTCCCAGCCCTGGAGCGGCTGAGCGAGGCCCAGACCTCCTGGCGGCCCGCGCCGGACATCTGGAGTGCCAAGGAGATTCTGGGACACCTGATTGATTCGGCGGCCAACAACCATGCCCGCTTCGTGGGGGGGGCACTGGCAGCGGGCGGCAACTACGCCGGCTACTCACAGGAGGGCTGGGTCATGGTGGGCGGCTACCAGCACCGGCCCTGGCGCGAGCTGGTCGAGCTGTGGGCCACCTATCAGCGGCAGTTGATTCACCTGCTGCGCGGCGTGCCGGACCCAGCGTGGGCACACGCCCTCACCGTGCGCGGCGAACTTCTGACCCTGGAAGAACTGGCCCTGGGCTACGTGGACCATACCGGGCGGCACCTGCACCAGCTCCTGCGCCGCTGCGCCGAGGCCCCCGCAGCAGAGCCTGAACTGTCTGCAGCGGACACCCACTGGAATCCGCTGGTGCCCGAACTCACGGTGCAGGACTTCGGGCGCAGTCTGGACTTTTACACGCGGCTGCTGGGCTTCGGTGTGCGCTACCGGCGCACTCAGCCCGACTTTGCTTACCTTGACCTGCACGGCGCTCAGGTGATGCTGGAAGCCTGGCACCCAGATGGTTGGAATGTCGGCGGCTGGAACAGAGACGAAGGGCAGCCCCCACTGGGCCGGGGCATCAATTTGCAGATTGAGGTGCAGGCACTGGACGAGGTGCGGGAACGACTGTGGGCGGCAGGCGTGCCACTTTTCCGTGACGTTCAGGAGCAGTGGTACAGCGTGGCGGACGGGGGGCAAGAAGGAGCCCGCGAACTGCTGGTGCAGGACCCGGACGGCTATCTGCTGCGCCTGAGTGAGCCGCTGGGCAGTCGGCCCAGCCCGTGACTCCCCTGCCCCCGGCTCACCTGCATCCCCTGGCCCCGCCCCCCTACGACCAGCTGGACCCTGTGCAGCACGGCGCAGCTTGGGTACGCTGCCTGTCCACCGGCACGCTGAACGAGAATTGTTTGCTGGTCACCGATGCCCCTGAGTTTGGCACAGGCCTGCTGATAGACCCCGGCAGTGACGCAAGCCAGATTCTGCGGATGGTGGAAGCGAGCGGAGCCGAGGTGCAGGCCACCTTGCTCACCCACGGCCACTACGACCACATTGGCGCGGTGCAGGCGGTGCGGGAAGCGCTGGAGGTGCCGGTCTGGCTGCATCCGGGCGAGCTGGACGTGTACGCCGGAGCCGGAGCGCTGGCACAGCAGTTTGGGGAGGATGACTTCGAGCCGCCCGCCCCACCCGACGCCCTGCTGCGGCAAGGACAGACCTTTACGGCAGGCGGCGTGACGCTGACCGCCCGTGAGCTGCCAGGGCACTCGCCAGGACACACCGTGTTCGTGGGAGACGGCTTTGTCCTGGCAGGCGATACGCTCTTTCGCGGGGCCATCGCTCCCACTGACCTGCCCGGCGCAGACCGCAGCCAACTGCTGGGGGGCATCGTGCACGAACTGCTCTCGCTGCCGCCTCACACGGTGATTTATCCCGGTCATGGTGCGCCCACCACGGTCAGCGCCGAGCGGGACCGCCCCCTTTTTCGCCGCTGGCTGGCCGGAGCGGGGAAGCAAGAGGGCTAAGAGAAGATATGGGCACAGTCACTGCCTATCCCCCGCCCATCTAACCTCTACACTTTTGCCATGACCCTTCCTGCTCCCTTCCAGCACGGTGAAACCCGCCTGTGGCTGCTGCCCACCGGCCCTTTGCAGGAGAACTGCTACCTGGTGACCGGCCCAGAGCAGCAGGGCTTCTTGATTGACCCCGGCGACGACGCAGAACGCATTCTGGCGCTGGTGCAGGCCAGCGGCGTGCAGGTCCAGGCGGTCCTGCTGACCCACGGCCACTTTGACCACATCGGCGCGGTGCAGGCGGTGCGGGAAGCGCTGGGGGTGCCGGTCTATCTGCACCCAGGTGCCACTGCCGACTACGCCTCAGGCCAGGAGCGGGCGGCCCTGTTCGGCCTGCCACTGACCCAGCCCGCCCCCGCCGACCAGCGCATCGCCCAGGGTCAGGAGTTCAGCGCGGGCAGTCTGCACCTGACCGCCCGCGACCTGCCCGGCCACGCGCAGGGCCATGTGGTGTTCGTGGGTGACGGCTTCGTACTGGCAGGCGACACCCTTTTTGCGGGCAGCATCGGGCGCACCGACCTGCCCGGCGGCAACCATCCGCAGCTGATTGCCGGGATTCAGGCCGAACTGCTCACGCTGGATGGAGACACGGCGGTCTATCCCGGTCACGGCCCCGCCACCACGGTGGCGCGCGAGCAGCAGACCAATCCTTTTTTGTAAGGCCAATCTGGCCGGGGACGGCTCAGGGTTGCCATATGCTGCATCCATGAAAGCAAAAGTCCTGCTGATGTCTGCCCTGCTGGGCCTGACCGCTCCCGCCCTGGCCCAGACCGGAAGTGCGCAGCCCAGCCGGGTTCCGGCAAGTTCCGCCCCCGTCCAGAGTGGCCGAGCAGCACCCACAGCCACAGCCCCACGGGCCGCTACAGCACAGGCGGCCATGCAGCAATTCTGCCAGGACTTGAGCACCAAAGGTTGGCAGCAGGCGATGGGCAACATGGCGGGTGTCTCTGAGCGCGAAGTGACGCAGGCCTTTCACCTTATGGGAGGCGACGATGCCACGCTGAAGATCGCAGAGCACGTATTCAAGCAGAGCCGCTGCGAGGTGCTGAGCGCGCAAGGAGCGCGGGTGCGGGTTAAGGCCAGTGGAGCGGATATCATGACCGTCCTGGAACGGGTCATGAATGATCCGGCGGTGCAGCGTTACCTGGGACAGCGCCAGACCGCTAAGGCGGACGCCGATTTGGAGCGGACCGTACTTCAGAGCATGCAGCGCCAGTACCAGAGCGGACGGCTGCCACTGTACACCCAGACCCTGAATGTGGACCTGGAACG
Organism: Deinococcus piscis; assembly: GCF_014653275.1. GTDB lineage: Bacteria > Deinococcota > Deinococci > Deinococcales > Deinococcaceae > Deinococcus > Deinococcus piscis. The sequence goes on from NZ_BNAL01000001.1 coordinate 54,051, forward strand.
CCTGGATGGTCACTGGACGCTGACCGAGGACAGCCTGGAAGCACTGGTGGATGTTCTGGGCGGAGGCCCCAGCCGCCTGGAGGAGTAAGCGCAGGCCAGCTCCTGCATTCGGCCTGCCCTGCCCCTGCGCTCTGCTTCTGCATGCAGGGGTAGGGCGTTTTGCTGGGCAGGCCAGGAGGACTCCTTCAGGCAGCCCCTCTGTACGCAGCTTGTAGGAGCTGCCTGCCTAAGCTACGCCCCATGAATAAAGTGCTTTGCTGGCTGGCCTGCTCGGCCTTCCTCGCTCCCGCAGCTTCAGCTCAACTGCTGACGAATCCTTTGCAAGAGAAGGCCGCACCTCACACCGAGGTCAAAACTCCGCAGGGAGTCATGCAGGCCTTTTGTGACCGCCTGGGGAGCGACGGCGCCTACGCTTTCGAAGAATTGGGTTTCTCGACCAGTTCCATAGACGAGTTGCTGCAAAAGCCCAACGGACAGGCCACCGACCTGACAATGCGGGCCAGCCAGTGCGAAGTGGTGCGTGTGCTGGGCAAATTGGTCACACTGCACTTCAGAAGTCCCGACCACGGGTGGGTCCAAACCCAGATGAGCCGCGAACTTGGTGCCCGCCTGAAAGCCCTGGTGGACTCAGGCCAGCTGACCACCAGCTCCACTGATGAAGACCTAAAGACCCTGCTGGACAAATTCCTGCTGGACGTTATCCGCAGAGGCGACGTCCCTTTTAACGAAATGACCGTGCGGGTCCGCATGGAAGCCAATGGCGACACCTGGTGGCCCAGCGACGACACCATGCATATCCTCCAAAACGGTCTGGGGCTGCGCGATGCCCGCACAGTGCCCCGGGACTGAGCAGCGGCCCCTCAAGCCGAGCACCCTCTCTCTGGCAGCATCAGCACCCGCGCAAAGTGCTCTAGGCTAAGGCCAAGATGACCGACCCCCGCCCCGGCACCCTCACGGCGACCAGCTACAGCGGCAACGCCGCCAACGCACTGATTCACCTGTACCGGGGCGAATCGTACAAGATGGTCAGCTACCGCCAGCGCCTGGACAACACCACCAACTGGGCGGTGGTCACCACGGCGGGCCTGGCTTCGTTTGCCCTGGGCGACTCTTCTCATAGCCACGCCACGTTCCTATTCGCCATGTTCCTGAACTTCTATTTTTTGCGGCTGGAAGCCCGGCGCTTTCGCTCCTACGAGATCGCCCACCACCGCGTACGGGTCATGGAACGCTTCTTTTATCCGGCGATGTTGGGCGAACATGTGGACGCCGGGTGGCACCAGTTCCTGCTGGCCGAACTCGCCAAACCACGCAGCCCCATCAGTATCAACGAGGCGCTGGGGTGGCGGCTCAAGCGCAACTACCTGTGGATTTATGCCGCCGTGCTGATGGCCTGGATGGCCAAGCTGGCTGAGGACTACCCGGCGGGCGCGCCTATCAGCATAGAAACTTTTGTGCAAATGGCGCGGGTCGGCACCCTGGCGGGCTGGGCCATCCTGCTGGGCGTGGCAGCCTTTTATGCCTATTTGATTTCGCTGGCAGTCAGCGCCTCGCGGGAGTATCCACTCGAAGACGACTAACCGCTCCTACTCGCCCCCGCCCCCGCCCCCGCCGCCATCTCCGCCACCATCCCCGTCGCCCCAGCCTCCATCTCCTCCGCTGTCACCGCTGGAACTGTCACTGCCGGAATTCTGCCCGTTCTCGTACAAGCACGCATAGGCGCAGGCTGCGGCCACCGCCGCCACCGTCAGGGGAGCGTTGCCGCGCAGATTCAGCCCTATAGAGCGGCCCTCCGGCGACACCAGCTGCCCCTGGAACCGGCCCTCCCGCTCAATAAGGAAGAGGGCATGCTCGGTGCTCCCATTTCCCAAGTGCCCTTCCAGCAGGCCCCGGCGCACGTTGGCCTGCAGCGGCTCGCCCAGCAAGCAGCCGGACAACCGCAGGTCCAGCCCAGTGTGGTTCAGCTGGCCCGCCATCTGCAAGCGGACCCGGCCCCCCTGTAGGAAATGCGCTTTGACTTCACCCGCTGCGCCCCGGTATCCGGTGGAGAGCCGCAGCGTGTCACCCACCAGGGGCAATCCCAGTGTGCCCCTGAACACATGGCCATCCCCTTTCAGGGACAGCGTCATACCTGACCGGAGCGTGCCTACGCGGCCTTTCAGAGTCTGCATGGCTTAGGGTAGCGGGCACCTGTCAACTTGCTGTAGGCCCGCCCAGTACCTGCGCCGCCGTGACCCACCACCCCGGGTGAGCTGCCCCAAGCTTGGCGGCCACGGCCTCAGCGTGAGCCCCATCCCGCGCCACACCAAAGCAGGTGGCCCCAGAGCCGCTCATCAGCACCGAGTGCAGCCCAGCGTCCGCTAGCGCCTGCAAGGTCGCCTCAATGTCCGAGTGGCGGCGCAGTACGCCCGGTTGCAGCGAGTTGAAATAAGGCAGTTCGCGCCCGTCCCGCAGTGCCGTGATGATGCCCGGCAGATTCAGCGTGGGACCAAATTCGCCCGTTTCGTCCAGCCAGCGGTAAGCGTCGCCCGCGCTCACCTCACGGCCCGGATTCGCCAGTACCAGCCAGGCCGGGGGCACATCTACCGGGCGCAGACGTTCGCCCACCCCTTCAGCCAGCGCTGCGCCCCCCAGCAGGAAAAACGGCACATCGGCTCCCAGACCCAGGGCCAGTTCAGGCAACTCCACCTGCGAGGGAAAAAGGTCGGCCAGCGCCCGCAGCGTGGTTGCCGCGTCACTGCTGCCCCCGCCGAGGCCCGACGCCAGCGGCAGATGTTTGGCCAGGTGAATGTGAACACCCTCCGACACGCCCGCCGCGTCCAGGTAGGCCCGCGCCGCCCGGTACACCAGGTTGCGCCCGTCGGTGGGCAGCCCCGCGCCGTATGGCCCGCCTACACTCAGCGTCAGCGCAGGCGCGGGCGTAAAAGTCAGTTCGTCGCCCACGCTGAGCGGCACCATCAGGCTGGACAGGTCGTGGTAGCCGTCAGGCCGCACGCCGAGAATGCTGAGGCCGAGGTTGGTTTTGGCCGGGGCGAAGTGCTGACGCTGGCTGGTGGGCGGATAGTGGAGGGTGGAGGGTAGGGTCACAGTCAGGGTCAGTTTAGTTGGATTTTGCCTGGGTCATCCCACACGGGCGCCAGTGCTTCAGCCAGCGCCAAATCTCCCGCCCGCGTCACCTTAAAGAGCCTCGCGTCACCCTCCACCAGCTCCACCGCATGCCCCAGCCGCGCCACCAGCCCGGCGTCGTCGGTGGCGGCAAAGCCTTCGGCGGCGGCGTAGGTGTGGGCATAGTGCAGCAGCTCGCGCCGGAAGCCCTGCGGCGTCTGGATGGCCCAGAGGTTCTCGCGGGGGACACCCTCCACCCAGAAAGCACGCGCTTTCTCGGTGTTCATATCCCCCAGCACCAGTGAATCTGCCACGGGCAGCGCCACCGTCGCCGCTTCACTCCGCAGCACCGCCGCCTGCACCGCCTGCACGACTTCGGCGCTCAGGAAGGGCCGCGCCGCATCATGAATCAGCACGTGTTCGGCGCTCGTGGCTTCCAGCAGTCGCCGCACGCTGTCCTGGCGGGTCGCGCCGCCCGTGATTGTCCGCACGCCTGCGGGGACATCGGGGGGGAGGCTCAGACCTTCGGGGAGCGCCACCACCACTTCGGCCACATGCGGGGCCAGCGCCTGAGCCGCCCACGCCAGCAGCGAGCGCCCGCCCACGGTGACAGCAGCTTTGGGGCCACGGCCCAGGCGGGTGCCCGAGCCAGCGGCGGGAATCAGCGCGGCGAAGGTGGATGGAAGATGGGAGACGAGGGATGGTTGAGACACAGCTGGGAATAGTTTAGTCGTTGGTCCGCAGCGCCTCAAAGCGCTCACCGCTCATCTGTGCAGTCATTATCTATGTGGTCAGATGACCCACCTCCACCACGCGCCCTGCCACCCGCTCAATCAGCCGCCTGTCGTGGGTTGCCAGCAGGACCGTGCCTGCGTAGTCGCGCAGCACATCCTCCAGCACGTCCACCATCTGTGGGTCTAGGTGGTTGGTGGGCTCATCCAGCAGCAGGACCTGAGCCCGCGTCACGCTCAGGCGGGCCAGGCTCAGGCGGGTGCGTTGGCCGCCCGACAGGTGCGCAATGGGCGTGTGCGGCGGCGGCAAAAAGAGTTGCGCCGTGATTTCGTACAGCTGGTGCGGGGTGAGGGTGTCGTTGGCGTCCAGCAGGGCATCAGCCAAAGTCTCAAAACCCGCCAGTTCCTCGCCATTTTGCCCCGCCGCATAAAGGCTCAGGCCCGCTCCCCAGACCACGCGGCCTCTATGCGGCAGCTCGCCCAAGATGGCCCGCAGCAGGGTGCTTTTGCCCGCGCCGTTTTCCCCCACCAGCGCCACCTTCTCACCGCGCCGCAGGTGGAGATTCAGGCCGTCCAGTACCGTCTTTTCGCCTCGTTGTACGGTCAGCCCCTCCACCCGCAGTACGTCCAGCGGGCCAGGGGCAATCGGCGGCAAGTCCAGCGTCAGGCGGCGGTGGTCGGTGTAGGGTTTGGCGGCGGCTACGGTGTCCAGGCGTTCTATTCGGCGCTCCAAAGCTCTGGCCTGCCTCGCCAGCGTCTGACTTGCCGCCTGCGCCCTATTTTTGGCAGGCAACATGGGCACATTTCCTGCGCGCTTATGGTTGAATTGTCCCGCGCTCCGCGCCACCGAATGCACGCGGCTCTTTGCATCTTCTAGCGCCGCCCGCTTGCGCCGGTACGCCTCAAAATCCCGCTCCTGCGCGGCCCGCTGCACCGCCCGCAATTCCATCGCCTCCGTGTAGGGCGCGGGGTAAACGGTCAGCCGCCCGCGTTCCAGCTCGGCGGTGTGCGTGCTAACGGCATCCAAAAAGGCGCGGTCATGGCTGGCAAAGACAAAGGCGGCGGGAGAGGCCTGAATCCAACCTTCTAGCCATGCCAGCCCCGCCGCGTCCAGGTGGTTGGTCGGTTCGTCCAGCAGGTACGTCTCGGCGGGCGAGAGCAAGAGCGCTGCAAGCAAGAGCCGCCGCGTCTGCCCGCCCGACAGCGCCCCCGCCTGTGCCCCCGCGTCCAGCCCCAGCGCCGCGAGCACACTTTCCGCCTGCACCTCAAAGTCGTAGCCTCCGCTCAGGCGGTAGCTTTCCTCGGCCTCGGTAAACTCGCTCAGCGCTGCGGGCGTGCCGCTTTCCAGTGCTGCGGTGGCCTGCGCGTACCGCTGCGCCGCCGCCCTCAATGGGGCGGGCTTGACCGCTTCTATCACGGTTCCGGCCAGTTCGCCCGCCTGCTGGGTGAGGTACGCCACGCGGCCTGTACGCTGCACTTCGCCCGTTGTGGGGGCCACCTCGCCCGCCAGCACGCGCAGCAGCGAGGTCTTGCCGCTGCCGTTCTCGCCAATCAGCCCCACACGCTCGCCCGCGTTCAGCGTCAAAGAAATGTCATCAAAAAGAAGTTGGTCGCCGTACGACAGGGCGACAGAAGATGCCTGTAACAACAGAGTTCCTCCACAGGTTTACAAGGCCCTGGCTCAAAGCCCAGGCAGCGTAAAAGGTCAGCGGGAGAACGTCAGTTGCGCAAGGCTGAAAAGTCCTTTGAATGGAGGAAGGCCGAACCGCCCAGAGAGGTTTAAGCAAGGGCTTAAAGCGTGGGCGCGTTGGGGAAAGTGTAGCGGGCAGTAGAGGTAATCAGCAAGGTTCAGGAATTGAAATTGTATAAGTCCATGTCCACCGTTGCTTCCAAGGACAGCAGCCACATCAGATGGTTAGGCCGCATCACCAGCGCGGGAGTCGTTTCGCCAAATTCGGCCACCACGCGCAGGAAAACGTTCAGATTGCGACTTTTAGCCCATGCGCCAGCTTCGGCCCAGGTGGAAGAAGTGCCACGCAGTTCGTCCAGCAGTTTCTCCAATTCGTAGGTTCGGCGCTTAGCGGTTTTTACTTCCAGAACGTCAAATTGGGCCATTTTAGGCACGTACCACAAGGCTTCGCCCACACGCCGCGTCTCACATATGGCCCCTTGAGGTGACAGCAAACGCAGTAATTCTCGCGGGTCAAAAAGGCCGTAAAAGCCAACGTAGACGTACATCTCACAAGTTATCTCAGCCACCCTCCCCCCAGCGCCTAAATCCGCCCGCCTCCAGTCCGAACTGGTCCAGCACCCGCACCGTCACGAAATGCAGCAACTCATCCACGCTGCGGGGCGCGTGGTAAAAGCCCGGGCTGGCGCTCATCACGGTGGCCCCCGCATCATGGGCGGCCAGCATGTTCACCAGCATCGGCCTCGGCACCGGGTCTTCGCGCAGCACGAGGACCAGCCGCCGCCGCTCCTTGAGGGTCACGTGGGCGGCGCGGCTGACCAGGTTGTCGGCCATGCCGTGCGCCACCTTTGCCAGGGTGCCCGCGCTGCACGGCACAATCAGCATGCCGTCCGTGCGAAATGACCCAGAGGCGATGCTCGCGCCAAGGTCGCGGTCCTCGTGAATGACGGAGGCGAGCGTCGTCAGCTCGTCCAGCCGCACCCCGCCTTCTGCCGTCATCACCCGCTTGGCTCCGCTGGTCACGACAAGGTGGGTTTCCACGTCCAGCCCATGCAGAGAACGCAGAATATCCAGCGCGTAGGGAATGCCGCTGCCCCCACTGACGCCGATGACCAGACGTTTCACAGGTTCAGGCCGTACAGTTCGCCGTACTTGCTGCGCAGATAAGCCAGATAATCGTCAGCGGCCAGGGGCGCCCCAGTGGCTCGCTCTATCAAGGCCTCGGGGGTATAGAGGCGACCATGCTGGTAGATGTGCTCGCGCAGCCAGGTGTGCAGCGGGCCGAACTCACGGCGGGCAATCTGGGCATCCAGCTCCGGTAGAGCACGGCGGGCCGCCGCATAAATCTGCCCGCTCATGATGTTGCCCAGCGTGTAGCCCTGAAAGGCTCCGGCCACCGGCCCAAAGAACCAGTGAACGTCTTGCAAGACGCCGTCTTGGTGGCCCGGGGCTTCCAGGCCCAGATTATCCCGGTAGGCGGCCTGCCAGGCGTCGGCCAGGTCGCGCACGGCCAGCCGTCCGGCCAGCAGCTCACGCTCCAGATTGAACCGCAAAATGACATGCAGGTTGTAGGTCAGCTCATCGGCATCGGTGCGAATGAGGCTGCGGCGCACCACGTTGCTGGCGCGGTACAGTTCGTCGTCACTCACGCCGGCAAGCTGCCCCGGAAAGGTGGCCCGGAATTCGGCCCCGTACGCGGCCCAGAACTCGCGGCTGCGGCCCACCAGGTTTTCCCACAGGCGCGACTGGCTCTCGTGGACGCCGCTGCTCACGCCACCGCCCAGCGGTGTGCCCAGATACTCGGCGGCAATGCCCTGCTCGTACATGGCGTGGCCGGACTCGTGCAGAGTGGAATACAGCGCGTCGGTAGGGTCGTCCAGACGCACCCGCGTGGTGATGCGAATGTCCTGGTCGCCCAGGCGGGTCATGAAAGGGTGGTGGGTCAGGTCCTGGCGGCCCGCCGTGAAGTCGTAGCCGTAGTCACGGATGACCCGCTCCCCGAACGCCAGTTGCTCGGCCTGACCGTAGCGATTCGCTCCACCGATAAAGTCAGTCCGCGGCTCCGACGCCTCAGTCACAGCCTGCACCAGCGGCACCAGCTCGCGTTGCAGGTCCGCGAACACGCCTGCGATCACCTCGGCGCTCATCCCCTCGTCCGATTGGCCGATGTAGTAGTCGTGCGGGTCAGCGTACTGCGGAAAATGACTGGCCGCCTGGAGGGTCAGGTCCAGCGACTTTTCCAGCAGCGGCACCATGCCGTCCCAGTCGCCCCCAGGGCGGGCAGCAGCCCAGGCGGTGTAGGTGCGGCCCCAATGTTCGGACATCTCCCCCACCAGCGCAGCGGGCAAGCGGGTGTTCTCCTCAAAGTCCTTGCGGGCCAGCTCCAGCATCCGGGCCTGGGCCGGGTCCAGGTCGGTGCGGCCCTGCAGCGCGTCCAGGGTGCGGCCATAGTCCGCGTCGGTGGCGTGGGCGTGGGTCAGCCGGGCCAGCAGGGCCATCTGACGGCTGCGGCCCTCAGCGGCTGCGGGCGGCTGATAGGTGCTCTGGTCCCAGCCCAGCAGCGAGTCAATGCCCCGCAGGTCGCTCAGCTCGCGGTAGTGGCGCAGGAACTCCTGCCAGCTCTGTTCGGTTGTCAGGGTCATGGGGCCAATATACGCGGCAGTGATACGGCGCTGTATTCAGGACACAGCGCCATTTAGGACAGGGTGCCGCCAAGAACGGCGCTAGTTCTTCAGTCCTACCATCAGGCTGGCCTGGTAGCCGCCCTGTACGCTGCCCACCATGACCGGAGTCTGGGCTTTGACCCCATCTCTGAACACCATGTCGCTGCTCAGGCTCAGGCTATTCAGGTTGCGAACACTGCCGCTGTAGCGGCTATCCGCGTATACGGCGCGGCACTCGGCTTCGGGCAAGGCAAGTTGCGACACCAGAAGCACATTCTGATCCACATTGCCCTTCACGGCGGCGGCCAGATTCGCGTAAACCTCAAAGTGGATATGCGGCCAGCGGCCAGCGTAACAGCCGGGGAAAATGGTCTGGAAGGTCACTTCGCCGTTGGCGTCCGTAACCTGGGCACCACGCAGATAATCTTCCTGCACAATGTTCTGGCTGTAGAGCGAATATTCACCGCCCGGCGTACAGGCCCAGATGTACACCACATATCCAGCCAGTGGGGTGCAGTTCGTGTCCACATCCACCAAGCGCATGGTCAGAGTCAGGGGCACGCCAGAGACACGGTTGCCCGTACCCAAGCTGCGGGTCAGGTCACGCCGCACAATCCCAGAATCGTCCAGGATGTTGAGGGTCTGCCCCGACGCGCCCGACCCATCGGCAGGGTATGGGCCCTGGGTTTCGGTAGGCAAGGTGGAACACTCACCGTTCGCGCTCTGCACAGTGGCGGCGTCTCCCTGACCGCCAGGACCACCGCCGGGACCACCCGGGGGCATGCCGCCAGGAGGCAGAGGTGGGCGGCCACCGCCCGCAAGGGCAGGTCCACCCAGCAGCGCACCGCCAGTCAGCGCGGCCACGCCCAGCGCCCCCAGCCCCAGCAAGCGGCGGCGGTCCATCACAGTGCGGGTCATCATGCCTGCGTCAGCGTTCATGCCCAGATGGGTAAAGTCATCGGGCGCATGGCTGTGGTCATCGTGTTCGGCGGGAAAAGGGTTCAGGGGCTCAGTCATAGGGTCTTCCTCCTCATAGGCCACCGTAGCGGCAAAGTATTTAGAAGCTGTTTAGGGCCTTTGCCGAGGCGGCATCGGCTTGCCTGTGAAGCAGGACAAGTGTGGAGCGGCCCGGACTTGCAAAGCCGCAACGCAAAAGAAGCAGACTGCCCGCAGGCAGCCTGTCCCCTTCAGAAATGGTGGCGCAGACACGCCGAATCAGCGTTCCTCGAACACACCCATCGCCCGGAAGCGTTCGGCGCGGCCTGCCAGCAGCTCCTCGGCGCGCAGGCTGCTCAGCTCACGCAGATGGCGGCTGACCGCCTCGCCCAGCGCCTGCGCAGCTGCGTCTTTGTCCAGGTGTGCGCCGCCTGCGGGCTCAGGAATCACCTCTTCTACGATGCCCAGCTCCAGCAGGTCGGGGGCCGTGAGCTTGAGGGCTTCGGCGGCGGCGGGGGCCTGAGCGGCATCTTTCCAGATGATGCTGGCGCAGGCTTCAGGCGAAATCACCGAATACCAGGCATTTTCCATGATCAGCACGCGGTTGCCCACGCCAATCGCCAGCGCACCCCCGCTGCCGCCCTCACTCAGCACGGCGCACACCGCTGGCACCTTCAGGCGGCTCATGCGCTGGATACTTTCGGCAATCGCCCAGCCCTGCCCGCGCTCCTCGGCTTCGATGCCAGGGTACGCGCCGGGCGTGTCAATCAGCGCCACCACCGGCAGCCCGAACTTGTCGGCCAGGTCCATCAGGCGCATCGCCTTGCGGTAGCCTTCGGGGTTGCTCATCCCAAAGCGGCGCTTGATTTTGGTCTTGGTGTCGCGGCCCTTTTGCTGGAGCAGCAGCATCACCGGGATGCCCTGCCACACAGCGGGCCCACCCAGCAGCGCGGGGTCGTCGCCATACAGCCGGTCCCCGTGCAGCTGCGTAAAGTCCTCGGTCAACCGCTCCACGTAGTCCAGTGCCGTCGGGCGTTCAGGGTGGCGGGCCAATCCCACCCGCTCCCAGCGCTCACCGCCAGCCTTCTCTGGGGCCTGGCGGCCAGTTTGCCTGTCATCTTCGGCGCGGCGCAACTTGGCGACTTCCTCACGCAGCGGGGCCAGGGCCGTTTCCAAGTTCTGCCCAGTCTTGCGGGCGGTCTGTTCCAGGTCGCGGACCTTGTGTTCCAGGTCACGCAGCAGGTCACTCATACCGCTCATTGCTCGCCTCCCTGCTGCCGGGCAGACGGTTTCAGCAGCCGCAGCAACCGCGCCAGGTACGCCCGCTGCTCACGGCGGTCCACCACATCGTCCAGCATGCCGTGTTCCAGCAGGAATTCAGAGCGCTGGAACCCTTCGGGCAGGCTCTGGCGAATGGTCTGCTGAATTACGCGCGGCCCCGCAAACCCAATCAGGGCCCCCGGCTCGGCAATGATGACATCGGCAATGGTGGCGAAGCTGGCGGTCACGCCGCCGGTGGTGGGGTCGCTCAGCACGCTGATATAGGGCAGTCCCTTGGCATGCAACCCCTCAAGCGCCACGGTGGTTTTGGCCATCTGCATCAGTGAGAGCGCACTTTCCTGCATCCGTGCCCCCCCACTGGCCGCCACCAGCACCAGCGGCAGGTCAGCGGCAGCCGCAGCTTCGGCGGCGCGGGCAATTTCCTCGCCCACCACGCTGCCCATGCTGCCCCCACTGAACGCAAAATCCATCGCGGCCACCATCACTGGCACGCCTTCAATCTGGCCGCGTCCGGTCAGGATGGCTTCGGGGCGGCCCGTCTTGGCCTGGGCACGCTCCAGCCGCTCCGGGTAAGTTTCGGTATCTACAAAATCCAGCGGGTCACTGGGAAAGACCCGGCCCGACAGCTGCTCGAAGCTGCCGGGGTCCAGCAGCACGTCCATGCGCTGCTGGGCGTCCAGCCGCAGGTGATGCCCGCACTTGGGGCAGACCCAGCTGTTCGCGTCCAGGTCTTTGTTGTAGATGGTTTCCTTGCAGGCCGGACACTTGGTCCAGAGGTCGGGCAGGTCATTGCCGGCCTGCTGCTTGGGCCGACTCCTGCGGAAAAAATGCTCAAGCGCCATGGATGTTCGCTCCTCCTCGGGGATGATTGGGGGCCATTTTACGCGCTGGCACGGCAGTTGGGTTGAACTGGGTTCAGAGATTGCAGGGGGACAGGCCGCAAGTGGCGGGCAAGGCTTTGCTCAGTGTGCCCGCCTACGCAGGGCCAGAGCCCTACTGCACCCGGTCCAGAATCAGCGGCTTCACATCGGGCGGTGTGTTGCTCAGCTCAATGCCCCCTTGCAGCAGCTCCTGCGCCCGCTCCAGGCCCCGGCCATCCCGGTGGTACAGACGGTAAATCACGTCGCCCTCCACCACCCGTTCACCGGGCTTGCGGACCGTTTCCACACCCACGCCCACATCCACCGGGTCACCTTTGCGCTCGCGGCCACCGCCCAGGGCCAGCACGGCGCGGCCCACGCTCAGGGCGTCCAGGCCGGCAATGTAGCCGCCCGCAGAGGCCGTGATTTCGGCACGGCCAGGAGCCACGTCCAGGCCCGCAGGATGGCGGACCAGGCTACCGTCGCCGCCCTGCGCCGTCACGAAGGCTTCCAGCTTGGCCAGGGCGCTGCCGTCGTGCAGCGTGGCTTCGGCCCGCTCACGCGCGCGCGCCGGGTCGGTTTCCTGACCGGCGGCCAGCAACACCTCAGCGGCCAGGGTCACGCACAGCTCCTGCAGGTCGGCGGGGCCAGTGCCGTTCAGGGTGGCAATCGCCTCCTGCACTTCCAGGCTGTTGCCCGCCATATGGCCCAGCGGCGTGTCCATGTCGGTCAGCACGGCGCGTACATTGCGGCCCGCACGGTTGCCGATGTCCACCATCGCTCGGGCCAGGTTGCGGGAGTCGTCCAGGGTTTTCATAAAGGCCCCGGCTCCCGATTTCACGTCCAGCACGATGGTCTGGGCACCCGAAGCGAGTTTTTTGGACATGATGGACGAAGCGATGAGGGGCAGCGACTCTACGGTGGCTGTCACATCACGTAGGGCATAGAGCATGCCGTCGGCGGGGGCCAGGTCTTTGCTCTGCCCCACCAGGCTCAGGCCAATCTCGCGGGCCTGGGCAATAAATCGGTCCTCGGGCAGTTCGGGATTCCAGCCAGGAAAGCTCTCCAGCTTGTCAATGGTGCCGCCGGTGTGCGCCAGGCCACGCCCACTCATCTTGGCCACCGTTAGCCCCAGCGCCGCCAGCATTGGCGTCAGGATCAGGCTGGTCTTGTCACCTACGCCGCCAGTGGAGTGCTTGTCCACAGTGTTGTGCAGGCTGCTCAGGTCCAACTGCTCGCCGCTTTCGGCCATCACCAGGGTCAGGTCAGCCGTTTCCTGAGGGGCCATGCCATTCAGAAACACCGCCATCAGCCAGGCACTCACCTGATAGTCGGGCACTTCGCCGCGGGTGTAACCGCCGATCAGCTGCTCCAGCTCGGCGCGGGTATGCTCACCGCCAGCGCGTTTCTTGGCGATCAGATCAGGAATGCTCTGGTTGGTCATGACCCCAGTGTACGGCGGGCTTATGCTGGACACATGCCTCTGACGTTTCGTCCCGCTGCCCCCGAGGACGCGGCTTTTGCCGGGCCACTGATTCAGGAAGCCATCGGCGACATCGGCTGGGAGCTGACCGGCACCGACAATGACGCGGCAGCCGCGCAGGCCATTACGGAGCTGTTTGCCCAGCCGGGTCACCGGATGTCCTATGACGTGTGCCTGCTGGCCGCAGATCAGGCGAGCGGTCAGCCGCTGGGACTGGCGCTTAGCTACCCCGGCGAGCAGTCGCAGGCGCTCGATGAACCGCTGCGCCGCCGGCTGCGTGAGGGCGGGCACCCGGCAGACTTTCCCAGCGAGGGTAGCCCCGGCGAGCTGTATCTGGACACCCTGGCTGTTGCTGGTGCGGCGCGGGGCCGGGGCGTAGGTGGGGGGCTGCTGGCTGCACTGACAGACCGCGCGCATGCCCTGGGCCTGACCCAGATCGGGCTGCTGGTCGCAGAAGACAACCCCGCCGCCCGGCTCTATGCCCGCAGCGGCTACCGACCTGTGGGCGAGCGCACCCTGGCGGGCCACCGCTACTTCCACCTCCAGCGGCAAGTGTCAGCAGCGCCGGAGTAGTCCGCACGTTATGCTGCCCACAGCATGAGCCAACACGCCGACCCTGCCCCCAGCAACGCCCACGAGAACACAGACCCCCAGGCCGTCCCCACCAAAGCCCCAGCTCCACGCAGCCGCGCGCGAATGCTGGAGCTGGTCTTTCCCAAGGACACGAACTATCACGGCACGGCTTTTGGCGGCTTTCTGCTCTCGCTGATGGACAAAGCGGCCTCGGTGGCCGCAGTGCGGCATGCAGGCGGCGCAGTGGTCACCGCCCGCATGGACGGGGTGGATTTCCGCATGCCCCTGCGGGTGGGCGACGCCGTGGCGCTGGACGCCCGCGTGGTCAAGGTTGGCCGCACGTCCATGACCATTCAGGTGGATGTGTACCGCGAACACATGGCGAGCGGCGAGCAGGAGCTGGCCACCACCGGCACTTTTGTCTTTGTGGCGGTCTACGAAAATGGCAAGCCCCGCCCGGTTCCTGCCCTACCCGACATCGGCAACGACGAAGCCTGGGGCAGCGCGGCTGGTCGTCCCTGACCCCCCAGTGACCACCATCTCCTACTCGGTGACCTGCACACCCTTCCAGAATGCCACCCGCCCGCGAATCTGGGCCGCCGCTTCTTTGGGCTCGGGATAGAACCAAGCCGCGTCACGGTTTTCTTGGTCGCCCACCCGGACGGTGTAGTAGCTCGCCTCCCCTTTCCAGGGGCAGGTGCTGCGCGTCTGTGAGGGGACAAAGTATTCGCGCCGCAGACTCGCCGCCGGAAAGTAATGGTTGCCTTCAACCACCACCGTGTCGGACGATTCTGCCAGGACCGCACCTTGCCAGAGGGCTTTCATACCCCAGACTAGCGCGCCTGTGCTGGTCAGAGCCACCCAGGGCCATCTGCAACAGCCGTTCCACAGCACAGCCCCACCGGCATACAGCATCCGGTGGGGCCGTCCAAGTATGTGAGACTTAGCGCTCGTTCAGCTGATAGTCCAGCGGCAGCAAGAAAGCGCCCGCAGGGCCAGTTTCGGCGTCACCAGCAGCGCGGGGAGGCTGAGCAGGCTTGCCCAGGCCGGTCTTGGTGGTGCCTACGGCGTACAGATAGTCACCGCCAAAAGCCACCGGGCCCGTGATGGTGCCCCGGTCCACAGCGGGGCTGGGCTGCGCATCCAGCAGGTAGATGCTGGTCAGCGCCTCGGCGAAGGTGCCCGACAGGACAGCGTTCCCGTTGTTGACGACGATGCGGCCCGTGTTATCGGTGGTGACATAGCGCAGGTTGGGCAGCTGCTGATAGCGCTCGTTCGGGGTGCCCTTGGCCCAGTCGCGGCGCCAGCCTTCCAGCGGCACACGGTAGTGCTCCAACATGGTGCCGTCATTCTGCACGCGGGTCAGCTGGGAGGAAGCCGCCAGGCTGTCCGGCTGGCTGCCACCAGCGGACAGCAGCAGGACCACGTCGGTGGTGTTGGCGCTGATGTCTTCCAAGCGCACTGGCTGGTAGGTGTCCCACACGCGGCTCCACGTCACCTGACCGCCTTTGATCTGCTGCACGTTGATGCGGGAATAGCAGCCCTCAGAGACACAGCCATTGCTGGGAAAAGCCATCGCCACGTACTGGGTGCCGTCGGAAGCGGCGGAGAATTCCTTATGCACACGCGAGGCGTCAAAGCCCTTCAGATCGGTAGGGAAAGGCACGGCCACGGTGGTGGTGGTCAGTTCGCCGCCCTGATGGTTCAGGGTCACA
This sequence comes from Deinococcus piscis, assembly GCF_014653275.1. Lineage (GTDB taxonomy): Bacteria > Deinococcota > Deinococci > Deinococcales > Deinococcaceae > Deinococcus > Deinococcus piscis. The sequence goes on from NZ_BNAL01000001.1 coordinate 69,088, forward strand.
ACATCGGCGCGGCCTGCCGAGTTCGGGGTGGCCGCCAGCAGCGCCACGCCCTGGCCTGAGCGCTCCAGCTGATAGAAGCCGTCACGGTTCACCGCAGAGCCATTGGGCAGGGTCACGCTGCTGGCGCTCACCTCGTTCATTTCCGAACCAAAGACACTCACTTCCACAGTGCCGCTGCCCTGCTGGACGTGCCAGACCTGCTTGCTGGCGTCCTCCACCACGGCCAGGCCGGTGGCAGCTCCACTGCCACTGCCCTGGGCCACCGGCAGCGCGGTGCCGTCCGCTTTGAATCCACGTACCGAGGTGGTTACGGCGCTGCCCTGGGCCGCTCCCGTACTGACAAAAGCTTGCCCCGCGCTGCTCACACCCAGTTGGGCCACACCCTCCGCTTCAGCGGCACCGCCAAAGACCCGTGGGCCAGTCCAGCCCGGCACCGTGGCAGCGGCCTTCAGTCCAGCAGGACGGGGGGCCGCAATCGCCAGCTCCTTCTCAGCGGGCAACGTCACAGTGACATCTGGCACACGCTTCTCGGCTCCAGCCGTAGGAACAGCCGTCTGCGGCGCACCGCAACCAAACAGCAACAACGACAACCCGAGTAAGGAAATGGAACGTTTCATCATCAACCTCCAAGAAAGAAACTTCAGCGCAGTGCTGTAGACAACGTCATCGGAGGATGACCCCTCTTCGTGTGTATTGGCCCATCCCCCTAACTCTTACAGTAGTCCAACAATTAAGGATGGTCTTTCATGGAAGCCTCACGGTCTCCTGGCCTGCGGCTGACACGGGCCTGGGCCGCTTCATTCCATAGCGTCTTTGACACCAAGGTGCTGCCCTTGGTGTCAAGCGAAGCGGCCAGAGTACGTAGAGCAGGGCGGAGAATGACGTGACGTAGGTGGCTTTTTCCCACGTTGAGCGGACTGGCGCGGCTGCGCAGCACAGCACTGCTTTAGACTGACATCATGTCAGCCCCCACCAAACCGGCCCGCCAACACTCCCTTGCCACCCTGGACTGGAGCCACGCCCACCGCGCCGAAATCCAGATGCGTTACGGCGATACCGACGCGATGGGTCACCTCAACAACGCCACCTATGTCAGCTACCTGGAAACTTCGCGGGTGCAGATGCTGGCCGAAATGGGAATTCCGCTGGCAGACCTGCTGACTGTGGTGGCCCGCGTTGAGGTGGACTATGTGGCCGAAATCAAGCTGGGTCAGCAGGTCATGGTCGAGACTCTGGTCGAGAGCGTGGGCCGCTCCTCATATACCTTTGTCGTGCGGATACTGGCCGACGGCATTCCAAGTGCCTATGCCCGCACTGTGCAGGTCAATATCGGCCCTGACAAGCGCCCCACCCCTCTTCCGGCTGACCGCCGCGCCTGGATGCAGCGGTTTGCCCTAGTACCCAGCGACGTAGTACCCAGCGACCTAGTGTCCGGCGACACCGCATGACTGCCGCGCCATACGGCGACGTGGTTGAGCGCCTGGGCCACCGCTGGCGGCGCGTGGACACCCTGCCCCGGCTGCTGGCTGAAGGCTGGCGGCGTGACCTTGCAGATGGCGGCGTGATCAGCGCCCTGCTGACTCCGGCGGGGTGGTCGGTGGCGGCCCCGGTGTACGAGATCATCGCAGGCACGTATCTGGGCGATGTGGGCCTGTATGTGCCCGAAGTGCAGTACGCCGAGGCGCTGGCGGTGCTGGGCATCGAAGACGACTTGAGCTGAAGAGAACTGAGAAGAAGAGAACTGAGAAAAAGGGGCCGCAGAACACCCACCTCTGCGGCCCCTTACCTTTTGAGCGGTCAGATCACGAATTCACCGGCCCGCATCACCGGCTCGCGCTGTCCGTCGGCGGTAATACCGTCCACATCCATCGTCGCGCTTCCGATCATCCAGTCCACATGCACGATGGAATCGTTGCCCCCGTGCGCGGCGAACTCCTCATCGCTCATGGTGCCGCCGCCCTCCACATTGAAACGGTACGCTGCCCCCAGCGCGATATGCGAGGCCGCATTCTCGTCATACAGGGTGTGAAAGAAGAACAGGCCCGACTGACTGATGGGGCTGGAATGCGGGACCAGGGCCACTTCGCCCAGGCGAGCTGCGCCTTCGTCAGTGGCAATCAGCTCTTTGAGGGTTTCCCCGCCCTGCTGCGCCGTCATCTCTACAACCTGGCCGCCCTCGAAGCGCATGCGAATGCCGTCAATCAGCACGCCGCTGTAGCTGAGTGGCTTGGTGCTCACCACCACGCCGTCCACCTTGTCGCGGTGCGGCGCGGTCCACACTTCTTCGGTCGGAATGTTGGGCACAAAGCGTCCGCCTTCCGGCGCGGCACTGGTACTGGCCCCACCGCCCCAGACATGGTCATCGGCCAGACCCACGGTCAGGTCGGTGCCGCCCTCGCTGTCTTTGAAGTGCAGCGCAGCGTAGCCCTTGGCGGTGAGGTAATCACGGCGGGTCTTGAGGGCAGCGAGGTGGTCTTCCCAAGCCTGGATGGGGTCGGGCTGGTCCGCACGGGTGGCCGCAAAGATAGCGTCCCAGTGGCGGTCCACTGCTTCTTCGGCTGTCGCCTCCGGGAAAATCAGTGCGGACCAGGCAGGCAGCGGCGCGGTAATCAGGTTCCAGTTCACGGCGTTGGTCATCACCTTGCGGCTATAGGCCTTGCGGTAAGTGCCGTAGGCCCGCGCCTGCTGCGACACCCGGCCCGCATCCACCCCGCTCAGCAGGCCAGGGTCAGCCGAGCGAATCGCCAGCACGGCGCCGCCTTCTTCCACCGTTTCCAGCTCGGCATCTACCCGCCAGCGACTGATCTGATCAAAAGAACCGTCCGGAGCCTGCTCGTAACGCAGCAGATTGATAGCGTCATCGTCCCAGCGCACATCCACGAAGCTGGCGCCCGCTTCGTAGGCGGCTTCGGCGAGGGCGCGGGCCAGCGGCGCTGTCTCGATGGGCGACTCAATCAGCAGGCGCTGGCCGGGGCGCAGTCCTACGCCGGTCTGCACGGCCAGCTGGGCGTACTTCTTCAGTTTCTCGTCAAAATGTTGAACCATAGGTCTACGATACTGCTCCGCTCCCCATCCCAGGCGCGGGTTTGGTCAAGGCAGCTCAGTGCACGCTGCTCAGCAAATGCAGCTCAGTGAACCACGTTGATTTTTTCAAACAGCTTCTTGGTGCTGCCGTTGCTGAAGGTAAACGTCCCAATCACATTGATGGCGGTGTATTGCCGGTCAGCGCGGGCGCGCACGTTGAGCGGGAGGCCGATGAAATAGTGATACGTCCCCACCTCGACGTAAGCGTCGCTGCGGCCATGCGGGGTCCAGACATCTTTGCCCGGCAGCGTGAGCTTCTGCGGGCGGCCACCCTGGGTCCATTCCAGCTCATAGGAAAACACCGCTTTGACCGGGAGCGCGCCGTTGGGGGTCACATTGACCTTGATGATGCATATCTGCTGATAGCCCGCGACCACATAGTTGTTCCCGGCGTCCTGCACGCCGCAGCCTTCCAGATACCATTGGTTAAACTTGGGCGCAGTTTGGGCCTGAGCGCAGGGCAGACAAGCGGCCAGCGCCGCAACCAGCAAAGCAGATTTGTTCATAGGTCTTCTCCTTGGGGCCCAGAGTGCCAAAGTGGGCCACCCCATGTTAGAACCGGGGCGCACGCCCAAGCCGCTCATTTGCCGCCCACAGCTGGCCTGCTTGACCCCCTCTGCTGGGACGTGTATATTTCTCGGTGCTGAACGTCGAGGCGTAGCGCAGCCTGGTAGCGCACTACCTTGGGGTGGTAGGGGTCGTGAGTTCAAATCTCGCCGCCTCGACCAGCATAGAACTCCCTTCCGGAAACGGCGGGGAGTTTTCTTTTGGCTGGACTCTGCCCCCAGCCTGGGACGGCCCGGCAGGTCAGGCGCATCAGCAACAAGCCCCGCCAATAGAAGCGGGGCTGTGCTGAGGGGCGCTGGAGATCAAGGGGGATTCAGAAGGTAGCAGCTGAGACACTCGCTCAGATGGTCTACCGCAACCCTTTAGTCGCAGGCCACACCGTCACCATTGTCATCGAGTTCAGAGCGGTAAGCTGGGCTGCTGCTCGGAATATTGCTGTAGCCTCCGGCTGCCGCCGCCTGGCAATTGGGAAAATAAATTTCCTCAATCACCGTGGGCGCAGGTGAAGTGCCCGACTGGGCATTTTCCTCGTAGTACTCGGTGGGGTCAGCAATCACCTCGCCTGAAGGTGCGGGAGTAGCCGGGCTGGGGGCAGGTTCAGCCGCAGTCGCTGGCGCGGCTGGCTTGGGCTGTGCCGACTGGGCCTGTGCTGGCTGGGTCTGTGCTGGCTGGGTCTGCGCTGGCGTGGATTGTGCTGGCTTGGGCGGCGCTGGGCTGGCCGGAGCCGGGGTCGCTGGGGTAGTCGCCGGTTCCGCTGGGGCCAGCTCAGCCGCAGCAGGTTGCGTCTGAGCTGGGGCAGGTTCGGCAGCGCTGGCACTCGGCGTAGACGGTTCTGCTGTGCTGGCCGCAGGAGTGGCCGAAGCGGCACTGGTCTCACTGCTGGCCGGAGCAGCGGGCTCTGACGGGGCAGGCGCACCACTGGGTGCAGAAGTCGTCGCCGGCTCAGAAGTGGCGCTGGACGAAGCTGTTTCGGTGGTCACTGTCTGCTGGGTGACGGTGCGGGTGGTGCTTTTCTCCTCGGTGTCGGTGCAGCCGACCAAAGCAGCCGCCAGCAGCAATGAGGCCAGCAGCGGGCGCGGGGAGTAGGCAGTGCGGGGCAGAAATCTCTCAGTCATGGCTCACCTCAGCTGAGGGCGCACTCAGGGCGTCCCTACATTATTCCTTTGTTTAACTTTTCCTACAGTGAGAAGCGTGCAGCTTTGCCGGAGCGCTACAGCCGGGGCCACTGGCTGAGGTCCACGATGAGGTCCCAGTTGTCGGGCTGCTCCGGGTCGTCCAGAGCGGCGCGGTTGCGGCCCACGTACCGACATTTCTGGCAGCGGTGGACAATCATCCAGCCCTTTTTGCCACTGTTTTCGACGGCCACCGGCTCCATCACCCCCCGGCACTCGCAGGCGCGGTCACCGGGAAAGATGTCTACATGCAGCGAGTGCAGGCAGTGCGGACAGTGGTTGCGGACCGAGCCATTTTGCAGCGGCAAGATGGCCGCGCCGCAGTGGGCGCAGTCAAACGCATTGTTGGTGCCCTGTACGGTAAAGCGGCGGCCTGTCATCGGCGGCCCCCGCGCAGGGCGGCGGTGCGGGCGGCCCAGCGCGTTTCCAGAAAGGAGCGCACTGGACCCGCCGCCACCAGCAGCAGCCCAATCGCCAAGAAACCCAGTCCACCCAGGCTGACCAACAGCCCCTGCACCAGCGTGCGGCCTGCAAACAGACCTGCCATGAACACCAGCATCCCCGTGAGCATCGCCAGTGCCACAGTAATGCGCCAAGACCATACACTGCCGCGCCAGACATTCCACATCAGAATGCCTGTGGCGACGAGATACAGGAGTTGCTGCACGGCTCCTTCGGTGTGTCCCTGTAGGAGAGCGGCCACCGTCGGCACCGCGACCAGCGCAGGCAAGGCCCACAACAAGGCCAGCAGCCAGACCCGGCCCTGTGCCAGCTCGGCTGAGTCCTTAGCTGGGTCCATATCCGCCAGGTTGGGTGGAGAAGGAAGGTCAGTCACGCTCTGTATTTCAGCACAGCGGCAGCGGGACAACAGGGACCCAGGGCATGACGGCGCCCGGCAAGCCGCAGCATCTGAGCCGTGACCGGTTGAATGACCGGCAACCTACCCTGCTAGCCTGACAGCATGAGCGCACCTCTCCCCTTCGCTGTGCTGGCCCTCTACGCGGGCGAACCTGGTCAGATTCTGGTCGGACAAAAACTGACCCGCAGCGGAATCGCCAAGCAGCCGAAAGAGTCGCTGACCATCAGTGCTGCCGGGGCCGAGGGCGACCACGTCGCCAACAAGAAATACCACGGTGGCCCCGACCAGGCGCTGTACCTGTACACCCAGGCCGACGCCGAAGCCTGGGCCGCGCTGGGCCTGCAAGCCGGGCTGGAGCGTGCTTACTTCGGGGAAAATGTGCGCCTGAGTGGTCCCAGCAGCGCCGATGTGCGGCCCGGTGACCGCTTCCAGCTGGGCGAGGTGCTGCTGGAAGCCACCGCCCCCCGCCTGCCCTGTGCGCTGGCGGCGGCGTATCTGGCGGGCGATTATCCCGGCTCTTTTGTTAAGGACATGTACGCTCTGGGCCTGCCGGGGATCTATGCCCGTGTCATTCAGGGCGGCACCCTGCGGCCCGGCGACGTGGGCGAGTGGCAGCCCACGGCCCAGACCGGAACACCAACCCTGAGCGAACTGATGAAGTTGCACAAATCCCGCAAGCCAGACCCCGCGGTGATCAGGCGGGCGCTGGCAGCACCTGTATCGGTCCGGCTACGAGAGGAGTTGGACGAGAAACTGTCCAAGGCCCTGCGCCATGCGCCCCCGTCACCCTGATGAAAAGTTTGGCCTTGAGCGTCGCTGCGGTGGCCCTGGCCGCCCTGGGCAGCCAGCTTCTGCCCCCAGGACCGGCGCCCGCCGCTGCCTTTGCATGGCTTGTCCACTGGTCCCTGATGGCAGCAGCAGAGTTCGCGCTGCCTGGGCGTCTGCCTGACGCTGCCGGGCCACTCAGGTTTACGGTTTCGGGTCATCACGGCGCACTGTACCGACGGCTGGGAGTTGGGCATTTTGGCCGCTTGTTGGAACGAACCGGCTGGAACACCCTGGTCCGCAGTGCCAGGGGCTACGGCGGCGGGCGTGGAGGGCTGCCACAGCTGGCCGAGCAGACCTGGCGCTCTGAGCTGGGACATGTCTGGGCCCTGCTCACTGCACTGGCCCTCAGCGCGGTTCTTCTGTGCCTGCACATGCCTGAAACTGCCCTCTGGCTGGTGGCCTTGGCCGCGCCGCTCCACCTTTACCCAGCCCTCTTGCAGCGCCATATCCGTGCCCGCATTCAGCGGCTCAATGTCCAGCGTGCCTAGCCTTCAGTTTTCCGGCAGGTCGCCGTCCACAAAGACGGTCTTCTGGCCGGTGTAGTTTACCTTGCCCGCCGCCGCGCCCTTGGGCCGCCAGACGTGCTTTATGCGGGTGTAGTCCACCGGCACATTAGAACTGCCCCGCGCTTTGGAATGGGCTGCCGCCAGCTGCGCGGCATAGAGGATATCGGGCGGCGACAGCTCGCGGCCTGCGCTCCCGGTGCGGACCAGCACATGGCTGCCCGCGTAGCCCTGCGCGTGAAACCAGTAGTCCATGCTCCGTCCGATGCGGTGGGTCAAGGTGGCATTCTCCTTGTTGTTGCGGCCTACGAGCGCGGTCAGGCCGCTGGGCAGGGTAAAGCGCAGGCCATAAGGTACTTTTTCGGGCTTCTCGCTGACCAACTGCGCGGCCAGGGCTTCCAGCTCACTGAGACTGGCTGTTTCCAGGGCCTGCACACGGGCGTGGGCCTCAGCGTACTCGGCACGGAGGCGCGGCTCCCGCTCGGCCAACCGCTCATACACGTCCTCACGGCGGCGGGCGCGGGCGTAGCGCTTCTCGGCGTTCTGGACAGCGCTGAGCAGCGGGTCAAGCGCGATGGTCACTTCGCCCTCACCAGTCAGGTCCGGTAGGGACACCTCGGCGCTGCCGTCCGGCACCTGATGACTGTAGGCCATCAGAATGTCAGCCTCGGTGCGCTCCTGGGCGGCCAGCTCAATGCCTTCCTCAGCGCGGGTCACATCGCTCAGCTGATTGGTCAGCAGGGACAGGCGCTTGTCAAGCGGCCCCACCAGCTCTTTGCGGAGCTGCGCCGCCTTTTCGGTGCGGGCAGCTTCACGGGCCCCGTCGGTCATTACCCCTTCAGACACGCTGGGGTCGTCCACCAGCGACGCCAGGGCCGACAGCGCCTGCGGCAACCTCTCTGGCCCTGGGGCTTCTGTAAACCCGGCGCGGCGGCCCAGCTCAGCGCTCAGCAGCGGCCCCAGACCGTCCACCTGCTCACGCCAGCGGGCGAGTGGCAGCGCCGCCAAGCCCTGCACCTGTGCCTCTTCAGCGCTCAGGCTGCGTGGGTCCAGCTTCTCGTACGGGGGCGGCGGCGTGTACTGTCCGCCAGAGCGCGTGGTGCGGAAGCGGTTGCGCGAGGGGGTAATTTCACGGGCAGCATGCAGAATGCGCCCCCCAAAGCCTTCTCCCTGCTCCAGAATCAGCAGGTTGGCGTTGCGGCCAGTCACCTCGAACAGCAGCCGGGCGGGCGGCACGCTGACAAAGCCTTCCTCGCCGCCAAAGTGCAGCTGAAACACGCGGTCCAGCTTCAGCTGCTCGGCGCGGAGCAGGTCGCCCCGAACCTTGTGGGCCATCATCTGCTGAAAGGGATTGTTCGGCTCGCCGCGCAGCCGCTCACGCGAAAAGTACACCACCGGCTGCGGCGGGCGGTAGCTGAGTACCAGGTTGCCGGTGCCAGCTGGCATGCCTTCCAGCAATAGGGCGGCTGTGGTTTCGTCAGGGAACACCCAGCCCAGCGCCCGCGCCGGCAGGCCCCCAGCCAGGTCGCGCAGCACGCGGGAGAGCATCAAACCTTCCATAAGGGCACATTGTAGGGCAGGGAAACGGCAACAGGCTGGAGAAAGCAACTCCAAAAGAACATGACCCAGGTCGCCCCGGGTCACTACTCGCGTTGCTCATCACTCGCCTGACGGCCCCCGCCTGATTACCAGAAGCCTACAGGCAGGGCGGGCATGGCTCAGGGACGGCCCCTCGCCGTTACTCGCTCTGCTCGGTAGAGACGGTTACCAGAAGTTCCCCAAGCGGAAGTAGAACTGGCCGTTGCTGGTCTGGGGGTTGTAACCGTAGTCAAAACGCAGGGGAGGCAGTTGGAAGCCGCCCAGGCCCAGATCAAGCTGGACGCCTGCACCCACGCCGTAGTTCAGGCTGAAGGGGTCATTGTCGTCCCAGGTGTCGCCAGCGTCTGCAAACAGCACACCGTACACGCCACGGGCCGGGCCGAGGTTGATATTCAGATCGCGGCGGTACTCAGCGGACGTGGTGAAGTAGTTGGCCCCGAACAGCGAACCGTTTTCGACGCCGCGCAGCTGGCGCGAGAAGGCCGTGCTGCCGCCTCCACCCACGCGGAAGCCTGTGCCCTGCGGGGTGTTGCCGATGGTGGTCCCGGCGTTGGCACGCACGGCCAGCACCTGCTGGGCAGTTTCCTCACCGGTGGTCTTGAGAATGGTGTCGCCGAAGCTGAAGTACGTGCGGGCCCCCGACTCCACCTCGAACCAGTTCACGCGGTCCTCGCCCACAGTGCCGAAGTTGTAGGCCCCGTTCAGGTCAGCGCGCCAGCCTTCACTGGGGAAGGCGAACGAGTTGGCACTGTCATAGTTCACGCGGCCCGTCAGGCTGGTGGTCAGGCTCTTTTGGGGCAGCAAGGCGGCAGACTGAGCATCGGTCAGGGCGCAGGGGCGGCGCAGTTGCTCAATCAGAGCCGTATTGCCCGTCTTGGCCTCCACCGGACTGTTGTTGCAGTCAATCCAGTACTGGGTATCGCCCTGCACGCGGTAAGGGACACGCACGTCGCTGTCACGGATCTTGCCTTCCAGGAAGTAGGTCTTCTGGGTCACACCTACTCCCACACCCGCCGACAGCTGATCGGTCAGGCGGCGGCTGAGGTCCACGCCAAAGGAGTTGTTGCGGACAGTAAAGTCGCGGCCAGTGTCCTGCTCAATCTCGCCACTGCCGTTGGGATCGTCACGCGTTTGGAAGATGGCCTGGTTGGCCCCCACATTGCTGCCAATAGAGGCACTCAAGCTGGTGCGGTTCTCACGGAAGTCCAGGAAATCCAGGTCCAACCAGGGAATGGTGTAGCTGGCCGAGCCAAACCAGTTCTGGCCAGCGTCGTTCTGCTGGGCACCCAGGCTGACCGCTCCGTTGTGGCCCAGACCGAACACGTTGGGGTTGCTGTAGCCCACTTCGCCGTTCCAGCCGCCTTGCAGACTGTCATAGCCCAGCGACAGTTGCAGCGGAATGCCAGTGTCGGCTTCGGCCACGGTGAGCACGTAGGTAATGGCTTCGGGGTTCTGGGGGTCCACCCGCGTTTCCTGACTGACCAGCTGCACGTAGCCCAGGCGGCTGATGTTCGCGAGGCTTTCGCGCAACTTCTGGGCGTTGAACAGGCCACCGGGCTTGGGCAGTTCGCGCAGAATCACGCGGTCCTCGGTGCGGTGCTCGCCTTGCCAGTTCAGCTCGTAGCCTGCCACCGTCACCTCGCGGATGTTCAGGGCCAGCACACCGTTCTCGAACTGCACGGCGTCACGGGTGCTGATTTCGTATCCCTGGGCGCGGTACAGGTCACGCAGGCGCACGAAGTTCTCCTGGGCCAGTTGAGGGCTGAACACGTCGCCTTCTTTGATGGTCAGAGCGGCGCGCAGCTGGGCTTCAGGAATCAGGGTGTTGCCGCGAATCTCGATGCGCTGAATGGGCGCAGTCACCACGTTGGCGCTGCCGAAGTACACCGCCACCTGGTTCAGATTCTGGGGGTTGGCCTGGAGCGCAAAGCCCACTGGCTTGCCGGTCCGGTTAGACAGGGTACGCACGTCAGCCTGGAGGTCCTCAGCGCGGACCGGCTGGCCGGTGCGGGTACGCAGCGACTGCAGCACCGCCGGGTCTACCGTGCCCAGGTTGGTGGTGTCCAGCGCAGCCACGCGGCCTTCGACCACCTGAATGGTCAGCAGGCCACTGTCCAGGGTGGTCTTGGCAACTTCTACGCCAGCGTGCAGGTAGCCCGCTTCTTCGTAGAGGGCCTGCACCTGCGACACGGCGCGGTAGTAGACCTCAGGGGTGAACTTGCCCGCCTGCTGCAAGGGGCGGAAGATGTTCTCCACGCGGCTGCGCTCCAGCAGCGACACGCCCTGAATCCGCACAGCGCGGACTGGGGCCGTCTCGTCCACCAAGAAGCGAACGGTGACGGTGCCGTCATTGGCAGGCGTGGTCTGCACGTTCACGGTGGGCACAAAGGGATAGCCCTCCGAGCGGTAGTTGTCCAGCAAGGCATTCTTGGCCTGCTCCAAGCGGGCCGTGTTCAGCGCAGCGCCAGGAGCGATATTCAGCAGGTCAGCGATGCTCTTCTTGAAAGCGTCCGCCGACAGAAAGGTCAGTCCCGTAGCTTCCACAGTGCCGATGGTGGCATTGGGCACCACGTCGATAACCAGCACGCTGCGGCCCGAGCGCTGCTCAATGCGGGGCGTGGCCGCCGAGAAGTAGCCGGAGTTCAGCACGCTCTGGCGCACCTGGTCCAGATTCACGCTGGCCACTGGCGCGCCAGGCTGTACGTTCAGCGTGGCCCGCACGAAGTTGGCGAGCAGCTCGGTGGTGCCGTTGACCACCACTTCCGAGACGGTGCCAGCGGGTTGCGCGGCGCTGGGCTGAGCAGCGGGAGCAGGAGCACGCACGGGCGCAGCCGTCTGGGCCAGGGCCGGAGCGGCAGCGCTCAGGGCCAGGGTCAACATCAGCGTTTGGGTTTGCATATGTCGAACAGTCTGCCACACCCCATCAAGAAAAGATGAACTCAGCGGTGAAGCGACCATGAAAAACGTGATGCCGTCATCAGTCTGTGATCAGTTTGTGCCCGTCAGCGGCCAGACGAGAGGCACGATCAGGAGTGTCAGGGCAAAGGTCAACACCGAGAGCCCCCCACCCACACGCAGGAAATCAGCAAAGCGGTAGTGGCCTGGGCCGTACACCAACATGCAGCTGGGCTCCAGCGGAGTGAGATAGGAGTTGCTTGCGGCCAGCGCAACAGTCACCGCAAATGGCCGGGGGTCGTAGCCCAGCGCACTGGACACGCCCACCGCCAGCGGCAGCATGACCAGCGCCGCCGCTTGGTTGCTCATGGGCTGGGTGAGCAGCAGGGTAAAGATGTAGACGCCCGCCAGTGCTCCCAGCCCGCCCAGAGGCTCCAGCACCCCGGCCAGCCAGCCAGCAATCAGTTCGGCGGCACCGCTCGACTGAAAAGCCCCGCCAAAAGCCAGCATGGCGGCCACCAGCACCAGTACCGGCCACTCAATGGCGCGGTAGGCCTCGTCTGGGCTGAGCAGCCGCAGCGCCAGCGCGAGGGCCACTGCCGCAATCAGCGCCGTAACCAGCGGCACCACACCCAGGCCCGACAAGACCAGTGCGCCCACAAATAACCCTGCCGCCAGGGGAGCTTTGGAGCCGTCACGCTGCTGCTCGGTCAGGTCGGCCAGTACGGCGAAGGTATCGCCCAGGCTACGCAGGCGGGTTTCGGTGCCCTGAATCAGCAGCACGTCGCCCCCACGGACCCGCAGGCTACCCAGGCGCTCCAAGGTCTTCTCGCGGCGGTGCAGGGCCAGCACGCTCAGGCCGTAGCGCTCACGAAAGCGCGACTCGCGCAGGGTGCGGCCAATCAGCTCATTGCCAGGCATCACCACCGCTTCCACCAGCCGCACTTCGGACTCCAGGCCACTCAGCGATAGCTTTTCTTTGGAGCGGCTGACCAGGCCTAGAGCGTCTTTGGCAGCCAGCAACCCTTCGGAATCGCTTTCTACGGCCAGGGTATCGCCCAGTTCCAGGCCAAAGGCCGCGTCCGGAGCGTAGACCGTGCGTCCATCACGCCGCACCGCCACCACCGTCAGGCCGTGATCGCGGCCCAGCGCCGCGCCCGCGAGGGTCTGTCCAATCAGGGGGCTGCCTTCAGCAATGGTGAGGTCGGAGATGTACGCCCGCACCTCCTGTTCCATTTCTGAGTCGCGCTCAGGCAGCAGGCGCGGAGCCACATAAAAGAGGTACAGCAGCCCTGCAATGGCCGCTGGCACCCCCACCCAGGCCAGCTCGAAAAAGCCCAGGGGCTTGAGGCCCACCTCGGGCAAGAATCCCGAAACCACCAAGTTGGTGCTCGTCCCCACCAAAGTGATTGAGCCGCCCAGAATAGAAGCGAAGGCCAGCGGCATCATCACCCGGCTGGCAGGGACACCCGTACGCCGCGCCAGGGCATGCATCACCGGCAGAAAGACGGCTGTGGTGGCGGTATTGCTGGTCACGGTGCTGACCGCCGTGACCCCGCCCAGCAAGCGGCGAATCAGGCCCGCCCCGGACACAGGCGGCTCCGCTCCCCGGCGGCCAGCAGAGCCCGTCAGCAGCTGCACGATCCAATTGATGACGCCCGTCCGCAGCAGCATCTGCGCCAGCACGAACAGCGCCGCCAGGGTGAGCACGGTGCGGTCCCCGAATCCTGCCAGGGCTTCGTCGGGGTCCAGCAGGCCAGTCAGCATCAGGGCCGCAATCAGCAGCAGCGCGGTTACGTCCACCGGAAGCCATTCGGTTGCAAACAAGACCAGCACCAGGGCCAACAGAATCAGGATGATGCTGACAGGTTCCATGTCCGGTCAGTTTAGAGCATTTGGCGGCTTGTCCAGATGCCCTGTACCGGGCCTAAATCCGTGTCTGCCAGGGCAAAAGCTCTAGGGCTTGCCTTCCTCACTGTCCGCTGGGGCCAGAGCTCCTGACGCCGCTGTCTCAGGCAACCGGGTGGCCAGCACCTGCACAGCGTCGGCTGCGGCCAGCAGAAAGACGGCACCCGCCACACCGACCACCAGCAGCCATAGACCGGCAGCCACAGAACCATTGAGCAGGTAATAAAGCGTCAGGGCCACCGCTGTGAGCAGCAACAGACCTGCCACCAGCCGCAGCCGGGGCGGCCAGACCCGCAGGTCCGGTGTGCCCGCAGGGTTCAGCCAGGCCAGCGGCCCACCCGGCGCCTTGCGGCCACCACGCACTGCCGGAGCAGCGCTATGGGCCTCCCCTTCTGGCATAGCGGGAGTCATTTCAGTCACGCTGGAAGCGGCTGGCTCGGCTGCCGCAGGGCGCAGCACCGTGGTCTGGGTCTCAGAGGACCGCAGGGCTTCTTCCATGCTGACACTGGCAGGACGCTGAACCTGCGCCGGAGCGGTTGAGACGGGAGCGGACTGGACGCGGCGGCTGACGCTGGACGCTGGACTGGGCTGGGATGTTGGCCTGGGCATGTCTTCCTGGCCCAGCTGGTCTTGAGAGGGCTGGTCTTGAGTGGGCTGGTCTCGAACCGCCTGGACGCTGCTGCCCACTCCAGCTTCCAGGCCACCTGGCTCAGCCACGGCCTGGGCGGTCTGAGCCTGTTCAGGAGCCTCGGATTCAGGAGACTCTGATTTGGGGGTGTCTAAGTCAGGGGTTTCTGGGCGGCGCTTAATGACCCGCACCACCGAGCCCAGCCGGTCAGCAAACGTACGGGGGCGCTCATAGGGGGCGTAGGGCTCGAATTCCTCGGTTGGGGCGTCAGCAGGGGCCGCTGAAGTCACGGGAGCCGGCATAGAGGGTGCTGCCCTGGGCGGGGTCGGGGCAACTGCAGGCTGCGCCCGGGGCACACGCGCAAAAGGAGAGGGCGGGGCCTCGCCACTCTCGCGCTCCTGCGCCCGCTTGGCCTGGGCCTTGGCGTAGGCGGTAGCGTCACGCACCCGCAGAAAAAAGGGCTGCACCTCATCCGGCTCAAAGCCCAGCAGGCTGGCGCTAAGTGCGGTGCCCGCTGGAGTTTCAACCCGCAGGGTACCGCTGTCGTCGCTGTGAATGCGGGTCAGGTCACGCAGGCTGACCCGGCGCAGAATCCGGGCGTCACGGTAGAGCAGCAGATCATCTACCAGCACAAAGAAGGCGTCCTCACGGCTGAGGGTGGCTTCGGGCTTGCTCGTGATGCCCAGTTCTTCCAAGGTCGGCCCTATGCGAGTCATCGTTGCCGCTCAGCTTAGCAAGCTCTGACGCGGACTTTTGCACGCTACGTTTCTGCACCCCAACTTAGGAAAGGTCTCTGGCTCCCGTGCGGCGCTCCTGCCAGGCGGCGTAAGCCAGCAGTGCCAAGGGCGGCAGCACGCCTTTGGCCGCATCGGTCAGAAAGGCGGTCTGTGCGCCCATTCTCCCCAGCTGATCTTGACCAGCGCAGAGAGGGTGAGAAGAGGTCAGAGGGTCGAAAATATAAACTCCTGCCAGCAGAAGCATCAGCCCCAGCAGCACATACAGCAAGCGCGCCTCGCGCTGACCTCCAGCCTGAGCAACCATGCGGGCCGCTAGTCCTGCAAATAGCGCTAAGGCCAGCCATGGGAGCGTCCGCCAGGCGACGCCTACACAGGGCACAGACATCACAACACTCAGGAACAGCAGGGAAAGTGGCACCGTCAGACAGGCAAACGACAGCGCGTAGGCGGCAGGTCGGCTCAGGCGGACTGGCGCGGCGGGAATACGAAACCCTACCACCAGCCAGAGCGGCAACGCCGCCAACAGCGCGGCGTAAAAGAGTACATCAGGGAGCGTCATCCCCGGCCTCTAGGCCAGCTCACGCGAGCGGAAGGTCAGCGCTTCGGCAATGTGCGCTTCGGCAATACGCTCCGACCCGGCAAGGTCGGCCACCGTCCGGGCCACCCGCAGCACCCGGTCATAGCCGCGTCCAGTGAGGCTCAGCTGCCGCGCCGCTGCCCGCATAAAGTTCTCGGGGCCGGCGTCCAGGGCCGCGGCCTGCTGCAAGCCCTGTCCCACCAAATCGGCGTTGCGCGCGCCCTGGCGGTGCTGCATCCGCTCACGCGCTGCCAGCACCCGCGTGCGGACCTGCGCGGTGCTTTCCCCCTGGGGCGCGCGGGTCAGCTCATCTACCGTCAGGCGCGGCACCTGCACGGTCAGGTCAATCCGGTCCAGCAACGGGCCACTCAGCCGGGCCTGATAGCGGGTGCGCTGCGCGGACGTGCAGGTACAGGGCCGTTCCGGGTCGCCGAGGTGGCCGCAGGGGCAAGGATTCATAGCGGCAATCAGCTGAAAACGGGCCGGATACTCCACACTGGCGCGGGCCCGCGAGATGGTCACCCGGCCATCTTCTAGCGGCTGACGCAGGGTTTCCAGAGCGCGGCGGGAGAACTCCGGGAACTCATCCAAGAACAGCAGTCCCCGGTGCGCCAAGCTCACTTCGCCGGGCTTGGGGATACTGCCCCCGCCAATCAGGCCAGCGTCGGACACGGTGTGGTGCGGGTGGCGGTAAGGCGCTGCGCCCAGCAGGCCGCCCCGTGTCAGCAGACCTGCCGCCGAGTGAATGCGCGTGACTTCCAGCGCCTCGGCGCGGGTGAGCGGGGGGAGCAGCCCAGCGGCGCGGCGGGCCAGCATGGTCTTGCCGCTGCCCGGACTGCCCACCATCAGGAGGTTGTGACCACCTGCCGCGGCAATTTCCAGGGCCCGCTTGGCGGCGCTCTGGCCCTTCACGTCGGCCAGGTCGGGAGCATTCGGCAGGTCGTCTCCCGGCTGGGGCGGCTCGGTCAGAGGGAGTGCAGCCTGACCGCTCAGATGCCGCACCGCGTCCAGCAGCGTCCCGGCACCGTAGACCGGCACCTCAATCAGGGCGGCTTCCTCTGCACTGCCTGCGGGCACCAGCGCGGGCAAGCCCAGCTCAGCGGCCAACAGGGCCAGGTTCACGGCTCCAGCTACGGGGCGCAGCGACCCGTCCAGCGCCAGCTCGCCCGCACAAATCACTCCGCGCAGAGCCTCCAGCGGCAGTTGCTCCTGTGCGGCCAGCACGCCCAGCGCGATGGGCAGATCGTACAGCGGACCTTCTTTGCGCAGGTCGGCGGGGGCCAGGTTCACCGTAATCCGCGCCGCTGGGAATGGCAGTCCAGAGTTGCGGATGGCGGCCCGGACCCGCTCACGCGCCTCACTCACCGCCTGGTCCGGCAAACCCACCACCATAAAAGACGGCAGGCCCGGCGAAACATCTACTTCAACCTCAACTGGTACGGCATCTACCCCGACCAGGGCCGCGCTGCGGACGCGGGCTAGCAAGAGCGTCCTCTGGACTGAGCAGGAATCATGCCCGCAGGGTAGAGCATTTCCCTGGGCCGCTCTCAGAACCCTGAGCGCTCAGGCGCGGTGCGAAGAAGGCGCAGCAGGCGGCTGTGGGGCAGGGTCTGCCGGAGTTTCGACCACCGGAGCTACCGCCAGGTCAGAGGCCCGCAGCGGCTGGGCAGGCTGAACAGATGGAGCCTGAGCCGGGTCAGCAGCCACCTCTCCCGGCACAGCGGAATAGACCACCTGTTCAGCTGGGGCCGGATTGGGTGCGGGCTGAGCCGGGGCGGCGGCGGGCATGGGTGCGGCCTGAGTGGGCGGGGTGTGCTGGGGCTGCCCAGCCTGACTCTGCGCCGGAGCGTCTTTCATGCTCAGCTCCAGCTCGTCCTTGAGGCCCTGAGTGCCGCGCCTGAACTCGCGGATGCCTTTGCCCAGGCTCTTGCCCAGCTCGGGCAGGCGGGTGGGGCCAAACAACACCAGCGCCACCACCAGGATAAACAGGATTTCCATCGGACCGAGGTTCATATCTCGGAGTGTAGAGCCTGAATGTTCAGACATTGTAAACGCAGCCGCTACACTCCAGAGATGAGCCTGAAGCCCGCTGGACTGGACGCCGTGGTGGTCGGTGCTGGGCCCAACGGCCTGAGCGCAGCGATTACCCTGGCCCGCGCCGGGCTGAAGGTGCGGGTCATAGAAGCGCACCACCAGCCCGGCGGTGGCCTGAGCAGCCGCCAGTGGGAAGGCTTTACCTTCGATACCGGCAGCGCCATTCATCCGCTGGGCTACGCTTCGCCCGTCTGGCAGCAGTGGCCGCTGCACGCCTTTGGGCTGGACTGGGTGCGCTCACCCGCGCCCTACGCCCACCTGTGGTGGGATGGCCGGGCGCTGCCGCTGCCGCAAGATCTGGACGCCGCTGCCGCTGTCCTGGGACCGGACGGTGCGCGCTGGCGGGCGCTGTTCGGGCCGCTGGTGGCGCAGCAAGGCAACCTGCTGGAAGACACGCTGCGCCCACTGCTGCGCCTGCCCCGGCACCCGCTCACCCTGGCCCGTTTTGGGGTGCCCGCCTTGCTCCCCGCTCCACTGACCGCCAGCCTGCTGTTTCAGACTGCCGAGGCGCGGGCACTGTGGGCGGGACTGGCCGCTCACGTCAATCTGCCGATGATGACGCCGGGGGTGGGCGCGGCGACCCTGATGCTGGGCACGGCGGCACACGCCGGAGGCTGGCCTTTTCCGCGTGGTGGCGCGCAGGCCCTGGCCGACGCCCTGGCCGAGTACTTCCGCTGGCTGGGTGGAGAGATTCAGCTGGACACCCGCGTGCAGTCACGGGCGGACTTGCCGCAGGCGCGGGCCGTGCTGGTGGATTCCAGTCCGGCGGTGGCCCGGCAGCTGCTGAGCCGCTCCACGCCTGGCTATGACGCCTGGCTGTCCCGCTTTCGCTACGGCCTGGGCGCGGTCAAAGTGGACTATGCCCTGAGCGGGCCGGTGCCCTGGTTGGACCCCGCAGCGGCGCAGGCCGCCACGCTGCACATCGGCGGCAGCCTGCAACAAATTGAGCAGGCCGAGCGGGGCGCGGCGCAGGGACAGCTGTCTCAGCAGCCCTACTTGCTGGCGGCGCAGCACACCCTCTTTGACCTCAGCCGCGCTCCGCAGGGCGGGCACACCTTCTGGGTGTACGCGCACGCTCCAGCAGACACCGGAGCCGACTACGCCGACACCATCGAAGCCGCGCTGGAGCGTCTGGCTCCCGGATTCCGCGCCCGGATTCTGCACCGCCACGTGACCACGCCCCGCCAGCTCGAAACCTTTAGTCCAGTGTTCGGTGGCGGCGACGTCAACGGGGGCCGCTTCGACCTCACGGGCCTGCTGGCCCGCCCGGTGCCCACGCCTACGCCCTACCGCACACCTGACCCGCAGGTCTACCTGTGCAGCTCGGCCACGCCACCGGGCGGTGGAGTGCATGGCATGTGCGGGTATCACGCGGCGCAGGCCGTGCTGAGTGACTTCTCCAGTCAGTAGCCTCTCCGGTCAAATGCAGGCGCGGCCCCACCCCGGACAGACCGGCAGGTGAAGCCGCAGGCAGCGCCCTGAAGCTGCTTTCTCTAGAGCCGTTCTTTGAGGCCGGTGGAAATCTTGAAGCGCACCTTTTTGCCCGCAGGAATGGTGATGCGCTCGGTGGTGCCGGGGCGCACCCCCTGGCGCTGGGCCGTGTGGGAGATGCTGAAGGTGCCCAGCCCAGGCAGGCCCACGGTGCGCCCCTGCTTGAGCGCGTCCACCATCAGCGACACGGCCACGCTGACCACGTCGCCAGCCTGCTTGCGCGAAAGGTCCGTCTGCTCACTGATATGGGCGGCCAACTCTGCTTTTGCAACTTTTTCCTTATTCATAGCTTCCTCCAGCGAAAGCCGCTAGCCCAGAACTCTGAGCCAGGGGGGCAGCTTCCGCGCCAAACCCGCTTTGGGTCGGCCTTACATGTGGATATATGGACTTGGTCGAACCTTAGCATAAATGAGGAGAAAGTCACACTCTACCCCTATTTGGAGGGGGCGCTGCTGAGGAAGCACGGCGGAGGGCATGGCGTCAGCAACCGGGCCAATAAGACGTAGGACCCGTCAGCAGCGACAAGAAGCCGAGTGCCGCCCCTGAACCGCCAGTTGGGTCGTCCAGTGGGCTGTCTGGCTCTGGTAGCTGCGCCCTGGTTTACTCGGCAGGGACGTCGGCCCGTTCCGGCAGGGCAATCAGGCGCACACGTCCGCTCAGGCCATCAAAGGTCCACAGCCGCCCCACCAGCGGCTGACCCACGCCGCCCAGCAGCTTGAGGGCTTCCAGCGCCATCATCTGCCCCACCAGCGCGGGCACTGGCCCCAGCACCCCAGCTTCGTCGCAGCTGTCAGCCTGGGCACTCTGCGGTGGGAACAGGTCATGCAGCCGCCGCGCACCCGCAAACACTGTGACCATGCCCGAAGTGCCACTCGCCGCGCCCCAAACGCAGGGCACTCCGGCAGCGTGCGCCGCTTCGGCCAGAGCGTAGCGGGTTGCGAGGTTGTCGGTGGCGTCTACCACCAGGCTGACACCGTCCAGCAGCTGCGCGGCATTGTCGGCGCTCAGGGCAGGCACCACTTGTGGCCTGACAAAAGGATTGATGGCCTGCACCTGCGCTGCCGCCACCTCCGCCTTATGGCGGCCCACGTCAGGCGAGCGGAAGAGCAGTTGCCGGTGCAGGTTGCTGACATCCACCGTGTCATGGTCGGAAATCCGCAGCTCTCCTACGCCTGCCCCCGCCAGCGCTGCCGCCACCGCGCAGCCCAGCCCACCAGCCCCCACCAGCAGCACCCGCGCGGCTGTTATCCGCTCCTGCGCCCCGGCGGCCTGCCACTCAGGCACCAGCAGCGGACGGCTGTAGCGGCGCAGTTCGGGACGGGAGAGCGGGCGGCCAGGCTTAGAAGACATGCCCCCAGTCTAGGCACTGGCCCTCCGCACAGCTTTTTGCCAGCACCGTGCTTTCTGCGCAGGCGCAGCGTTACACTGACCCCCATGTGGCTGCTCGTTTCCCTGCTGTCGTTCCTGCTGGGTTCACTGGTGGCCGGCATTCTGTACTCGCGCTGGCGCGGCAAGGATATTCGGGGCGCTGATCTCCCGGGTGGCAGCGGCTCGTGGCGGCAATACGGCCCAGCCGTGGGCATTGGCGTGGCCCTGTTCGACGGCCTCAAGGGCGCACTGGCTGTCGCGCTGGCGGGGTGGCTGATGCCGCAGGACCCAGCCCTGGGCGCGGCGCTGGCTACCTTTTTTGTGGTGCTGGGCCACTGCTACCCGCCGCTGTTCGGCTGGCGGGGCGGTGGCGGCATCGCCACGCTAATCGGGGCGCTGGCCCTGGCCGCTCCCCAGGCACTGGTCGGAACCCTGGCCGCAGCCGCCGTGTTTATGCCGCTGTACAAGCTCTTGCTCCAGCGCTCCGTCCAGCTGAATGTGGTGCCGGTTACAGCGGGAGTGGTGGTGCCAGTGCTGCTGTGGCTGGCCTGGCAGCGGGGCGGCTTCTGGGCAGCGCTGCTGGGCTCACTGGTGATGGGGGTGCGGGCCGCCCACATGCTGCAGGCCCGCCCACGCCCGCAGGACGGGAGCCAGTGACACGCACGCCACGCCGCCGAACCTCAAGCAGCCACGCACCACTCAGGCGCACACCGTCCAGCCGCCAGAAAGGGCGAACCGCACTGTGGATGACCGGCCTGTGGCTGGCCGCAACACTGGCCGGTTCCGTTCAGGCGCAGGGGACGCTGGGCCAGGGGGATGTGGGGGTGGGACAAGCCGACCAGCTGGCCCCCGCCCCGGCTGCGGCGCGCCTTACCAGCTCCAATGCTTCGGCACGTATCCGCCCTTCCGAGCGCACGGGGCTCGCCACCGAGGTCACGCTAGAGGGCCGCAGTCTCACCGGCTGGCGGCGCGGCGAACCCGTGTGGTCGCAGACTTTCGCGCCTGAGCTGGGCCAACTGCGTGGACCACTGCGCCAGGGTGGCATGACCTACCTGGGCGCTGGGCCAGCTGTCCTCGCCTACGACGAAGCAGGGCGCGTGCTGGCCCGCTACGACCTGTCTGCTCCGGTCCTGACGCTGGACGGCAGCGGTGGGCTGGTCCGCGCCACAGTCACGGGCGGCGAGTACCGCGAGACCTTGACCCTGATTCCACCCGAAGACGGAGGCGGCACCCAGGAACGCTTGGTGTTCGCCCCGGACCCTGCCGTGACCCTGTGGGCCATGCAGGCCGCCGACGCCGTGCCAGACCTAGACGTGTCCCGGCGCTGGGCCAGCGATCCCGTCAACCCTTTTTTGGGGCTTCGGGCGGTGCAACAGGCCAGCGCCGCCGGTCAACCGCAGCAGGCCGCCGCCCACCTCAAGGAACTGATGGCCGCCCCGCAGCCCTTCCCAGTCTGGGTCAAGCTGGCCGCGCGGCTCGATACCGCCGGATACCCTGAGCAGGCTGACCAGGCGCTGGAACTTGCCCGAATGGACGCGGCGCAGCGGGGCTACGACCCGGCCATTCGCGTGAGCCGTGAGGCCATGCTCGCGTACGGAAATCCAGCAGGCTACACGGAAACTTTGCTGAGCCAGGGCCGCCTGAACCGCGCCGAAGTCTGGATGCGGCATCTGCGCGCCCTACACCCACGCGCCCACGGCAGTGAAGCCCTGTACCAGCGCTACGCCGAACTGCTGGAAAGCCAGGAGCGGGCCGGGGAGGCCAGCGAATGGCGGGGGTTTGCCAGTTCACTGCGCGCCGAGACCCTCTACCGCCGGGGACCAGCGGGCCTGATCCAGCTGCGTGACGCCAGCGGCCTGCTGGCTTTGGCGCTGGCGCTTGGTGTGCTGCTGGCCACGCTGTCCATCTTGCGGCGGGGACACGCGGTGCAGCGGGCCGAACTCTCGCCCTATGGTGGGCGCTGGCGGGCTTGGCACAGGCATCCGTTGGCGCGGGCCAGCCGCACTTCGCTGCACTACGCCAGCACCGGCGAGCGGCTGGTGCTGCTGGGGCTGAGTGCCGCACTCACCGTCAGCCTCAGCGGGGGACTGTGGGCCAGCCGCACCGCCGAGCTCCTGGCCACTCCGGCGCTGAACACCGGCACCTACGGCGGGGCCTGGGCGGAAACTGGCCTGGCCCGCTTGCCCCTGGGCAGCAGTCCCGAAGCGGCGCTGCTGCGGGGCCTCAGCAGCCAGCTTTCGGGCGACCTTTCAGCGGCGCGGGTGCGCTATCAGGCGGCTCAGAGCCTGCCGTGCGCCCGCAACAATCTGGGGGTCATCGCGGCCCTGCGTGGGGACCGCCCCAGCGCCGACTCGCTGTTCCGGACCGCCCTGGCCGCGCAGCCTGGCCTGGGGGCCGCCGCCTACAACCTGGGCTTTCCGGTCCTGACCCTGGGCAGCGGGTTTCAGGAACGCTACCGCCCCGGCCAACCCCGGCTGTGCTATCCCGATGACCGCAGCCTGATTCGGGCGCTGAGCGGCGATGTCTCGGGCATCTGGCGGGCGCAGCTGCGCGACCCGCTGGGGCAACTGCGCCTGATTGCGGCCCAGGCGCAGCGGGGCCACCTGCACCCCTGGGCCCTGCTATGGCTGGCCGAAGCGCTAACCCTGGGAGCGCTGTTGCTTGCCCTGCTGCCACCCCGCCGCGCCGCTGACCTGGGACAAAGCCGGGAGCACTTGGCAGGCGCTCAGGAGGCAGCCCCCACTCCAGCTTCGGAGTCTTCTCGCCCTACAGCTGCGCCGCTCCCTGCGTATCAACCGGAGCGTGACCCCGTGGCCTGGCTGCTGCCGGGCAGTGGCCTGCTTGAGTGGGTCTGGGGCGGGCCGCTGCTGCTGGCGTTCGTGACAGCGGCTTTGGCCTGGAGTGCTGGCTACGCCCTGACGCTGCTGCAAGCCGGTGCTCCGCTGCCCTGGCCGCTTACGCTGTGGCCTGCTGCTGGCTGGCCGGACTCGCTGCCGGGGCTGGCCGGTCCCTGGCCGCTGAGGGTGCTGGCCCTCACCTGGCTGATCAATGTCGGCTGCCTGTGGGCCTTAGGAAGGTCTCGCCGCACCCATCCCCAGCGGTAAGCGAAGGGAGAGCCACCTTTGCGTCTGAAGGTTCGCGTCAGCTTGGGCAGGCATACTGGGGCTTATGTGTTTTCGCTCGCAAATGACTGCTGACCGCCGCCTGAGCCGCGCCGCCGCATGGCTGCGGCCCAGGGTGCTCAAGCCCGGCCTCCTGAGCCTGGGCCTGGGGCTGTGGGGGGTCGCCGCCGCGCAACTTCAGCTGAGTTTCACCACTGGCGAATCCAGCGTGCAGATCAATGGCCGCAGTGCCAACATCGCTGCGCCGCAGGTGGTGGATGGCCGCACCATGCTGCCGCTCAATGACACTGTGTTGCTGCTGGGCTACCACCTGACCCGCAGCGGCAATACCGTGAATGTGGTGGGCGGAAACCTCTCCGTGGACCTGGACAGTGGGTACGCTACCGTCGGTGGGCAGCGCCAGGAAGCGGGCAGCGTGGCCGTTCTGGAAGGCAAGCTGTATGTCTCGGCGCGGGTCATTGCCGCCGGGCTGGGGGGGCAACTGAACACCGGGGATGGTGGCTCGCTGGTGCTGACCGCCCAGCCCAAAGGGTCGTTTGTGCCGCCTTCACGCCCCACTGCCCTGCCCGGCGCGACTCCTGGCACAGTGGCTCCAGCCCCCCCAGCCCCGGCCCGGCCTGCCACACCCACTCCCCCCACAGCACCCACACCCGCAGCAGCGGTGCCCACGCCTTCCGCAGCCGCCCAGCCCACGGTGCCCCAGGCCCGCTTCTCGACGGACAAAGCGGTCTATGCGCCGGGTGAGCGAATCGTGTTTACCGAGTATTCGTTCGACCCCGAAGGCGGCGGCATCGCGTCGCGCAACTGGACGGGGCGGCAGGACGTGTACTGGGCTCCCGGCACCTACACGGTCAGCCTGCAAGTGACCAATGGGCGCGGACAGACCTCATCCACCTACACCCGCACGGTCCGGGTCGAAGGCCAAGCCTCCGAAACGCCGGTCACCTACGCACTGCGCTACGGCCAGATTGGGGACCGCTTCGCCGATGGGCGGGTGCTGAATTACCCCGCACTCACCATGAGCCAGGGCACGCCCAGAGCGTTGCCGCTGCTGTTCAGCGACAGTCCCGAAAAACCGCGCCAAAGCGGTGTGCTGTATCAGGACAAGGTCAGCGGTGAGGCCCGGCTGCTGGGCTACCACGTCAACGATCTGGGCCGCCCAGCGCGGATGTACATCGTGGCCCGCAACCTCGAAAACCGCCCGGTCACGGTGCAGGTGGCCCGCCAGGGCGAAACCGCCCCCAGCCGCATTGAGGGCATTCTGGGACAGGTGACCCTGATGGACTACTTTTCCAGCCCGTCACGCGGTCCCGTGAATCTGCCGCCCGGTGGCCTGAGTGCGCTGTATGTCAGTCCCACGCTCAGCCAGGGCCACGGGGTCAGCATCCTTCAGGACATCGTGAGCAGTGGACAGGTGGCCGTGAGCTTCGTGATGCTGGAAGATGGCCTGACCCTCAGCGACCCGGTGCTGCGCTCACTGCCCTACCTGCCGCTGGATGGTCGGCACCAGCGCGGCACCTTTGCAGGTGCGGACCGCCCCATGAGCGCCTCGCTGAACCAGCTGCCCGCCCGCGTGGTGATTGGCGACGGCCAGCACGACCCGGTCCTGACGGGCCGCGACACGGTAACGGGCAGCAATCAGCGCCTGGCGGGCAACTATGGCGTGCTCTACGACATGGAATTCACTGGCGCGGCCAATACGGCCATTGCCCTGAGTCCACGCGGTGGCCTGTACCGGGGAGCCATGCGCATCATAGACGGCGACCTGACCCAGGTCATCAAACTGCCCCGCGAGGGCAACGCCCTGACCCCCAACGAGCCGCAGCTGCTGTGGCGCGCCAAGTCGGACCGGGTCCGCATTCAGTTCATGCCGTCCAACGGCAGCGCTCTGCCGGTCAATTTGGTGTTCTACCGCTTGCCCCAAAACACCTACAAGTGGTATCAGCCTTAGAGCACACTGCGTGATGAGCAGAGAGCTGGGCAGGTGATGGACCGCCCGGCTACTTTTGCCGACAAACTGGTTTTTGCGGGTAGCCTGCGCTGACGCGGCCCCAGAGTTAGCCGCAAAATAAAATAGGACGAACCGAGTGGTGTCCGTGTCTCCTCGGTCTGCCCGGAACATCGGAGAGATATGTCCGTCTCCATTCCAGATAGCCTCTAGCGTCGCCGCCGGGAGCGGCGCAGGCCGTGGTCAGGGCGAATGCCATCGGCGATCAGGTGCAGCCACTGGCTCAGGAAATATCCAGCTGTGACCGGCAGCAGCACTTTCCACTCAATCGGGTCAGGCAGGGCAGGCAGCTGGAGGCCCGGCCAGAAGGTCCGCAGCACGCCCACCACCACAAACGCCAAAATGGCCAGGTAGGCCAGCCGGGTCAGCGGTCCCACAATCCAGGTGTGCGACAGCCCCCGGTGACTGAACACCATGCCGTAAGGCACCCACAGCGGACCCAAAAAGCCCCAGTTGCGCTTGGAGTTGACCCCCTGCTCCGAGAGGTCCAGGTCCGGCGAAAGCAAAAAGGTCCCGGCCAGAAAGCCCAGCGAGAAGTGCAGGGTCTGCGCCTGGGTCAGCGTGACCAGCCCCTCGCGGGAAGCCCAGACTGCACCGGCTCCCAGCACGGCATACGCGGCCATGTTGATGTAATTGTGAACGCGTCCGCTCGGCACCGGCCCTACTATGCCGCGCAGAAGGGTCACAATGCGAGTCACAGTGTGGACACTGACGGACTCTGGCCCAGGGTGGGGGCGCACTGTGTCAGCTACGCCAGGCTGTACCGGCTGGGTTGGGCTAGGCTGGGGCGCATGACGACCCCCGAACGCGCTGACCTGTGGGCACCGGACCTGCGCGCCCTGGACGAGCTGGAACGTGAAAACAAGGGCTGCCACGCCTGTCCACTGCGGGCTGGCTGCTTGCAGGTGGTGGTGTCTGACGGCAACCCGGCTGCCGACCTGCTGATTATCGGAGAAGGCCCCGGCGGCGATGAGGACCGCACCGGACGACCCTTCGTGGGCCGGGCAGGCCAACTGCTAGACCGCATCCTGGCAGGCGTCGGCCTGGAGCGCCACGACACCTACATCACCAACATCGTCAAGTGTCGGCCCCCAGCCAACCGCGCCCCTACCCCGCCCGAAATCCAGACCTGCACCGAGCTGTGGCTGGACCGCCAGCTGGCGCTGCTGCGGCCCAAAGTCATCGTGACGATGGGCAACACCCCCACCCGGCACCTGCTGGGCACAGCGCAGGGCATCACGCGCCTGCGGGGACAGTGGCACCCCTACCGGCTCCCCAGCGGCGCTATGGCCGCCCTGATGCCGATGTTCCACCCGGCGTACCTGCTGCGCAACGATACCCGCGTCAAGGGTGGTCCCAAGAGCCTGACCTGGGCCGATATTCAGGAAGTGGCGGGCGTGCTGCGTGGTGAGCGGCCTTTCCCCGTTCCGGCCACCCCACCTGAGGGACAGTCTCCTCTGTTCTGAACTTCCCTCTGGCCTGCGCTGCAAGCCTGCGGCGACGTTCACAGCACAGCCGCCCAGCGGGCCACAAAGGCCAGCGCACATATCAACAAAAAGCTGCTGCTTCCCGCACCCAGGAAGCAGCAGCTGAGATGGTGATGCGAATGTTACAGAACGCGGCGAGCGCCCATGTAGCGGTTGGCCCAGTAGCTGTTGCCAAACATACGCTCCACCATCGAGCGGCCATAGTAGGAATTGGCGTTGGCCATCTGGTCATTGCCCAGATAGATGCCTACGTGGCTGACACCCCGGCCCGTGGTGTTGAAGAACACTAGGTCGCCAGCGCGCAGGTTGCGGCTGTTCACCGCGTAGCCGGTCCTCCACTGGCTGGCGGTGGTGCGGGGAATGTTGACGCCCATGTTACGCAGAACCAGCTGGGTATAGGCCGAGCAGTCAATGCTGCCGCTCCCGTTTCCACCCAGGCGGTAGGGAATGCCCAGGAAGCGGCTGGCAGCCGTACGGACAGTGGCGCTACCAGTGCTGGCAGCGTTCACGGCAGGACCAACACTGCGGGCTTCACCAGTGACCTGGAGGCTCTGTCCGATCTCAATGGTGGTGGAGTTCAGGCCATTGGCCTGCATCAGCTGCTGGGTGCCCATGCCGTGCGCCTGAGCGATCTTGTACAGGGTGTCGCCCGCCTTGACGGTGTAAGTACCAGCAGAAGCAGTGGTAGCGAGGACAGCGGCAGTCGAGAGCAGCAGGGTGCGTAGTGCTTTCATCAAGTAACGAGTGTACGTGCCTTTCTTTTACCCGTCCTTAATAGTTTGGGGAATTGCCCATTTCTATGCACCTATACGGTGCCTATACGTTTTAGGCTAGGCTAATCTTTCGCCTCAGATTCAAATCTCATCAGGATTCTCATGGAGTGGCTCATTTCTTGCAAAACTCTGCTCTGGCGTGGGACACGCATATTCGCTGGATGCCTCCATCGGTCCATTCATTGGGGGTTCAGACTTCAAGGTGCCGTTTAGAAATCAAGGCTCCGTGCCGCCTCCACAAGCGATGGAGGCGGCCTGCACACATTGGAACTTTAACGGCCCAAATTGGCCTTCACAAATGTGGTTGCGTTTCACATACTTATGCATGACGTTGCCCACCGTACCGCGCTCCTCGCTGGCCCACTTCGCGCTGCCCGCCACCGTATGTGTCGTGCTGGCCGCCTGCCTGTGGGGCCTGCTGGGTATTTTTGGCAAGTATGCGCAGGGGGCAGGTATTTCGCCGCTAGAAGTGGCCTTTTGGCGGGCCGTGCTGGGCGGCGTTCTGTTTGGGCTGCACGCCGGGGTCACGCGGCAAACTGTTCCACGGGGACGTGACCTGCTCTGGACCGGACTATTTGGCATCGTGGGGGTCAGCCTTTTTTATGCGGCCTATCAGCTGGCTGTGCAGGCGGCTGGGGCCAGCCTGGCCAGCGTACTGCTGTATACCGCCCCAGCCTTTGTGGCGCTGTGGGGCTGGTTGCTGCTGCGCGAACCCACCGGCCTGCGCGAGCTGGGCGCAGTCGCACTGACACTGGGCGGCATTGCCCTGATTTCGCTGGGCGGAGGCGAAAATATTCAGGTCACGCCCGCTGCGCTCACCTGGGGGCTGCTCAGCGGCTTCAGCTACAGCCTGAGCTACTTATACGGCAAGCTGTTTTTTGGGCGGTACTCGTCGGCAGCGCTGTATGCTGTCGCCCTGCCCATCGGTGCTCTGGGGCTGCTGCCCCTGACCGATTTTTCGCCCAAATCCCTGGTCGCCTGGGCGGCCCTGGGGGGGATTGCGCTCCTGTCCACTTACCTGGCCTACTTGCTCTACAGCATGGGCCTGGCGCGGCTAAGCGCCACCCAGACCAGCGTCATCGCCAGTTTGGAGCCGGTCATTGCCAGCCTACTGGCGCTGGCCCTATTTGGAGAAAAGCCGGGGCTGCTGGCGCTGCTGGGTGCAGGACTGGTGCTGGGAGCCACCCTGCTTCTGTCGGCCCCCAAAGGACCGCGTGAACTTCCGCAGACCTCCAGCCAAATGCCAGGAAAGAAGTAACGACGGGCTGCCCTCAGCGGGTGACTGCCCTGGTCCTACATCACGTTAGGTGTGTGGTGCTGCGCAGCGGAGCACTGCTCTAGTCTTCAGCTCCCTGGCCTTCTTCTGCCCGCCGCGCTGGCAGTTCCCACACCAGCTGCTGCCCTTCACGCAGGGCACCGTGCAGCAGCAGCTCTAGCCGGTCTTGCCAGTCACGCTGCACTTCCTCGGGGGTCAGGTGCTGGCCTTGCAGCAAGGCGAGCAGACACGAATCCACCAGGAGATCGCTGAGGACCCGCAGGTCCATGCCTTCACGCAGTTCGCCGCGCTGCTGCATGGACAGCAGCACCGGCATCACCAGCTCACTGAGGCTGGTATGCGGAGAGACGAAGGCCGCCACGTCCGCAGCGCGGCTGGACAGGGCGGCACTGGCGTTCTGCCCGGCGGCTGCCTCTGCACTCTGGCGGCCCGCTCCCCCCAGCGCCGCTGAGGCGACTGCGCCCACCAGATGGTGGTAGCGCACGCCCAGGTCGGCCATACGGGCGGTCATCCCCTGCCAGATGGCCTGGGGCGACTTGCCCTCGGCCAACCGGCGCAGCGCCGCTTGCCGGGTCTCCTCTACCGTTTCCTCGAAGTGGGCCAGCAGCATATGCAGCTTGCTGGGATAGTAGCGGTACAGATTGGTGCGGCTGACATAAGCAGCCTGCGCGATATCAGCCGCGCTGATGGCATCCAGCCCCGAGCGGGCAAACAGCTCAAAGGCAGCGCGCGCGATGCGGCGGCGGCGCTGCGTCTCCTGTTCCTGGCGGTCCACTTTGGTCATGGCAAAAAAAGTCCTGTCAGGCAGTGATTCTCTGTGGCCTGTAGAGCAGCAAGAGACAGCATAGCTCAAGTCTTTGGGCCCTACGGTAAGCTCCACGGCTGACGGTCCGCTGACACTTGGCTAGAGTAGGGGTACAGAGACAATTCTTCCCTGCATAGGCACGCTCCGGCGGGCCCCGCAGCAGAATCTATTCAGCCACCATGCAGCTGTCTTCTGTGTCTCATACCACTGTGCCCACATGGGCGGGTGGCTGATGAAAAGAGGTATCTAGTGAATATTGCTCAGCTGTCTGGCCGTGGTGTGGAGATCACTGATCCCCTGCGCGAGTACGTGGATGAGAAGCTTTCCCGTTTGGAGCGCTTCAACAGCGACATCACCAGTGCGCGGGTGACCCTGACGGTGCGCGACGTCAAAAATGCGGCGCGGCGCAACCGGGTTGAGGTGCAGATCAATGTTCCACACGGGATTATCCGCGCCGAGGAGACACACGCGGACATGTACGCGGCCATAGACAAAGCCAGCGATGTGCTGGAGCGGCAGCTGCGCAAGTTCAAAACTCGCATCCTCAAACAGCGCCAAGAAGGAGCTCCGCAACCTGAGCCTGGCCCTGCCGAGCGGGCGGTAGAGAGTGGCGACGACGAAGCCGACTTCCAGCCCGAAATCGTGCGGCAAAAGCGTTTCGAGATGCGCCCGATGACCCCACAGGACGCTGTTTTCCAGATGGAAGCGCTGGGGCACGACTTTTACGTGTTCAAGAATATGGACACGGGCGGCTGCGGTGTGGTGTACCGCCGCAAAGACGGGCATTACGGGCTGATTGAGCCGAAATAGGTCTAAAAAAATAGGTCTAAGAGTCGAAAGGTCTAAGGTTTCAGATTCCCTAGATCCTTAGGCTCTTAGACCTTCAGACGCGGCATCAGCCGCATCACATTGCCGCCGGAACCTCAATTCCAACCAGGTCCAGCGTTTCTTCAAAGGCGCGGCGCACGCGCCCGACCAGGGCCAGGCGAGCTTCACGCAGGCCCTCAGGCGACTGAAGCACGTTGGTGGCAGGCTTGCCAGCCTTGTCCTTGGCGTTGTACCAGGCGTTGAACGAGGTTGCCAGGTCCAGGGCGTACTGCGCCACCACATGCGGCGAGTGAATGCGGGTGGCCTGTTCCACCACTTCGGGCAAGCGCGCCACCATCTTGGCCAGGGTGAGATCCATGTCGGGCAGGGCAGCCCAGTCGGCCCCGGTGCCGTCTACTGCGTAGCCTTCAGCCTCAGCTTTGCGCAGAATATTGCCAGCCCGCACCGCCGCATACTGCACATACGGCGCAGTGTCGCCGGTCAGTGCCAGCGCCGAGTCCCAGCGGAAGTCAATCTGACGGGTCGGCTCGGCCTTGAGCATGGCGAAGCGGATGGCTCCGATTCCGATGCGGCGGGCGATTTCGGCGGCGTCCTCACGGGCGGCCAATTCGGGGTTGATGTCTTGCAGCAGCGTGAGCGAGCGCTGCACCGCTTCGTCCATCGCCTCGTCGGCGGCCACCGCGATGCCCTTGCGTCCGCTGATGGTCTGACCTTCCAGTGTCACGAAGGCGTAAGACAGGTGGATAGAGCGCTCCTTTTTCTCGTCCTCGCCTGCCACGCCCAGCGCCGAGCGCACCACCGTCTGCGGGTGGTTCTGGCGCGAATCAATCACGTTGATGACTTCGGCGGCGTGACCGAAGCGCCGCTCGGTGTCGGGTTCACCGTCAGGGGCGCTGGTCCAGACCACGTTGCCTTCGGGATCGGTGGCAAAGGGCTTGAATTTCATCCCCTCGAACAGCCCGAACTTCCAGAACTGATAACCGATGTCCTTGGCCGCGTACATGGCCGTGCCGTCGGAGCGGACCAGCACCACGTTGGGTTCTTCCAGACCCGGCATGAACTCGGACACGTCCATCACGAACGCACCAGCGTATTTGCCCTCGGTAGGACGCGAAGTGTAGCGGCTCTCTTCCAGAATGTTCATGGCCTTGGACAAAAAACCGCTGCCGACCACGTCGGATTCCCAGTTCAGCAGGTCGTAGCGGGCTCCCAGCCGGAAGCAGGTGTCCAGGTGAGCCTGCACGATCTTTTCAATCTCGGCGCGCAGCTCGCCCGCTTCCAGGCGGTGCATCACGGCGCGGATGCCATCTTCTTGCTCAGGCTTGGCGGGGTCGGCATTCAGGCGCACGTAGCCTTTGCCCATCCAGTGGTCGTACTTCTCCTGCCCATCCCACTTCAGGCCATAAAAGTCGCGTGCAAACAGTGACTCGGCAGCTTGGCGGCCCGTGTCGTCAATGTAGTTCTGGACTTCTACGGTGTGTCCCGCCGCCCGCATGATGCGCGCCAGCGAGTCGCCCAGCACCACGTTGCGCAGGTGCCCCACATGCAGCTCCTTGTTGGGATTGACCGAGGTGTGCTCGATGACCACCTTGCCTTCTTGCTGCGGCATGGCGGTAGGGTTGTCCACCACGCCGCGCACGAAGTCGGCCACATCCACAAAGAAGTTCAGGAAAGGCCCGGCGGCTTCTACACGGGCGATTCCGGCGGGCAGTTCAATGCTGCGGGCCAGCTCCTGCGCCACCTCGGCGGGGTTGCGGCCCAGCAGCTTGGCGATCTGAAAAGCAGCGGGCGTGCCGTAGTCGCCCTTTTTGCCAGCGGGCGTGTCCTGAATGGCCGGGTCCAGTTCCGCGCCCATGCCCTGTGCGGCTTGCTGAACGGCTTGCTTGAGCTGCGCCTTGAGTTCCATAACTCAGAATAGTAGCGCGGGGACCGGGGCAGCAGCCTGCTAGAGCGCAATGCTGACTGTGACGGTCTGCCGGCCGCCGCTCACCTCACAGGTCACCAGCGGGTCGTTAAAACCACGCTGAGAGATGACGTGGGGCGAGCCGGCGGAGGTGACGCCCGCATTCCAGCAGCCCCGCACCTGCGCCGCCGTGACCGTCCGGCCAGCGCCCCCCGAGGCCAGCTTGGCCGCGTTCACTGCACCGTAGGCCGAGGTGCCCCGGTCATAGAGCAGCCGCACAGTCTGGCCGTGACCGGGCTTGCCAGGGAGGTGCAGGCGTACCTCTTCCAGCCGCTGGCCCTGCGGCAGAACGTAGGTGGACACGTTCGTCGGGTTGCTGGGGCCGCTGCGGTCTATCCGGTTGCCCAGCAGGCGGCAGCCCAATTCGCGGCACACGGGCGCCGTGGCAACGGAGACGGTGGCGCCCACCACGGCGGGGGCAGCCTGGGCAGAAGCGCAGGCTGCACTACTCAGCGCGGCCAACAACGTCAGAAAAGACACTTTGTCCATGTCACGCAGAGTAAACTGCCGGGCTGATGCCGGGCTTAGGGCACCTTATAGATGGGCGGCACCCTGAGCCCGCTTTACCAGACGGTCACACGCACCGGCTCAGCGGGCAGTTTGACCTTGCCGTCCGCCGCGTTGCCGCTGAACCAGCTTTCGATCATGTAGTCACCGGCGGGCAGGTCCAAGGTGCGTTCCAGACGTACCGAGCCACCTGCGGCCACTGTCTTCACAAACAGGTCCTGGGCGCACAGCATGGCGTTGCCATTGCCCGCAGGCGGGTAAACCACATTTCGGCTACCGGCTTCCAGTACACGGACCATCGGGCCAGCAGCGCAGTCCTGGCGGTTGTCACGGGAGGCACTGAGCTCCTGCTCACGTTCCGTCTGGTTCGAGACGGTGAGGGTCAGCTTGACCGGGCTGCTGGTATAGCGGGCCACCGAGGCGCGGGCCGTCAGACCGGCGGGCGTCTGTGCAGGCACAGTCGCGTCAGCAGGGCTAGAGCCACCAGCGGACATTTGGGCAAAAGCAGCGCCGCTCAGGGCGGCCAGCAGGGTCACAGAAAGCAGTTTGTTCATGCCGCTCAGAGTAGTGCGCCAAGTTGACGCGAGGCTGAAGCATTCTGAACCGGCGTTTACCCTTGGGGGGCACCGGGGGGGGCAAGCGGGCAGCCCTACAGCTCCAGCAACAGCCGGGGCCAGAAGCTCAGCGCGTCCGCCGCCACCAAGCAGGCCGGGATACCGCCGACTTGGCCTACAGTGCGCTCCTGCGGGATGCCGTGCAGATGACCAAACACGATCTGATCCGCGCCGGATTCGGCCAGCAGCGGAGTAAGCACATTCGGCTGAAAAGGCGGGCTGGCGGGTGGATAGTGCAGCATCACGATTAAGTGGTCGCCGGGCTGCCGCAGCCGCTGGGCTGCCCCCAGGCTCAGGCGCAGGCGCTCGGCCTCACGGCTGAGAATCTTCTCGTCCTGGGGGTCAAGCGGGTTGTGTCCGGGTGTGTCCCAGCCCCGCGTGCCGCACACCACCACCCCAGCCCCCGGCGGCCCAAAGCGTAAGGCGTCATTCTGAACGGCGTGCATCCGCTCTGGCAGCCGTGCGCGCAGCTTGGACACGCTGGACCACCAGTAATCATGGTTACCGCGCAAAATCACCTTTTCCCCTGGCAGCTCGGCCACTTGCCGCAGGTCCACCAGGGCGTCATCCAGCGTCATGGCCCAGGACAGGTCGCCGGGCAGCAGGACCAGGTCCTCTTCGGTCACCACCTGCGGCCACTGCGTGAAAATAGCCTGCGGATGCTCCGCCCAGCCAGGGCCGAAAATTGTCATCGGCTTGGGGGAGACCGCAGACAGGTGAAGGTCGGCCAGGGCAAACACGCGCACGGCCACCAGCATATAGGGTCACCGCCCGACTGAAGCTTCAGGCCACTTTAGCCGCAGCGCATCTGCCCCCCGCCGCTCCTGTCCTAAGCTGGGCCTATGACCGGACATACCAGTGATGAAGTGATTCGCCCGAACGACGTAGAGCCCCGTGACCCCGAAGGCAGCCAGGTCGGCTACCCGCAGCGGGACAGCGGCGTGGTCCAGGACAGCCCCGGCACTCCAGACCGGGGGGTAGATAGCACCGGCATGATGGACGAGAACGGCGACCTCAAAGAGCGCGTCGAGTCCATGATTGACTGACAGACACGCTCGGTGACCGACAAGCGAGAGGCAGGCCTGCCAGTCAAACTGGGCCTGCCTCCGCTTGTTGGTGTGGGCTGCCGCGCAGTACGTCTGTTCGGCCACTTCTGCTGGCCGGAGTTCACCCCTCAGAGTGGAGTGAGTCAGCCGCAAGTGGTATCAGTTGGCTTGCCGCAGCGGCCGCCCTTCTTCAGACCGCAAGTAGCGCTCCAGGCGGGCGGCCACATGACCCACATGGTCTCCCAGCCGCTCCAGGTTGCGGGCCATGCGGCCAGCCGCCAGCGCAATCTCATGGTCTTCGGGACGCTCACGCAGGCGGGTCAAGCTGGCGCGCAGCATCTGCTCATAAAGGGCGTCCACATCCTCGAAATCCATGCGCTGCACCCGCCGGGCAGCGGCGATATCGCGCTCGGTGATCGCGTAGGCGAGCAGCTCCAACATCTCGGTCAGGTGCGTGGTGATGGGCAGCACATCCTGCAACGTGGCGCTGCGGGTGCGCGGAGCCAGGCGTTCCAGCTCGGACGCCACGCCGAACGCGTAGTCGCCCACCCGCTCCAGATGGGTGAGGCTGCGGAAGACCATTAGGTAGAACTCGGGCGTGCCGCCGCTCTGATGTCCAGCGAACGCCTGCAAGCACTGCTCTTCCATATCGCGTTCCAGGCGGTCAGTTTCGGCTTCCAGACGGTTGGCCGTGGCCGCAAGTCCAGCGAACTCGGCCCGCTCGGAAGCCGTGCGGACAGCCTGCAACTGCTCAAGCGCAATAGAAATCATGCGGAGCAGACCGGCAGTCAGCAGCGTTGTACGGGCGGCGGGCAACATTTGACCAGAATATGCTCACTGGCCGTCAAGCAAGGGTCAGCCCTCCTGCAAAAGAGGGAAAGCTTAACGAAAGATTTATTTGCCAGCACAGAAGATGAAGCCGCAGCACTCTCCGGCCAGCACAGCAAGAAATGGCCTACGGCATGTCGCCGCACACGGGCAATTTATACATGCAGTAAGCCGCTGGTGAGTATGGAGCCGGGGCCAGCGCTGGAAGCTAGAGATGCCCCGCCATGCTGGGAACCTGGGGCAGCGCGTCACCGCTTTGGGCTGCGGTAGCGGTCTCCTCCCCAACAGGACGCCACTGCCCCAGCAGATAGCCAATCACGTCCGCCGCCGTGAAGCGGTCTTGCCAGTGGGCCAGCTTGATCACGTCGTCTCCGCTGGTCAGCAGAGGTTTTTCCAGCTCGCCGCCCTTTTGCAGCTGTGGGAAACCCGCGTCGGCCATCAGGCCGTTGCACAGGCACTTGCGGCCCACGGTGGCTTCCAGGCTGCCGCCCTTGCGTACGTAGGTCTCAATCGGCTCGGAAGCGCAGCGCAGGCCCACCTTACCCTGACCGTCTTTGCCTGCGCCCTCTTCCCAGTACGCTTCGCGCAGGTAGCCAATGTCGCAGATGCGGGTGCGCTCGGCGTACAACTGCGGATTCGCCAGGGTGTGGCTCAGCTGCACCACCTTAAAGGGAAAGCCGGTGGGCGAGGCCAGGGGGTCGGTCCGCAGGCCCGCGCCGTCCTTGATCTGTCTCAGGGCTTCGCGGCGCAGGCCGTCGTCCATGCCCGAATCGGTGCAGTAGGCAAACAGGGTGCCCACCTGAATGCCAGCGGCTCCCTCGCTCAGCGCCTGCTGAAACCCTTCAGGGCTCCCGCTGCCGCCCGCCAGCCAGAACGGCAGGCCCAGGTCACGCATCTGCTGCAAGTCGGCCAGGTCACGCTCGCCATAAATAGGCTGTCCCAGTTCGTCCAGCTGCATCTTGCCGCGTGGGGGGGCATTGTGGCCGCCCGCAGTCGGAGCCTCAATCACGAAGCCTTCAACGCTGCCGCTCGCTTTGCGGGCCAGCGTCTGCGCCAGCACATGCGACGTGATGATGGGCAAAAAGTTGGGTCGCTTGAGCTCGCTCAGGCCCAGGCTGCCCAGGTCCAGGCCATAGTCAGCGGGGTTCAGCGTGAGGCGGGTGGCCTGGTCAGTGGGTTCTCCCTTGACATCCAGGCGGATGCTGCCCGGCTGACCCTGCGCGAAATTGTCCAGTACGGCGGGAATATCGCGGGGGATGCCGGCCCCCATAATCACGAAATCCACCCCGGCGAGCATCGCGCCCAGCAGCGGCGGAATGGTATGCATCTGGAGTTTGGTCAGCAGGTTCATGCCCACCTGCCCAGCGTGGCCTTCCTTGGCCAGCCAGGTCTCCACGAAGCCGCCCACAATCGCCAGCTCCCAGGCAGGATTCAAACGGCCCACGCTGGGCAGCGGCACGCGCTTGTACGGCTGACCTTCGGCGCGGCCACCTTCCAGGAAATAGGTGTCCAGCGCCCGCTGGGCCAGTTCAGGATTGGGGAACTGCGCCAGGGCGCGGCGGGTGCTGCCGTCCGGGTCGCCGTCTTGCAGGCGGCGGGTCAGCAGGCTGTCAATGCCGGTGCCCGACACAATACCGAGCTGTCCAGCGGTAGCAACGGCGCGGGCCAGTCGCCAGTCGGAAATGGCAACGCCCATGCCGCCCTGAATGATCTGGGGCAATGGCTGAGGCAATACGGGGTTGGACATAGGGACTCCTTAGGACAAATCGTGCCTGAAAAGGCCAGCGAAGGCGGAAAGCAGTCGAATTGGCAGCTGCAGCAGAAGCTGTTCAGCAAAAGTCGCTCGGAAAGTAGGTAGAAACAGAGTGAGCTTAAGGTGCAGTCTAGGGGGAAAACATCAAAAAAGACCCCGTCTGGGAACGGGGTCAAGAAAAGCAATAGATGGCTAGGACAGGAGACGGCCTGGGGCTGAGAGCGGTCTGCCCCCTCCAGCTCAGGCTTAGCCGAAGCGGCCCGACACGTAGTCTTCGGTGCGCTTGTCCTGCGGGTGCTGAAAAATCTGCTCGGTGGGACCGTGCTCGATCATGTCGCCGTTCAGGAAGACCGAGCAGGTGTCGCTGATACGGGCCGCTTGCTGCATGTTGTGGGTCACGATCAGGATGGTGGTGACCTTTTTCAGTTCGCTCATCAGCTCCTCGATCTTGGCAGTGCTGGCCGGGTCAAGGGCCGAGGTCGGCTCATCCATCAGCAGCACGTCGGGTTCCACAGCCAGGGCACGGGCAATACACAGGCGCTGCTGCTGACCGCCCGACAGGCCCATGCCGGGCATGTGCAGCCGGTCCTTGACTTCGTCCCACAGCGCCGCGCCGCGCAGGGAGCGCTCGGCCACGGCCATCAGCTGGTTCTTGTCGCGCACGCCGGCCAGCTTCAGGCCTGCCACGGTGTTGTCGAGCACGCTCATGGTCGGGAACGGGTTGGGCTTTTGGAACACCATGCCGATACGACGCCGCATGGCCACCGGGTCTACGCCAGGTCCGTAGATGTCCTGACCGTCTACCTGAATGGTGCCCTCGACCCGCGCTCCGGGGGTCAGGTCATGCATGCGGTTCAGCGAGCGCAGGAAGGTAGTCTTGCCGCAGCCCGAAGGGCCAATCAGGGCATTCACCGTGCCAATTTCGGCATTCAGGCTGACTTTTTTGATGGCGTGAAAATCACCGTAAAAAATATCTACGTCTTTGGCTACCAGGATGGGGGTCATGGGCAAGGCTCCTTGAGGGGGATGAGGGCGCGGGCTTCTTGGCCTGAAGTTAAGTGGGCTGACTTTGATGCAGAATTACTTGGCGCGGTACTTGCGGGGGCTGCTGAAGTAGCGGGCCAGCAGGCTGGTGATCAGGATCAGCAGAATCAGCACCAGCGAAGCGGCCTGAGCCAGCTGGCGGTCCGTTTCATAGGCACTGGTCGCCAGCTTGAAGATTTCAACCGGCAGCGCACTCATCGGCTCGGTCAGGTTGGTGGTCACAGTATTGTTGCCAAACGCGGTGAACAGCAGTGGAGCCGCTTCTCCGGCCACACGGGCCAGCGCCAGCATGATGCCGGTCACGATGCCACCCGCCGCCGCAGGCAGCACGATTTGCAAGATCACTTTCCAGCGCGGCAGGCCGAGTGCGAGGCCCGCTTCACGGGTGGCGCGGGGCACCAGCTTGAGGGTTTCCTCGGTGGTGCGGACCACGATAGGAATCATCAGGAAGCCCAGCGCGATGGCCCCAGCCATGCCCGAAAAGCCAAAGCGCAGGACCAGCAGGCCGTACACCACCAGGCCCATGACGATGGCGGGAATTCCGGCCAGTACGTCGCTGAGCATACGGATGGTAGGCATCAGCGGGTGCTTGGGGTATTCGGAGAGGAAAATGCCGCCGGCCACACCGACCAGAATGCCGATCACCGACGCCATGCTCAGCATGGTGATGCTGCCGATGATGGCGTTTTTCAGGCCGCCGCCAGTTTCGCCCAGAGGGGCAGGCGTTTGGGTGAAGAACTCGGGGCTCAGCGCCTGAAGCCCAGTGGTCAGCAGATAGTAGAAAATCAGGATCAGCGGCGCGACCACCAGCAGGGTGCCCAGCGAGATCAGGCCACCCATCAGGGCGTTGGTCAGGCGGCGTGCGGGGCTGATGGCAGGGGCACTGCGCCGCAAGGCCACCACGTCTTGACGAACAGCGCTCATTTGATTCCCTCCGGAGTCAGCCGCTTGATGACAATACGGGCCAGTACGTTTACGATCACCGACATGAAGAACAGGGTCAGGCCCAGGGCCAGCACGCTGGAGCGGTGCAGTTCCTGCTGGGCGTCCCCGAACTGGTTGGCGATTACCGATGCCATGGTGGAGAAGTTCTGCCACAGACTGGTCAGCGGGGCCTGACTGTCACCGATCACCATGGCCACGGCCAGCGTTTCGCCCAGGGCGCGGCCCAGGGCCAGCAGCACTCCGCCCATGATGCCAGCGCGGGCGTAGGGCAGCACTGCTTTGGAAATCACTTCCCATTTGGTCGCGCCCAGGGCGTACATCGCTTCGCGCTGGTCACGCGGCACCAGGTTGATCACGTCGCGGGCCACTGAAGCGGTGTAGGGGAGAATCATCACGGTCAGGATCAGGGTGGCGAGGGCCAACCCGCGTCCATCTGCCGCCGAGGGCACGAAAAAGCACTGAAAGCTGGATGTGCCCTGAAGCCACAGCTCCTGGCAGGCCGAGTAGGTTTCCAGCTTGGCTGGGTCGGTGAAATAGGTCAGCTGCCACTCGGCCAGCTTGGGGGCGATCACCACCAACGCCCACAGGCCGTACACCACGCTGGGCACGGCGGCGAGCAGTTCAATCAGGTAGCCCACCGGACCCGCCAGCCACTTGGGCGAATACTCCGCGATAAATAGCGCACTGGCGATCGCCAGCGGCACACTGATCGCCAGCGCGATGAGGCTGGTCACCAGCGTGCCGATGATCATGGAGAATGCGCCGTACACATCATTGACCGGGTCCCAGGTGCGGCCGGTGTAAAAGTCCAGCCCGAAGGTGCTCAGTGTCGGCCAGGAGACGGTCGCCAGCTGGTAGATGCTGAGAATGAAAATCAGGGCGATAACCAGCGACAGCCCGATGATGACCGTGCGGAACACATCATCACTGCGGCTGCTCAGGCCACGCCCAGGGGGGCGTTTGGTGGCTTGGCTCATGGCTCACTTCCTTGGGGGGTGGAGAAAAAGGCGTGACGGGGGGCAGACTGCTGCATCCATCTCAGTTGAATGGCGTTTTGTCAGCTGAAAGTCAGCTCAGCAGCAGATATGGGTGCGCCGTAGATGGGTGCGCCGTAGGGCTGTACTGGAGAGTCAGTCGCCACTCTCCCCTGCCAACACGCCTGCCTCAGTCGTGGCCTCCTAGGGATCAGTTCAGTAGGAGACGGCAGCCGATAACGCCGGACATGACCCCGCAAAAATTAAGAACTCATGCAACCGTGAACTCCACTTGGCCACCAGCAACCCGTCATGATGTGGGCACGAGGGTGTGCTGCACGGAATCTCACTCCTTCACTCTGAAAACTTTAATATTCTTGTAAGTTTTCATTTTCCGTTTAAGATGAGATTGTGAGGTTGCCCGCCCGTCCTGCTCGCCGTGAGTAGCACCCCCCCACTGCCGCCTTTGGCGCAGTCCTTAATTTCTCTGTGGAGGAGATATGTCAAGAGCCCTGTCCCTGGTTTCCCTTACCCTGCTGATGGTTGGATGCGGCAACATGCCCACCCCCCCCAAAGCTGAGGCCGCGCCTGCTGCAGAGGTGGTGACGGTTCTGGGTCAAAGTTCAGTCTCCCAGCGTATTGCGCTGCCTGGAGCCAAGCCTCTGGCCGCGTCACCCACCGCCCTGAATCCGGCTGGGCTAAAGGCCAGCTCGGTAGGGCACTGGATGGGGCCTATTCCTATGCAGCACAGCATGTACCGGACTGAGCGAGCTGCGGTCGGACCGCAGGGCGAGCTGACCGTGTCCGCAGCCGACGATAAGGGCGGGAGCTTCCAGCTTCACCGCTACGCGGCAAATGGTCAGGCCCTGGCTCATCACCAGTACACAGTCAGCCCCAACGGTGCGCCTGCGGGCACGGGCCCCTACGCGCAGACCTGGGTCACCAGCACCGAGGACGCCCCCGACCAAGAACTGTATGTGATGAATGTCTACGGCAACGCCCGGAGTCTGTACCCGGACCCTGCACGCGGCCCAGTTCAGGCCGAATTTCGCCTGATGAACTCGGCCCTGCAGCCCCGCACGACCAATGTGGACGGTCCTTATCACCTGCCGTTGCTGGTTTCTTCTAGTACCGAAGTGCGCGCAGGACAGCAGGGCATTGTGGTCGCTACGCCCCGTCCCTGGAATCCCTCTGCCCCCCAGAAAGCGCCTCAGGGCACCCGTATCTACGAGCTGTCGCACCACGCCTGGGACAACGTAGAGCTGAACGAAATGAACGTGCTTCTGCCGCCAGCGCAGTACGCGAACAACTACACCAGCAGCCAGATGGACACGGCCCCGGACGGCAGTATCTACGTGGCCACCTTCACTTCCACTAAGCAGCAGTGTGCGCGGACTTGCCCCTCGGTGGCCGGAGTGACCAAGCTGCGCGGCGGACAAGTAGAGTGGCAGGTGTTCTGGGATTCGGCGGAGCCTGTCGCAGTTGAAGACGTCTCTGCCCACGAGAACGGCGTTGGCCTGCTGATTACCTCCGCCCGCTCCGGTGCGGGTTCCAGTGCGGACGAGGTGCACGCCGAGAGCAGTGTGCTGCTGACCTTCAGCGCTGATGGCAAGCCCCTTCAGCAGTTGACTCTTCCCGAGAGCAGCGACAGCGCAGGCTTCCCCGTGGCCTACCGCCAGCTCCAACTCAAGGCCGATGGCCGCTTTGTGGTGGGAGCCGCGCAGACCTTGACTGCTGGTCATGTGACCCAGGGCATCCGCCGCACGCAGATGCTGGCTGACGCCTTTTCTGGCTTGGAAGTGCAACACCTGCTGAGCCGGGGCGAGTACTTGTATGTTCAGGGCGCAGCCGATCTGGGCGACCTGGCCAAAGAGCAGCCCTCTGTGCCGCTGCCCACCCTGCCTGAGCCCGCTGGCTATGAGTCCGAACGGTTCGTTCTGCCCTACGACTTTGACCTGAACCCGCGCTGGTAAGCCTGTGCCGGTGTCATCCATCGGCCCGGCCTCCCCATACCCCGGCGCGCTGAAGCCCGCTTGGGAGAATCAGGAGAACAATCAGATGCCCAGAATCCCGTTTGCGGTACTCTCGCTGTCCCTGCTGGCCGTCAGCTGCGGCCAGACACCACCCACTCCCAATCCTCCCCCAGCGTCCAGAGCGCCACAGGAACAGATGATGGTCCTGGGTGAAGGTCCAGCTGCCCGGCGTATCCATTTGCCCGCCGCAAAGATCTTGTCCCTGGCTCCACAAGCCCTGACACCACTCCAGCAGGGCCAGGCCACCCTGCCCCGCTGGAATGGCCCGGTCCCCGCCCACCAGTCGTATGACATGGGTGGACGGGTCGCCGTGGGACCGCAGGGCGAAGTTACCATGCCCAACATTGCCGCCAGTCGCTACGGTCAGTCTTCTGACTTTGTGCTCAGGAAGCACGCTGCCACGGGAGAGTTGCTTGCCCAGCGGCATTACACCGTCCCCAAGCCCGAGATTGACCTCCAACCCGGGGAGGAAGTGTACGGGGGAACCTGGGCTGTAGCCACGGAAGATGCGCCGGATCAAGACCTCTATGTGATGAATGCTTACGGTGACAGCTCGTCCATGCTGAATCCTATGGCCCCCATGAACACCGAGGTCCGGCTGATGAATGCAGCGCTGGAACCCCGCACGACCAATGTGGACGGACCGTACCATCCGGCGCTGTTTCTGACTCCTGCCACGGAGATGCGGGCCGGTCAGCAAGGAACTGTGGTGTCGACGCCTCACAAGTGGAATTTCTACGGTTCCTTTACGGCCCCGATTGGCACGCGAGTCTATGAGCTTTCGCACCACGCCTGGGACAATGTAGAAGTCGACCATACCACCACGCTGCTCCCGCCCAGGCAGTACGCCGACAACTACACCGGCAGCGAAATGGATACCGCGCCCGACGGCAGTATCTATGTGGCCACCTTTACCTCCTACGAACAGGACTGCGTGGAAGTCTGCCCCTCGGTGGCTGGCGTGACCAAGTTGCGCGGCGGACAGGTGGAGTGGCAGGTGTTCTGGGATACGGATCAGGCGGTGGGCCTGCGTGACCTTGCTGCTCACGAGAATGGGGTCGGCCTGCTGGTCACTTCCAAGCGCGTGACCCACAGCGCCGAGGGCACGCCGACTGAGCCGGAGAAGTCCTTCTTGCTGACCTTTGGCGCGGACGGCACTCCACTTCAGAATGCCGAGCTGCCCCTCGCCGAACTGCGCAGCGAAAATCCTGACCTGCTCCCCTTCGAGCATCTCCAGCTCAGGAGCGATGGCCGCTTTGTGGCGAGCACCGGAAATATGGTGGCTGCAGGCCATCTGTCGTCGGGGGTCACCCGAACACAGCGCCTGAGCCAGTCGCTCCATGAAGTGTGGGTGGACGGGTTGGTCAGCCGAGGCGAATACCTGTACGTGCAGGGAGGTTCTGTCCCGGGCGGTCTGGAACAGGTCAAGCCTACAGTGACGCTCCCAGCCCTCGGCAATGACCGTCATACCTACATCCAGTTTGCTCTGCCCTACGATTTCGGTCTGAATCCTCGCTGGTAAGCCTTCTGATTCAACACTGAGCGGCCCCCCTCACCCAGACACACTGGGAAAGGGGGCCGCTTTCCTATGCAGATGTTCAGATGCAGTCAAAGGCCCAGCTCCACCGAGGGAACTGGGCCAGCACGCATGAGGACTTGAGCAGG
This sequence comes from Deinococcus piscis, assembly GCF_014653275.1. Lineage (GTDB taxonomy): Bacteria > Deinococcota > Deinococci > Deinococcales > Deinococcaceae > Deinococcus > Deinococcus piscis. Next base: position 113,069 of record NZ_BNAL01000001.1, read on the forward strand.
CTAGCAGGGGATCAGAGGGCTTTGCCGCCGTAGGTCATGCTCTTGATGACTTTTTCCACTTTGGGCATCATGCCGGCGGGCAGCTTGGCGTAGTCCAGGCCCTCATTGAACTTCTGGCCATCGTGGGTCATCCACCACAGCAGGTTCTTGAGGTTCTTGCCCTGGGCTTCGGTGCGGCTGCCGTACTTCTGCTCTTTGTAGAAGATGACATAGGTAAAGCTGGCGATGGGCCAAGCCTGCGCGTTGCCCGAGTTCACAATGCTGACACGGGTGTCGCTGGGAATCACCACGCCAGCAGCGGCAGCCGAAGCGGGGCCGTTGTCGGCGGTGATCCAGTTGCCGGCCTTGTTCTTCAGCTGGGCAAAGGGCAGCTTGTTCTGCTTGGCGTAGGCCAGCTCCACGTAACCGATGGCACCGGGGGTGTTCTTGACGGCACCGGCCACCCCGTCATTGCCTTTGGCGGCGCTGCCCACAGGCCACTTCACCGAGTTGCCACGTCCCACTTTGCTCTTGAAGGTGGGGTTCACGGCGCTCAGGTAGTCGGTGAACACATAGGTGGTGCCCGAGGAGTCAGAGCGGCGCACGGGGGTGATGGGCAGGCCGGGCAGCTTGGCACCGGGGTTCAGAGCAGCAATCTTGGGGTCGTTCCACTTTTTGATGCTGCCCAGGTAGATGCCCGCCAGGGTTTCGCCGGTCAGCTTCATGCTGCTCACGCCGGGCACGTTGAATGCGGGCACCACAGCGCCGATAGCGGTGGGCACGTGCAGCAGCGCTGCAGGAGCGGGCTTCATCATGTCGTTGGTCATGGGGTTGTCACTTGCCCCAAAGTCCACGGTGCGGTTGATGATCTGCTTTTGGCCTGCGCCGGAGCCCACCGACTGATAGTTCACGGTCACGCCGGTCTGCTTTTTGTACTCAGCGAACATCTTGGAGTACAGGGGGTTTGGGAACGAAGCGCCCGCGCCGGTGATGGTCTGAGCGGAAGCGGAAGCACCCGCAGCAGCAAGGAGGGTCAGGCCAAGAGTCAACATCTTTTTCATAGGTCAAGCCTGAGCCTCACCCGTCAGCCTCATGTCAAGCTCATGTCAGCCTCATGTCAGCAGCAGGAAGTGAGCTGCCCGAAGAGCGTGAGCGCCGCCGCCCCGCCTGTCAGGGCGACCTACTACACTGAGACCCATGACTGCTTCCAACCCCAACACTGCTGCTCCTGCACGCGCCGAGGTCGGCGTCCCCCGCGACGAACTGGTGCGCTGGCTGAACGAGTACCTGGACACCGACGCCTTTAGCGACGTCAGCCTCAACGGCCTGCAAATTGAGGGCAAAGACCGCGTGACCCGTATTGCCGCCAGCGTGGACAGCAGCCTGCGCTCTATTCAGGCCGCCGCCGATGCAGGCGCAGACCTGCTGCTGGTGCATCACGGCCTGTTCTGGGGCAAGCCACTGGCCGTGACGGGGCCACATGGCCGCCGGGTCAAAGCAGCGCTGGACGCCGGACTGAGCCTCTACGCTTCGCACCTGCCGCTCGACTACCACCGCGAAGTGGGCAACAACGCGATGATCGCCCGCGCCCTGGGCCTGGAAGACCTGGAGGACTTTGGCGAATACGGCGGACGCCGATACGGCCTGGCCGGGACTCTGCCCCGCGAGCTGGACTTGCAGGACTTCGCGGACCGCATTCAGAAGCTGACCGGCGAAATCTGCCTGGTTCACTCGGGCAGCCACCCGTTTGTACACCGCATCGGCATCAATTCGGGCGAGGGTGCGGGCCTGATTCCCGAAGCCGCCCGCATGGGCCTGGATACCTTGCTGACCGGCGAGCCGGAGCACAAATACTTCCACGACGCCTTTGAATACGGTCTGAATGCCGTATTTGCCGGTCACTACGAAACCGAAGTCTTCGGCGTGCGTGCCCTGGCCGCCAAAATCGAAGAAGAATTCGGGCTGCCCTGGCAGTTCATTCACCAGCCCACAGGACTGTAAACCAGTGACAGAAAACAAAAAGGCGAAGGCACTCAGTGGTCTGTTCATCAGCTTCGAGGGGCCGGAAGGCGCGGGCAAAAGCACCCAGCTGGAGAGGCTCCGGGCGAGGCTGGAAGGGGCAGGCCATCAGGTCCTGGCGACCAAAGAGCCAGGCGGGACTCCGGCGGGTGAACAGGTGCGGGCGACCCTGCTGGACCCGGCCCTCAACATGGAGCCCCTGGCCGAGTTTCTGCTGTATTCGGCCAGCCGGGCCCAACTGGTACGCGAACGCCTGCGCCCGGCGCTGGAGCGCGGCGACGTGGTGCTGTGCGACCGCTACGCCGACTCCACACTGGCCTATCAGGGCTACGGACGCAGGCTGGACATGGACTTTCTGCGCCGCGTGACGGCTGAGGCCACCGGCGGCCTGACCCCAGCGCTGACCGTGCTGCTGGACCTGGACCCTGCGGCGGGCCTGGCGCGGGTCGCGGCGCGTGGACAGCCCGACCGCCTGGAAAATGCGCCGCTGGACTTTCACCGGCGTTTGCGCGCAGGCTTTCTGGACCTGGCCGCTGCCGAGCCGGAGCGCTGGCTGGTATTGGACGCCACACGCTCCGCAGATGAACTGGACGCGGCGATTTGGGCGCGGGTGCAGCGGGCACTGGGTGCTCTGAGCTGAAGGCCAATGCCCGGCTGCCCAGCCCCCCGTCTGGGAGCTGAAAGGGGACCGCCGCTGAACCCTACTCGCCGCCGCTGACCTGCACTTCAAACAGCACCGGCCAGCGCTTGCCAGTCAGGAAAAAGGTGCCGGTATCGGCGTTGTAGGCAATACCGTTCAGCACATCGTCGCGGGTCAGGGGGCGGCCCTGCTCAGAGGCCGTACGCGCCGCCTCGTCGGCCAGCGCGGAGGCGTCCAGCCAGCCGGTGACGTTGCCCGTCTGGGGATCAATGCGGGCAATCCGGTCCTGCATCCAGACATTAGCCCAGATGGCGCCGTCTGCCCATTCCAACTCGTTGAGCTGCGGGACTGGCTGGCCTCCGTCGGTCACGGTGATCTGGTGGGTCACCTTGAAGGTGTGTGGGTCACGGAAAAAGAGCGCAGCGCTCCCGTCGCTCATGATCAGTTCCTGGCCGTTGTGGGTCAGGCCCCAGCCTTCGCCCTGGTAGGCGTAGGTCTCCTGAAGTTGCAGCGCCTGGTCAAAGCGGTAGGCCTCGCCGGTCTGCCAGGTGATGTGGTACACCTGTCCATTAAGGAATGTGGCTCCCTCACCGAACGCCTGTGGACTGGGGGTGGGGGCCTGCGCCTCTATCTGCCCGGTGCTGGGGTCTACCCAACGCACGCCAGACTCGCCCACCTGGCCGGTGCTTTCCAGCAGGCGGCCCTCTACCCATTGCAGCCCCTGGGTAAAAGCGGCTGGGTCATGGGGAAATCGCTTCAGCACTTCGGGCCTCAGCGTGGGCACCAGCGCGGGCATATCTGGTGCAGTGGCTGGCGCAGCCGGGGCGGAGCTCGTCTGTGGCTGAGCCTCAGCAGCACGGGCCGAAGTGGTAGAAGTGGTCGGCGCAGGCTGACAAGCACACAGCAGCGAGACCAGCAAAAAGGAGAGGGAACGCATCTTCAGAGCAGTCTACCGGGGAGCAGCACACACAGGGTTGGTCCAGTCCGCTTAGTCCAGCCTGCTTATTCCAGCTCGATAGCCACCGGCAAACTGCGCGGCACCGTCACGCTGATGGTCTGCGGGGCGTAGCCGTCAGCCGACACACGGATGCGGTACTCGCCAGGACCGGGCAGCTGCATGGTGCCGGGAGCGGTGCCCTCGGCCTGCTGGGGGTCTACGGTTAGCTGCGGCGGGGCGTCCAACACGCGCAGCTGAACCGGCACCTCACTGCCGCGCACGGTATAGCGCACCTCGCAGCAAGCCGGAGGTTCAAGCGGCGCACCAGGCACTTTCAGGTTCTGATACGCCCAGAAACTGCCAGCCAGCACCCCCGCCAGCGCCAGCGAAGTGAGCAGCCACGGCCAGGGCGACACCCCCCGCCGCACCCCACCAGACGCAGTGACCGGCGCAGCCGAGGACAGCGGGGTCGCAGGTGGCGGCGTTGCAGGTCGTGGCGGTGTCGGGACCAGCGGTCTTGTGGCAGTCAGCTTCTGGGGGGGATTAGGCTGGGCAGCCAGCTCCGGCCTGGGTTCCTCCTGCCAGCGGGCCAGCAGGTCCTGCGCCGCCTGCGGGGCCGTGGCTTCACGCAGCGCAGGCAGCCAGCCAGCGGGCAAATCCGCTTCCTCCCGCACGTCAGCAAGCGCTCCGCCCAGCCGCCGCACATCCTGGGCAAAATCGGGAACGGCCAAAGGGTTCGGCTCCCGCTCCCGTTGCCAGGGCACGCCCGCTCCAGCCAGATAAACCTGGTTCCCGCGCCGCCACAGCAGTTCTGGGCGCACGCCCCCGTGGGCTGCACCTGCGCGGTGCAGGGTTGCCAGTGCTCCCAGCAAGTCCAGGAGTGCAGCGCGGTCCAGTGAGCGCAGCGGCTCGGCCCCGGGTGGCAGGGCACTGCCCAGGTAGGCAGCGCGGCCTCCCGGTTGCCCGTTTTCGCCGGGCACCTCGGCTACACCGGAGTGGGCCAGAGGGAGCAGGGCGGGGTGCCGAGTGGCAAGGTCAGGCCGGGCAGACAGCAAGTAAGCGGCGGGCAGCACAAAGATCAGCGCAGGACTTTCGCTGGCGCTCTCCAGTCCCTGCCAGACCTGCGCAGCGTCTGTCCCCCCCAAGTTCCGCTGCAATTCGTAGCCGCCCAGCCGTCTCATAGGGCTCATTATAGGGAGCGGCCCTGTAGGCCCGGTCAGGTGCAGGCACATCCCCGCCCAGCCTCTGGCTGAGTGTCCCCATCCGACAATTGCCCCCGGGCGCGGCGACTATGTTGAGAAGCATGACCGTTCCTCTTGCCAGCACGCCCGTCATCGTGACCCACGACCTGCGCAAGAGCTACGGCCCCAAAGAGGTCGTGCGCGGCCTGAACCTCCGGGTCGGGCGCGGCGAAGTCTTCGGGTTCCTGGGTCCCAATGGCGCAGGCAAAAGCACCACGGTCAAAATGCTGCTGGGCCTGGTGCGGCCCACCTCAGGGCAACTGCAAGTGCTGGGCGGCTCGCCGGACAACCCGGCGGTGCGGGCGCGGCTGGGCTTTTTGCCCGAGCAGTTTCGCTTCCAGACCTGGATGACTGGGGATGAATTCCTGACCTTTCACGGACAGCTGGCCGGGCTGCGCAGCGCCGAGATTCGCGCCCGTGTGCCGCAGGTGCTGGAGCGGGTGGGGCTGGCCGGGCGCGGGGGCGAGCGGCTGGAAGGCTATTCCAAAGGCATGCTTCAGCGGGCCGGGTTGGCCTCGGCGCTGCTGGCGCGGCCCGAATTGGTCTTTTTGGACGAACCGACCAGCGCCCTGGACCCCATCGGGCGTATAGAAGTGCGCCGCATCATTGAAGACCTGCGCGGCGAAGGTGTCAGTGTCTTTCTGAATTCGCACCTGCTGGCAGAGGTGGAACAGGTGTGTGACCATGTGGCGTTCGTGCGCCAGGGTCAGGTGCTGCGCCAGGGCCGCCTCAGCGAAGTGATGGGCGGCGACCTGCGCGTGCGTGTAGAGCTGGACACCGCCCCCCCGGCCACGCTCAACATACTCCGCAGTTTCGGGCCGATTCTGTCGCAGCAAGCCCAGCCAGCTGGCACAGTCACGCTGGAAGTGGGCCTGAACAGCGAAAGCCAGGTGCCCGAGCTGGCCCGCCGCTTGCTGGACAGTGGAGCGCAGCTGTACGCGCTGACCCCGCTGCGCCCCGAACTGGAAGACATTTTCCTGGAACTGGTCGGCCAAAGCGGTGAAGCGGCCCCGGCCCCCACCAACGCACCGGAGGCAGCCCATGCTTAAGTTCAGCGACTTTAACCTCAATCCCCGCCGCGTGGGCCTGATGGCCTCGCTGTCCTTACGCGAATCGCTGCGCAAGCGTCTGGTCGCAGTCCTGCTGATTCTGACAGCGCTGTTCGTAGGGTTCTATCTGTATGGGATTTACCGCATGTACCTGGATTTCCTGGACCGGCCCGGTGGCCTGGACCCAGTGACCGGCGAGCTGGGCAGCGCCCTGATTCCGGTGAATTTTGCGGCCATGTTCGGCATGTATCTCGTCACCTTTTTGGGATCACTCATGGCAGTGCTGTCCACCGTGGGTTCAGTCAGTGCCGACGTAGAAAGCGGCGTGGTGCAGAGTGTTATTTCGCGCCCAGTCAGCCGCGCCGAGCTGGTCGCCGGACGCTGGCTGGGCTTCAGCATCGTGAATGCGGCCTATGTCCTGTTGGTCAGCGCTGTGATGCTGGGCGGCGTGTACCTCATTACTGGCTTTATGCCGCCCAATCCACTGGCCGCCATAGCCCTCATCGTCCTGAGCATCCTGCTGACTACGGCCCTGACCGTGCTGGGCAGCACCCTCTTTACCACGCTCGCCAACGGTATCGGGGTCTTTGTGCTGTACGGCGTGGGCATGGCCGGAGGCTTCCTGAATGCCATCGGCACGCTGGTGAATAGCCCAGTCATGCAGACCCTCAGCCGCGCCGCCAACACCCTGATGCCCACCAACGAGCTGTGGCTGGGGGCCAGCTACCACTTGCAACACCCCGAAGTCAATGCGGGCCTCAAGCTGTCTCCGGTGCCCAATCCGCTCTTTGGCAGCGACCCGGTGAGCCCGGCCATGCTCCTGTGGTCCATCTGTCTGACGGTGTTGGCAGTCCTGGCGGCGATGTGGCACTTCAGCCGGCGCGACCTGTAGCCGCGTCAAAGAGCAGGCCCGGCCCCTTCAGCAGAAGGCCGGACCTGCTCGCCAAGTTGCCGCTCAGCGGTTGTCAGCTTTTTCCAGATCCCCCAGCGACACCACCGAATCTTCGGGTTCGATTTGGGTGTCAAAAGCAGCGTTGCCACCTGCCACCGTGGCCTGCTGGTCCACACCGCCCTTATCGAGCCCAAAGAAAGTGTCCCGCTTTTCGGTCTCCAGGTGGTGCTGAATCTGGGGCGGACGCTCCTCAACCCCAAATGCACCGGAGACGCTGGGCACCGTCGGTTCGGGCAGATGCACCGCTGGACGCTCACGTTCAGCACGGGCGCGCTGCACGTTCAACTCGCGGCTGACGTCCCGGCTCTCCATCTGGCGTTCACGCAGGGCGATGTCACGCTCAACCTGGGCAATCTCCTGCTCAATCAGGTCCAGAATCTCGGGGGCGGCGCGGTGGTGGTAGGCGCGGCCCAACCGGGCATACAGGCTTTCGAGGTCGCGGCTGTAGCCCATCACTTCCACCTTGAGTCGGGCCGTATTCGCCAGTTGTTCGCCGCGCTGACGCAGGCCCTCTGTGCGGCTCAGCAGGGTGTCTTTGAGGCTGCCCAGCACGCCGCCGTCGTCCCTGGCGTGCTCCGTACTCGGTGCGGGGCGGTGCTCCTCCACCACCTGTACGCCGCCTGTCTCGGCGGAGTAGGTAACGGTACGCACTTTGCCGAGACGGCTGCCCGGTTCATTGTCGGCCTGTGCAGTGTCAGCCTGTGCAGGTTGAGAAAGCGTGCGGGGCGGCACAGCGGCTGGCCCGTCCCCACCAACCCCGGCAGTCTGGCGCAGGTCCTGCTCGGCGTATAGCGGCTTGCCCGCCGCGTCACTGGGGGCGGTACGGTCAGTGGTGTTCACAGCGTCAGCCGCGTCGGCAGGCACCGCCCGTTCGTCACGCTGGTCTTCGGGCCGAGTCTGCTGGAAATCGCGCTCAGGAGTGGTCATGGTTGCATTGTGCGGGCAGACTCAGCGCAGCCGGGTGAAAAGGCGTTAAGCCTCCCTGGGGCATTGCCACTGCCAACTGCCCCATAGGCCCATCCCCCATAGGCTTGAGCAAGCGGCTGCAATCGCAGCCTGAGCAGCCATTCTCTGACCGGGACCGGGCTATGCTGGGTCCGCTGTGCCGCTGCCTTTTCCCTCCCGACGATCCTTGCTGTCTGCGGCAGCCCTGCTGGCAGCCGGTGCCCTGAGCGTCTCCGGTTGGCAAAGCCGCACCGAGCGGCGCTATCCCCCGCTGGGGCGGACGCTGCGCCTCCCTTCTGGGCCGGTGCATGTGGTGGAAGGCGGCACCCCGTCCGGGCCCGCGCTGGTCCTGATTCACGGCAGCGACGGAGTGGCCCACGACTGGCCCAGCTCACCGTTGTGGCCGCTGCTGGCACCCCATTACCGCCTGATCGCGCCTGACCGACTGGGGCACGGCTATACTCCGGCCAGCGGCGAAATCACCGTGTCGGCGGGAGCCCAGCAACTGGCCGAATTGCTTGACGCCCTGGGCGTAACGCAGGCCACACTATTGGGCCATTCCTACGGTGCGCCGGTGGCGCTGGCCCTGACCGCGCGGCGACCAGACCGGGTCAGTGGGTTGGTGCTGGTGTCCCCCCTGGCTTTTCCGGCACCGGGGCTGACCAGGCCGCTGGCCCGCTTGCTGGCGTGGCCGCCAGCAAAGTGGTTGGTCACGCGCATTTTGCTGATTCCGCTGGGCCTCGCCGTGGTCGAGCTCGAAGGCGGGCGCGCCTTTGCGCCGGCCCCCATGCCCCAGCCCTGGCGGCGCATGATGCGCGCTTTCTCGCTGCGGCGCTCACAGCTGCTGGCCCTGGCGGAGGAGAACCGCACCATTGCCCGCGAACTGAGGGGGCTGATGCCAGGCTACGCTGAGCTGCACCTGCCGGTGGCCCTGCTGGCTGGCAATCAGGACGCCCTTTCGCCTGCGCAGGACCACGCCATACCGCTGGCGGCGCAGCTCCCCCGAGCACAGCTGCGGCTGCTGAGCGGCGGCCACCAGCTGCACTGGACGCACCCGCAGGAGGTGGCCGCTGCCGTGCGGCAGATAACAGGCCTGACCACACTTAGGGAGACCTCATGAACCGCTGGCTGGACCGCCTGAGCGAACTGGGCACCCTGGAACCGCGCTACACCGCCCAACGCTGCCTCCGCGAGCGTCAGACGGTAGATGGCTGTGACCTGTGCGCCCAGGCTTGCCCGCACGAAGCGGTCATCCTCGGCCCTCTGGGCAACTCGGTGCAGATTGACCCAGACCGCTGCACCGGCTGCGGCCTGTGCGTGCAGGCTTGCCCCAGCGGCGCACTGGAATACGACCTGACTGGTCCGCTGACCTCGGTTCAGGGCCAGCGGGGAGGGCCTGGGCAGCCGGAGACCGAAGCCAGCCTCACCTGTTCGCAAAGCGGAGCGGGTGGCCCCAGCCTCACCTGCCTGGGGCGCGTGACGCCCGCGCTCCTGTCGGCAGCTGGCGCGTGGGACGTGCCACTGACGCTGATTCACGGCGACTGCGCCGCGTGCCCCGTAGGTGCCCCCGACGTGCCGCAGCGCCTACACCGCGTATTGAGTGACGCTGAGCGGCTGCGTGAAGCCACTGGCCGTCCGGCGCAGGTGGAGGTGAGGGCCGCTCGGCCAGAGGACCAGGCCCGCGCTCAGCGATTCTCACGGCGCGGCGCACTGGGTCAGCTGGTCAGCAGTGGCCGCCGCGAGCTGGTGGGCCTGATCCCCGAATCTCCGCTGCCGTTTGTGGACTGGTCCGAACCCGCCGAACGCACGCCCCAGGAATGGCGCTGGCGCAAGGCCAGCCTGAGTCCATCCCCCGCACCCATCGCCCCGGTGTACTGGCCTGCACCTCTGGTTGACGAAAAGTGCATGGACTGCCCAGTCTGCTCCAATGTCTGCCCCACCGAGGCCATCACCCGCACACATGACGCTGCCGGAACCCTGCACCTGACCCTGGACCTGAGCGCCTGTACCGGCTGCATGGCCTGCGTGGACAGCTGCCCGCCACAGGCCATGCACCGCCAGGACATCTGGCGAGCTGCCGCGCTGGACGCTCCTCTATTGCTGTTCGAGAAAGTCCGGCCCTGAGTCCAGGCTGGAAAAATGGAACAGCAAAGCTTCAGGAGCTCACGCACAAGGATGAAGAAGACCATCAGCACCGTTCAGGACGCGCTGTAAGCATGTTGTGGGGCACTGCCGGATAGCGTAACCATAAAGTCAGTAACACATACAGGGAAAATGACATGAATATAACTATTCTTCTTCTGGTCGCTGGTCTGGCGATTATGGTTTACAACCTCTTCAGCGGCTCTCAGCTGCGGCGCGAGATTCAGGGCGGCGTCATTGGGCTTCGCCTGAGCCAACTGCTGGCCATGATTCTGATGTTCGCGCTGGGCTACCTGGCTGCCACCGTGCTGGCCCTGGGACAACCTGAAAACAGCTCACTCCTGGTCCTGGCCGTCATCCTGCTGCTGGGGGCGGCTTTTGTCACCCTGGTCCTGCGGCTTATCCGTGATGTGATCGCCGCACTGGGCTAATGGGAGATTCCCCAATCAGCACTGGCGCATTTCGCCGCCTGCCCCGTCAGGCCACGCAGCCCCTTTCACGGGAGGAGCTGCGGGTGTACATGTCCTGCTTGGGACAGCGGACTGCTGCCGAACTGTGTGAAGCGGCGCGATTGTCCCAAGCCGCAACAGAGCAGGCAATTGCCGGACTCTTGCGGCTTGGGCTATTGCAGCCGGTGCAGACCTCCGCTGACGTCTCAGGTCTGCTGAGCGACCTGCCCACAGGCCACCAACACCAGCCACCTTCAGACTTAGGGCAGCAGTCACCTGCGGATTTCGATGTTCAGCGGGCCATGGACGCCGTCGCGCCCGTTCTCCAGGCCAATTTGGGGGCACGCAGCGAGGAGATTCTCCAGCGACTGGCCAACTCGGCAGACCCAGCGGCGTTCGGGGCCGAGGTTCAGCGCACGGCCAGCCGTCTGCGCCTGGTCGTCAGTGTGCAGGCAGCGGAGCAGTTGGAGCAGGCCTGGCAGGACGCTCAGCCCTGACCCAAGTTCAGCTTGGCCAGATTCCAGCCTAACCACAATTCAGGAAGGGCCGCCCTTTTTGCGGAAAGGATTCCAGCGTGAGAACAGGCCGCTGGCTGGCTCGTCCGCTGCCCTGCACTCAGGGGCGGGAGCTGCCGCATGTCGGCCCAGCCGAACGCCACTCTCAGTCACGCCCTTTTCGGTCGCAGTTCCGGCGGGAGCGGGTGACTGGTTTCCAGCGGCCTCCGCCAGTGCTTCCAGCAGTTCGTCCAACCCAGGGCGGTCTGCCGGCGCTTTGGCAAGGGCCCGCTGAAGCAGCCGCGCCAGCGAACGGGGCACCTGCGGAGCGATGTGCGACAGGGCCGGGGCCGCAGTCAGCAGGTGCTCACCCATCAGGTCCTCGTAGCTCTCGGCGCGGAAGGGGCGCTGACCAGCCAGCACCTCGTATCCCAGCACCCCCAGGGAATACACATCGCTGGCCGCCGTGCCGCCTTCTCCCCGGTAGATTTCAGGAGCCATATAAAAAGGGCTGCCGCCTGCCCGCCCGCCCTGGGCAATCATGTAGGACGCTCCAAAATCAGCCAGCACCGCACGGTTGCCGTCCAGATAGACATTCTGCGTCTTGACATCCTGGTGGACCGCGCCCTGACCGTGCATGTAGTGCAGCCCCGCCGCCACGCCATGCAGAATGCCTGCTCCCCGCTCCAGCGGCAGCGGCGCTCCCGCCGTCAGCTGGCCGTCCAGGGAACCTTCGGGGAAATACTCCAGCGTCAGGTAAGCGCCCTCGCCGTACGCCTGCCCGCTGTATCCCCGGACCAGATGGGTGTGACGCAGTTGCAGCGTCATGCGGACTTCGTTGGCAAACATCTCGGCTGCGCCAGGATTGTCCTGCCGCGCCGCAGCCGGAAGCAGGACTTTGAGGGCCACCTGACGGCCCCCTTGGTCATAGGCCAGGTAGACATGCGCCGTGCTGCCGCTCCCCAGCAAACGGACCGGCTGAACACCAGCCGCGGCCGCAGCCGGAATCTCAGGCATGGAATGGGAAGGTGGCAAAGAAGTCATTGTGGTGCCTGCCAGTCTAGTGGACCGCCGCGCACACGGTTGGCACAGAATCGCCGGGGCGGGGAAATCAGGGGCACGTCCGGCCTCTTTTTCCCGCCCCGGCGCAGACCTGCTTAGTCGTCGTCGCCGGATTCCTCCGCCACGCGCTTGCCGGCCTTCCACTCCAGGCCCGCCCACATCAGGTCGTCGAGGTCACCGTCCAGCACATCATCGGGGTTGTGCTGCATCAGGCCCGAGCGGTGGTCTTTGATGTACTGCTTGTCCAGCACATAGGAGCGCATCTGGCTGCCCCACTCTACACTCGACTGCTGCCCACGCGCGGCCAGCGCTTCTTCTTCACGCTTACGCATTTCGATGTCGTACAGCCGCTGCTTGAGGATTTGCAGGGCCAGCTCATGGTTCTTGATCTGGCTGCGGGTGATCTGACAGGCCACGGCGATGCCGGTGGGCAAGTGGGTCAGGCGCACGGCGGAGTCGGTGGTGTTCACACCCTGCCCGCCCGAGCCCTGTGAGCGGAACACGTCACGGCGCAGGTCGGAGTCGGGAATATGAATATCAATCTCTTCTTCGGGCACTTCCGGCACCACATCCACACTGGCAAAGCTGGTCTGGCGGCGGTTGTTGGAGTCAAAGGGCGACACCCGCACCAGGCGGTGAACCCCGTGCTCAGCACTCATCATGCCGTAAGCTTTTTCGCCCCGGATGATGAATTCAATGCTTTGGTAGCCCGCCTGGTCACCCGGCTGCTCGTCGAGAATGTCTACCTTGTAGCCCCGGCGCTCGGCCCAGCGCATGTACATGCGGGCCAGCATTCCGGCCCAATCCTGAGCTTCGGTGCCGCCTGCGCCGCCCTTGACGCGGATGATGGCCGAGGTATCGGCGTGCTTCATGGTGAAAAGAGTCTCGCGGTACAGCTCATCTACCCGCTGCTCAATCCCGGCCTGTTCTTCCAGCAGCATTTCGCGCTCTTCGTCGCCTTCAGCCAGTTCTAGCATCTCGGCCAGGCCGTCCAGATCGGATTTCAGCCCACGGTACTTTTCGACTACACCGCGTACACCAGTGGCTTCCTGGGTGACGCTACGGGCACGGCTCTGGTCATTCCACAGGTCCGGATCGGCCAGAAAGTGGTCAAGTTCGTTTAGGCGGCGTTCCTTGCCGGGAATGTCAAAGATACTCCCGGAGGGACGCCAATTTTTCTTGCAGTTCTTGCATGGCGTTCACTCCTTGTCTGGGCTGAGCCGTCCCACTGGGGGCTCAGCAGTGCCGCAGTTCGGCAGGCAAAGTTCAGTATACGGCGCGGGGAGAGAGCGATTGGCAGACTAAACATCCTGCTGCATTCGGCCCTGTCTCCCCCGCTTGGCTCGCAGCAACGGCGGATACCTTTCGGTCAACTGCTCTTTGGTCCGGCACTCTCGCCAGCCGCTTCCTCCAGCAGACCGTAAATCTCCAAGAAGCGCCGCGTGCGTGCCTCCAGCGTCGGCAGCGGAGCCACTTCACCGCACACCCAGTCCGGTTGGTAGGACCGGCAGATGGCCGGGCGCTGAGCATACACCGCACACAGGCAGCCTGCGCCTTCCTGTTCCCGTCCCAGATGGAGGCAGGGCACGCCCAAAGGCTTGTGGAGCGCAGCAATATCCGGCGCAGAGCAGCAAGCGCCGCAGGCCGTACACACCCGCCCTGCACGCGGCCAGGGCGAACGGGGCGGGTAGCCTGGCGGCACCGCTTCGCCAGGAGTGCTTGGGGGCGACTCAGTCACTGGGCCACTGTAGCTGCTCTCTGAACCAGGCTGAGCCGTGGCCTCAGACGCACAGCCACCATCTGCGCCGCCCCTCTCCCCTTTTCGGCTCAGCGGGCCGCTTCAGCAGCCTGCAAAAAAGCGTCGTTGTCTTCGGGCTTGCCTACGCTCACGCGCAAGCAGTCGCCCAGCACCGGCAGACCTTTTTGGCCGCGCACCACCACGTCATGCTGTTCCAGCAGGCGCACCGCCGCTGCATCGTCAGGCGTCTGAATCAGGAAAAAATTGGTGCTGCTGGGCCAGGCTTTCCAGTGGGGATGGCCTTCCAGGGCGGCCAGCATCCGCTCACGCTCGCGGTTATTTTCCTCAACCCGCTCACGCACGTACTCAGGGTGCTCCATCGCCACTTCCAGCGCGCACTGGGTCAGCACATTGATTGAGAAGGCTGGCACCAGCTTGCTCAGCTGCGCGGCCAGCTCGGGGTGGGCCAGCGCATAACCCAGCCGCAGCCCGGCCAGCCCCCAGGCTTTGGAAAAGGTCCGCAGGCTCAGCACGCTGGGATGCTCGCGCACCAGAGCACGGTAATCGGTGCCGCTGAACTGGTAGTAGGCTTCGTCAATCACGGTCAGCCAGCCATGGGCAGCAGCCGTCTCGACCAGGCCGCGCACCACCTCGGGCCGGTCAGCGTGGCCGGTGGGGGCCTGAGGCTGAATCAGCACAAACAGGCCAGGGCCACGGCTCTCCAGCTCTTTTTTCAGGGCCTCTGCGGGCAGCGACAGGTCAGGCTGCACCGGCACCTTGACCAGCTCTGCGCCCAGCATTCCAGCTTCTAGTGGATACACCGCAAAGGTGGGGTCAGTGGTCAGCACCGTCTGCCCGATACCGGCCAGCTCGGTGAGCACCTTGATCATGACGTTGCTGCCCGAACTTACCACCACGCCCGCCGCGTCCCAGTCCTCCAGCCGGGCGATGGCCTGCCGCAGCTCGGTGGTGTTCAGGTCGGTGTAGCGCTGCCAGGGGCGCTCCAGCATTCGCTGCGCTGCCAATGCCTTGAGCTCAGCCGGAAAGTCGTAGGCGCTCTCATTCTGGTCCAGCTTGATACGGGCCTTGCTGGGCACGTAGGGGTAAGCCGGAATGTCCTGCACCTGACGGCGCACGCTACTCAGCGGGGAACCAGCGAGCGGAGATTGGGTGGTCATGCTCTGTTTTACCATTCTGCGTAGCGTCCCAGGTCTGTGGCGGGCCGCGTGCTAGCCTGCCGCATATGGCTCACGAAACCGTCACCGTCAGCGTCCGCACCGCTCTGGTGGACGGCCAGGCCCGCGCCGCCCGCACCGGACGCACCCAGCAAATCGAGCTGGGCGAGGACCTGTTTATCCGCATCGCGCCGGGCGGACGCAAGTTCTTGCTGTTTTGTCTGGGCGACGAAAACGAACCTGACAAGGCCACCGCACAGACCATCGCTCAGACCTTGGGCCTGGATGACCCGCAGTACGGCTGGCACCAGGGCAAGTCCCTGCGCTCTTTGACGGTGATGGAAGCGGGCGAAGAGCAGTCCAACGCCGACTCCTAAAAAGCTGTGCTGCTGTAGCAAGAGTGGCGTTTGAGTAGTGTGAGCAGTCAGAAACAATGCGGGTATGGCCGCCGCTTCCATTCGCCCGAGAAAAGCAAGAAAAAAAGCGCCCTCCTGAGGGGCGCTTTCTGACAATCGTTTGAGTGTTGAGCCTCAGTTCTTGGGCACGGTTCCGCCTTCAAAGGCGGCCTTGAATTTCTGGAGGTCTTCGGCAATCTGCTGGCTGGGTTCTTCACCAAACAGCTTGGCGACAGCGGCACCCAGGGCGCCGGCCGGCGGACGGTAGCTCAGGGCCACATGCACGCGGGTCTTGTCGCCGGCCAGGCTCTCGAACTGCACGCTGCCGGCGTTGTCCACCGTGGCACCGGGCAGCGAGTGCCAACCGATACGCTCGCCGGGCTTGTCGTTCACGATTTCGGCTTCCCACTCCACATTGGTGCCCAGCGGAGCCTTGGCCACCCAGCGGCTGCGGCGGCTGTCCAGCTCAGTCACGCTTTCCAGGTGGCTCATGATTTGGGGCAGGTTTTCCAGCTTGCGCCAGTAGCCGTACACATCCTGGGCGGGGCGGTCAATCACGACCGAATGCTCCACGAAAATGGGCTTGGCAGAGGCGCTGGCGCTGCCCAGACCGGCCGCTTCCATCACAGGGTCCGAGCCGGTCGCGGCGCGGTAGGCGAGGTAGCCGCCCACAGCCGCCATCCCCAGGCCCAGCACGCCACGGCGGCCCAGGCCCAGCATCAGCAGGGCACCACCAGCCGCGCCGCTCAGCAGGCGGCTTTGGTCAATCTCACCGAGGGCGCTGGCGTCACTTCCATTTTTATTCGTCTGTTTGGTCATTTGAATCTCCTCCGTTGGGTTCACTGTAGTGTATGTGGCTCACCTTCCGGGCAGGGTGAAGTTTGCCCCAACATCAGCTTAACAGCGCTGGAACGCGGCTTATAGTGGACTATGTCCCGCCAATACTTCCTGGCCCGCACCGCTCCGCAGCCCACGCTGGGCCAGTGGGATTCATGGTCGCTGGCTGCCGCAGCGATCACCATTTTGTTCTGGGCCTCTGCTTTTGCGGGAGTGCGGTCCGGGTTGCAGGAATTCGGCCCCGGCCCCCTGGCGCTGTACCGCTTTGCGGTGGCCAGTCTGGCGCTGGGCGGTTACGCGCTGGTGGCCCGGATTCCGCCGCCGCCAGCGCGGCTGCTGCTGCCCGTGGTGCTGGTGAGCCTGGTTGGAATCACGGCCTACCATCTGCTGCTCAACTACGGCCAGGTCACCGTCCCGGCAGGGACCGCCAGCATCATCATCGCGGTGGTGCCGGTCATGACCGCCCTGCTCTCGCTCGCGCTGGGGCAGGAGCGGCTCAGTCCTCTCGGCTGGCTGGGCAGCCTGATCAGCCTGGGCGGGGTGCTGCTGATCGTGCTGGGACGCGGACAGAGCATGGACTTTACCGCCGGGGCGCTGCTGGTGCTGGGGTCTGCGCTCGCCAGTGCGCTGTATTTCGTGCTGCAAAAACCGCTGCTCGCCCAAGTACGGCCTATCCAGTTCACCATCTGGAGCATCATCACAGGGACTCTTCCTATGCTGGTCTTTTTGCCAGAGCTGCTTCAGGGGTGGGCGCAGGCCCCACTCAGCGCGCACCTTACGGTGGCCTATATCGCGCTGTTTCCAGCGGCACTGGCATACCTCACCTGGAGCTACGCGATTTCACGGGTGGGCGCAGCGGCCTGCACCAACCTGATGTATGTCACGCCAGTGCTCGCCACCCTGATTGCCTACCTGTGGCTGGGTGAGCGGCCCACCGAGATGACCCTGCTCGGCGGCGCTATTGCCCTGGGCGGGGTGCTGCTGGTCAATACGCTGGGACGGCGGCCAGCGCGGGTGGATTAGTTCAGCTGCGCAGGCGGTGCAGCCAGTCCTCCAACTCGGACACGGACGCCTGCTCCTGCCGCTCCCTCTGCCACGCCTTCAGCGGCGCATAGACAGCTTCTGCCTCGGCCAATGTCAGCGGGGGCTGGGCCGTCCAGAGCAGCCGGTCTCCGCTGATATGCCAGGCCCGGCGGCGGCGGACGCGGCGGCCCGGCAGGTGAGCAGCCAGCAGAAGGTCCACCTCGGCGGCCAGCGGTTCGGAGTCGGTGTACAGCTCCAGCAGCGTGGTCGGCAAGTCGCGCCTGGGATGCAGCGTCGCTGCGCGGTCACGGGCCTGGAGCACAAAGCGCCGTAACTGGCGCAGGTCGCGGGTGCGCCACTCGCGCAGGGTCACGCGCCCGCCACACAGCCGCAGGATGAACTGGCCGTCCGGGAAGTGCCCGTCAGCCAGGCCGGAGGCGTCATACCAGCCCAGGTCCAGGCAAAAGTCAGCGTCGCAGTAAAAGACCTCGGCGAGGTTTCGGTCCAACAGCTCACCCAGCCGGGCCGCTTCGGCTTCCAGGTCCGCTTCAAAATCCAGGTCGATCAGGAAAAGAACCGAACCGCCATCAAAGTGAACTGCGCTCAACCGGCACGGCGCGGGCATTATCTTCCCCCGCCACCTTCGTCTTCGGCTCCTCCTTCTCCCTCTTCAGCCAGCTCCTGAAGCAGTGGGCGCAGCTGCGGTAGCTCATGCCGGACGGTCTGCCACACCAGGTCCAGGTCTATGCCGAAGTAGTCGTGCGCCACCAGATTGCGGATATCGCGCAGCAGGGCCCAGGGAACCTGGGGGTGACGGTCTTGCTGGCTCTGGGGGATGAACTTGGTGGTTTCGCCCAGACGCGCCAGATTCCGCAGGACGGCGTCTACGGCCTGCTCATCTTGTCGGAAGGACTGCCGGTCATGCGGCGCAGTGTAGTCTGCTGTGCGGTCCAGAGCGTCCAGCAGGTCATACACACGCCAGCGCCAGCGTTTGCGGCGGTGGGTACGGTGAGGCCGGTCCGGCACAGCCATGATGTCCACTGCGTCCGTCAGGATGCCCCGGCGCAGGGCCGGTTTGATGGCCCCTTCGGTCAGGGCGTCTATGCGGGTGCCCAGCACCCCTTCAAACAGGTCCTTGGCGGCCATCAGGCTCAGCAGGCCAGCGCCTTCGCGCAGGTCCAGCAGCAGGTCCACATCACTCAGATCGGTGGCCTCCCCACGCGCCACCGAGCCAAAAATCCGCACCCTGGTCACGCCCAGGCGTCGCCAGTCTGCCTCGATGCGGCGCAGACGTGCAGCCACCGCTGGCAGGCTGGAGTCGGCAGTAGGTGGCCTGTCCTTTTGGGAAGATTCTGCAGGCGTCATGACCCTCAGCATAGAGGCTGCGGCGCGGGCGTGCGGCCTCCGGGTCCGCTCCGCCTGGTGGCCCCCGGCCTGCCCTGGCACCTACAATGCAGAAGATGGACGTCTCTTCGCCGCCTCCCCTCCCACCTGAGCCAGCCGCTGAGCGCCAGCGTTCCGCACTGCCCAGTGGCTGGTGGCTGGGCTTGGTTGGCGTACTGGTCGGGCTGCTGGGACTGGGCACCGCTTTTTGGGCGCTGCGTGACCGCCCGGAGATGGACGCGCCCGTGCCTGTCATCCAGGACAAAGGACCAATCCCCTCTTCAGGCGATACGGCTTCAGCCTCTGCGACTGCCGCACCAGGGGCCGCTGGCGGCCACTCAAAGCTGCTGGAGCTGGATATTCCTACCGGCTTCCCGCCACCGCAGCTCCAGAGCCTGAGCTTTGCCGACGCTTTTGCGCAGGCCGCCGCTTACCGGGGTTGGCAGTGCCAGCAGCCCGAGGTGATCCTGTTTTCTGACGCCCGCCAGACCCTGCCAGCAGTGCAGGAGCGGCTGCTGGAGCTGGGCTATCAGGTCAAGGACACCGAGACGGCCCTGGGCGAAGACCGCAGCTGGCTGGCACAGCACGGGGAGCGGCCCGACCTCTTCGTCAGCTTCTCATCCGGCGAACAGGGCCGGGGAAATGTCAGCCTGTGCGCTCTGCCCAGATAAGCGCCCACCTGTACGGGCTGTACGGCAGACCCTTTTGCCTGCCTAAACCCAGAAAACAGTTCTGTGACAAGGGTGACTCTAGGGTGAAGTGAGGAACGTCATGTCAGACACAGAACTGCTTACCCCCTACCAACTCGCCTCCTCCGCACTGGAGAGCACCGCTCAGGAGCGGGGCATTTCGGTGGTGGCCTTGCAGCAGGTGCTGGACCGTACCTTGCAGGAACAGGGCCTGGACGCCGCCGAGCTGAGCGCTGAGCAGTTGCAGGGCCTGCTCTTTCCTGCCCTGGACCGGGCCTATACCGACCTGCTGGACGAGGACGAGCGCCGCCGGATGCTGCGCGCACTGTCGGAACAGTTGGCTGCGCAGGAATTGGGGGCGGTGTTCACACCCACGGCGGCCACCACTGACACCCTGACGCAACTGGGGGAGCAGAGCAGCTTGGCAGCCGAGAGCGAAGACACGGACAGTGAAGACTGGGATTTCGGCGAAGACGACTTCGAGCTTGAAGACCCTGAGTACCTGGCAGCCCCAGTCGCGCGGGCCTATGACCTGAGCCAGGGGGC
The DNA here is from genome assembly GCF_014653275.1 of Deinococcus piscis. Lineage (GTDB taxonomy): Bacteria > Deinococcota > Deinococci > Deinococcales > Deinococcaceae > Deinococcus > Deinococcus piscis. The sequence goes on from NZ_BNAL01000001.1 coordinate 132,764, forward strand.
CGATCAGACTCGTCTGATTGCCGAGCTGGGCCGAATCAGCGGCGTGCAGAGCGTGATGGTGTGCCGCGAAAACGGCGAGGTGGTGCAGGTGCGTTCGCTCAAGGATTTGTCGGCCCTGGGCAGCGTGGTGGCAGCCACGGTGTTGCTGCTGCGCGGACGCTCTTTGCGGCTGATGTCGGCGCAGGTAGGCGGCACGGTGGTCTGTGTACGCCCCCTCGGCAGCTATGCCGTAGCCGTCCTGGCCGGACCTGAAGTGAACGTGGGCCGTCTGCTGGGAGAACTGGGGCAAGTCCAAACCGAGAATGCCGCTTGAATGAAGCGAGTAGGAGCCTTCTTACAGATTGCCCCAGCGCTGCAACCTGCGCTGCTGAGCGCGGTGCTGGTCTCCTTGCCTGCGGCGCAGGCGCAGGACCTCGGCGCCTACCGTGAGCTTGGCCACGCGCTAAGCCGTGCCCAGAGCGTGCGGCCCACCGATGTCGGGGCGGCACTGATTGAGCTGGACCGCGCCGAAGGGGTCTTTGCTGTGCTGCGCCCCAGCCTGCGCACCCCACCCCTGAGCAGCAGTATTCAGGGGGCGCTGGACCAAGCGCGCGCTGCCCTGGCCCGTACCCCAACTGACTTGGAGGCGCAGACCCTCTACGCCCAGGCCTTGCTGCGGCACGCCCTCTATACCCAGACGCTACAGGACCTGTTGCAGGCCGATGTAGATACTGGGCCCAGGCTCAACCAGTTGGCACAGGACTTCGGCCTGAATGCCGCTGACACGGCAGCCCTGCGCCGCGCCGGACAGTTCGGCCAGCCCGAAATTGCGGCCGCCCTGTTGCAGCAAGCCGCCGCCCGCCAGACTGTAGCTGTGCTGGCTCCTTGGCAAAGTGGCGCAGCTGCCCTCAGCCGGGATGAGGCCTACTTGCGGCTTACCCAAGCCAGTGGCTGGTACTTGCACCTTGCAGAGCTGACGGGCGCTCCAGACGCAGCCACTTACAGTGCCTCCTTAAATCAGGTGGCGCAGGGCAACCTGGCAGGCAGCGCACAGTCAGTGCGGCAGCTGCACAGCACTGCGCTTCAGCTGCAGCAGTCCCTGCGTGACCAGCTGGCAGCAGCGCAGTCCTCAGCAGAAAAGCCAGCAGTCCCGCAGAGGGAAACCCCCGGTGCGCCTGGTGGGCAGGCACAGGCCACAGCGGCGCAGGCCACCAGCAGTGTGATCGTCGTCCCGGCCATTCCAGAGCATCCGTCGGCGACAGCGCCCACAGTCGGCTCACCTGCCAGGACCCCTGGCGGCAGCGCCCCAAATATCACGGCGATTTACGCCACCCTGGCCCGCGCTCTGGCAGCAGCAGGCAGTCAGGATCAGGCCGCCGCCCAGAGCGCTCTGTCACAGGCCGCTCAAGCGGTAGATACTTTGCCCACGGGTCTGCAGGGTCAAGCTACCACTGAGCTGGCGGCTCACCTGCACAGCCTGTCCAAACGCTCCTGGATAGAGCCCAGCGACATCGCCGCCGAAATCATGCAGCTGCGGGAGTTGGAGAAGCAAGCCCAGAGCGCTCCCCGGGCAGGCACAGCGGCACCGCAGGTCCACGCTCTCACCACTCGTCTGTGGAGTGGGCAGATTCAGGCGCTGGCCTTTTTGCTGCTGACTGCGCTGCTTCCGCTGCCCTTTTATTTCAAGTTCCAGGCACTGGGCCACCAAAAAGGTGAGTGGGCCCTCATCGTGACTGGCATAGGGATGCTGGTGATTCCTGCTTTTACCGAAGGCCTAACCATTCTGTTCAGCTGGCTCGGCAATGCGCTGGGCATTCCCTTGCTGGAACATGCAGCGCTGCTCAGCATGCGCCACAGTCCCCTGGGGCATCTCTTGTGGTGGCTGTTCACCCTGATCGGCATCCTGCTCATGACCGCTGGCTTTTATCAGCTCTCGTGCAGACGCAAGCAGGTGGCTTTGGCCAAGGCCCGCTGGACCAGTGCCCGGAGTCAAGTCACCACCGAAGAAGCTGCTCCTCCCGAACCCCAGTCTGACAAGCTGACCCGCTGGACCCAACCCGTCCGGTGGCCCGGCACCAAGCCTACAGACGACACCTGATACGGAGCATAAGAGAAAAGCTGGAATCTGCACTCAGACATTCGGTGGGGGCGCTTCTCCAGAGGCCAAGGCAGCAGGCCTGAGGAACTCGGTATTGCCTGCCTTGGCCTCTCTGTAAATCCTGCTGAGAAGCCAAGCAAAAAGCCGAGGCATTCGCCCCGGCTCTTTGCTTGGCACTTCAGGTTTAGAAGTCCATACCGCCCATGCCGCCCATGTCGGGAGCACCAGCAGGAGACTTTTCAGGCTCGGGCTTGTCGGCCACGATGGCCTCAGTGGTCAGGATCAGCGCGCCGATGCTGGCGGCGTTTTGCAGCGCGGTGCGGGTCACCTTGGCAGGGTCCACGATACCGGCAGCAACCATGTCTTCAACGTACTCGCCGGTGGCGGCGTTGAAGCCGTAGCGGGCCTTGTCGGAGTTGATGACGGCGTTCACGATGACGCTGCCTTCTTCACCGGCGTTGGCGGCGATCTGGCGGGCGGGTTCTTCCAGGGCACGGATCAGAATGCGTGCACCGGTGGCTTCGTCGCCTTCCAGACCTTCAGCGGCCCGGCGCACAGCGGGAATCACGCGCAGCAGGGTGGTGCCGCCGCCGGCCACGATGCCTTCTTCTACAGCCGAGCGGGCGGTGGACAGGGCGTCTTCGTAGCGGTGCTTCTTCTCTTTCAGCTCGGTTTCGGTAGCCGCGCCCACGCGAATCACGGCCACACCGCCGGCCAGTTTGGCGAGGCGTTCCTGCAGCTTCTCGCGGGCGTAGTCGGAGTCGGTGCTATCCAGCTCGGCCTTGATGGCATTCACGCGGCTGTCAATCTGAGCCTGCTCACCCTTGCCGTCCACGATGGTGGTTTCGTCTTTGGTGATACGCACCGTGGCAGCGCTGCCCAGCATTTCCATGCCGACATTTTCCAGCTTGTGGCCCAGGTCTTCGCTGACCACTTCGCCGCCGGTCACGGCAGCGATGTCGCGCAGCATTTCCTTGCGGCGGTCACCGAAACCGGGAGCCTTCACCGCAGCGATGTTCAGCGTGCCGCGCAGCTTGTTGACCACCAGGGTTGCCAGCGCTTCGCCGTCCACGTCTTCCGCGATGATCAGCAGCGGGCGGCCCGTCTGCGCCACTTTTTCCAGCACAGGCAGCAGGTCCTTCAGGGCGCTGATCTTCTTCTCGTTGATCAGGATGAAGGGGTTTTCCAGCACGGCTTCCATGCTCTCGGTGTTGGTGATGAAGTAGGGGCTAATGTAGCCCTTGTCGAACTGCATGCCTTCCACCACGTCCACTTCGGTGTCAAAGCCCTTGCTCTCTTCGATGGTGATGACGCCTTCTTTGCCCACCTTGTCCATCGCGGAAGCGATTTCTTCGCCCACCTGGGGGTCGTTGGCGGAGATACCGGCGACCTTCTTGATGGCGTCGCTGTCTTCCACCGGCACGGCCAGCTTCTGAATTTCTTCGATGGCAGCGGCCACGGCTTTCTCAATGCCGCGCTTCAGAGCCAGCGGGTTGGCGCCGGCGGCCACGTTGCGCAGGCCCTCTTTGACCACGGCCTGACCCAGCACGGTGGCGGTGGTGGTGCCGTCACCCGTGATGTCGTTGGTCTTGCTCGCGACTTCCTTCAGCAGCTGAGCGCCGATGTTCTCCAGCTTGTCTTCGAGCTCCACTTCCTTGGCGACGGTCACGCCGTCCTTAGTGATGGTGGGGCTACCGAACTTCTTCTCAATGACCACGTTGCGGCCACGCGGGCCAAGGGTCACTTTGACTGCGTTGGCGACAGCGTTCACGCCACGCTCCATACTGCGGCGGGCCGATTCGTCAAATACCAGTTGTTTGGGCATATTTCTTACTCCTTTGAAGGGGAAGGGCGTTAAGGACCAAAGGGCCAAGAGCTACACACCAGGCGGTCCGTAGCTCACAGCCTCTTACTCAACGATGGCGAGGATGTCGCGCTCGGACAGCAGGGAGTAGTCCTTGCCGTCTACGCTGACTTCAGTGCCGCCGTACTTGGCGAAGTAAACGGTGTCGCCCACATTCACTTCCAGGGCCACACGCTGGCCGCTCTCCAGCATTTTGCCGGTGCCAACAGCCACAACTTTGCCGCGCTGGCTCTTTTCCTTGGCGGTGTCAGGCACGTACAGGCCACCAGCGGTCTTCTGCTCTGCTTCTTCGATGATTTCGACCAGTACACGGTCTCCGAGGGGTTTCAACATGTGGGGACCTCCTTGAAATGAGTTGAGAGATGGAAAAAGGTTTCCGGCAGCAAGGCCAGCACCAAAAACGGTGTCCAGGACAAGCCTACGGGCTTTCTCCTTAGGGTCAAGCTAAAGCCGAAACCGCAAAAATGTCAAGTGGACCCCCCAATAAATCTGAGTCATTCAGACTCAACTTGCGTATGGAACGGGGTTTTGCAGGAAGGCACCAACGAAACGGATATAAAATGTATATATGTCATTTATATATATCCTACTGGTGTCCTCGCGAGAGTGTGCCGATGCCTGCTAGACCAGTCATTCTGCGCCCTGACGGGTGGCAGGCAGCTCTAGCACAGCTGGGACAGGCACCGCTGAGCGTAGCGAGGCTGGATGTGGACCACTTTGCGCAGTTAGGCGAAAGCCTGGGCCGCACTGAGGCCGAGGGGCTGCTGCGCAGCCTGGAACGGCTGCTGAGTGCCGAACTGCCTTCAGGTGCCGTAGTGGGCCAAATCAGTGAGGACGAGTACGCCGTGCTGCTGCCCGAAACCTCGCCTGAAACGGCCCTGCGCCTGATGGACATGGTGGTGCGGCAGTTCGCCCGTCACCGCGATCCCCGCTGGCCGCGCAGCGTGGGCCTCAGCGCTGGGGTCGCCGCGCAGCCTGCGCACGCCCGCACCCCTGCGGAACTGCTGCTGGCCGCCGATGAAGCCCTACACCGCGCCAAACGCGAGGGCCGGGGCCGCGCCTGCCTGTACACCCCAGCCAAAATGGTCCTGAAAAGTAACTACTACCCGCGCAGCCAACTGGACCGCCTGAAAAAGCGTGCCAAAGCCGAGGGCCGCAGCGAAGCGGACGTGCTGCGGGCCGCCCTGGAAGCGTATCTGGCACAGGAAGCACAGGGATAAGGGCAAGGAGGCAGAAGGCGGAAAATGGCTCCAGCTCAAGCTTTCATCCTTCTGCGGTCACCTCAATCCAGCTGCCGCACCAGCGCCCGCATGCGTGAGGTATCTACGCGGTCCGCTGTGATTTCCATCATGACGCTGTCAAAGCGCTCCTGCCCCAGCCGCACAGCACCGGTACGCCGCCCGATTTCGCGGAAACCGACCTTTTCGTAGGCGCGAATGCCCCGGACGTTGTAGGCAAAGACGTTGAGGGTGATGTTGTACAGCCCCAGGAAGTACATGCCATATTCCACCATCAGGCTGACCGCCTCCGTGCCGTAGCCGCCGCCCCAGTGGTCTGGGCTATGCACGCTGATGCCCAGCTCGGCGGTGCCGTGCCGGTGGTTGATGCCGCGCAGGTCCAGGCCGCCAATGAACTGCTCGGTTTCCCGTGCATAGATACCAAACGTGACCTGCTCCGGGCTGCTTTTGCTCACGCTGTCAAAGTAAGCTTGTTCATCCTCCAAGCTAAATGCGCCGCCAAAGGCCCCAAGATAGGTGGTTAGCTCCAGATTGGCGAAATAGCGTGCCATGTCAGGCACGTCTTCACGGCGCAATCTGGCCAGCACGACTTTTTGACCGGTAAGGACAGGAAACAGTTCGCTCATGGCCCAGGCTAACGCAGCTCCGGCGGCGGGCCATAAGCCAGATGGCGGATTGCACCTTTTGAATGATGCCGCCAAGCGCCGCAGTGCGTAGCCTGCGCACTGGGAGGCTCCATGAACAATCAACGCTATCTGACTCTGTATTCCGCAGCCGTAACCGCCCTGCTGGGCGTCATGCTCTTTACCAGTGGCGGTGCCGCCGGGCCGCGCCAGCAACAGCTGGAGGTGCTGGACGTACAGCGCATCAATATCCGTGAACCGGACGGCACTCTGCGGGCGGTGCTGTCGGGCAGGGCCACACTGCCCGGAGCTATCATCCGGGGCAAGGAATACCCGCATCCCAGGGAACAGGCCGGGATGCTCTTCTACAACGACGAAGGCACCGAGAGTGGCGGCCTGGTCTTTGATGGAGCAAAAGGAAACAGTGCGGGCAGCCTGACCTTCGATGCCTATGAGCAAGACCAGATTCTTCAGCTGGTCGGGATGACCCAGGGCAGCCGCTCCGCTGCCGGGCTGATGGTCAATGACCGCCCGCAGCGTTCTATTGTGCAGGACCTGGAGGAACAGGCCCAGCTCAAAGCTCTGCCAGAACCTGAGCGGACCCGGCTGCTCAGCGAGCGCGCCAGCAGCGGCTACTACGGACAGCAGCGGATGTTCATCGGCAAGACCAACGACAAGGCCACCATTGTGCTGGCCGACAAATCCGGGACGCCCCGGCTGCAACTGGCGGTTTCTGCGGCAGGGCAGGCCAGCATTGACTTTTTGGATGAGCAGGGAGCAGTCGTCAAATCGCTGACGGCAGACCACCTGAACTGAGCAACTGGTCTGTTTATGCCCTGGTCTGTTTATGCACTGGCCTGTGCAGGCCATTTGGCGGGGCCTGCCTTCCAGGCCGGGCATTTGCGCTAAAAAAGGAAGTTATGAGCACGCCTGCTTCCATCTACCCGATTCGCCTGTACGGCGACCCCGTGCTGCGCCGCAAAGCCCGCCCCCTGGGGCACACCGATACCCTAACCGTGCCCGGATTCGCGCCCCAGAGCCTGCGCGAAGTGGCGGATACCATGCTGGAAACGATGTTTGCCGCCCGTGGTGTGGGCCTGGCCGCGCCGCAGGTGGGCCTGGGCGTGCGGATGTTTGTGGCAGTGGAATACGACGACAACGAAGAAGAGAATGAGGGCAAGGAGACGCCGCTCAAATCCCGCGTGCTGCGCGAGTACGTGATGCTGAATCCCCGGCTGACCGTGATCAACAAGAAAAAGGACCGCTCCGAAACCGAGGGCTGCCTGAGCATTCCCGACATCTATGAAGAGGGCGTGCCGCGCGCCCGCGCCGTGCGGGTGGAGTACACCGATCTGGACGGAGAGGCGCAGGTCGTAGAGGCCGAGGACTATCTGGCCCGCGTGTTCCAACACGAAAATGACCACCTGGACGGCAAGCTGTTTCTGGACCATCTGCCGCAGGACGTGGTCAACGACCACCGCGCCGCCCTGCTTGCCATGCAGCGCCAGGCCCGGCTGAACCTGGACCGCTTGGCGCAGCAGGCCCGGTACGGCGAGGAGCACCGTGACGAGCGGCTCTGAAACGGGAAGCTCCGCCATCCGCCGGGTGGCTTTTTTTGGGTCGCCCGCTTTTGCGCTGCCGGTGCTTGAAGCGCTGCACGGGGCCTTCGAGGTGGTGCTGGTGGTCAGTCAACCGGACAAGCCGGTGGGACGCGGCCTGAAGCTGACGCCGCCCCCGGTGGCCGCCCGCGCCGCCGAGTTGGGACTGAAGCTGGCACAACCCAGGAAGCTGCGCGGCAACGCCGAGTTCGAGGCGGAATTGCGGGCGTCGGGGGCCGAAGTCGCTGTGACCTGTGCTTATGGCAAGCTGCTGCCTCAAAGTCTGCTGGACGCGCTGCCCTACGGCTTTTTGAATACCCACACCAGCCTGCTGCCCAAATGGCGGGGAGCCGCCCCGATTCAGTGGGCCCTGATTGAGGGTGAAAGCGTCACCGGGACCACCATCATGCAGACCGACGCCGGCATGGACACCGGCCCGGTACTGCGGCAAGAGGAACTGACTGTAGCGCCCGAGTGGACAGCGCTGGAGCTGAGTGCCGCGCTGTCGCAGCAAGCGGCCCGCTTGGCGGTACAGACCGTTCGGGAGCGGCCTGGGCTGACGCCGCAGCCGCAGGACCATGGCCAGGCCACCCACGCACCTCTGCTGACCAAAGAAGACGGTTTCGTGCGGTGGCAGGAACCGGCCCAGGCCATCGTGAACCGCTACCGGGGCGTGGCTGCCTGGCCGCAGACGACGGCCTTTTTGGGCGGCACCCGCCTGAAGCTGGATGGGCTCAGCGCAGTGCCAGCAGGCAGCGGGCAGCCCGGCACAGGACAGCCCGGCACCGTGCTGGGCACCGACGGCGACGCCCTGCTGGTGGCCGCTGCCGAAGGGGCTGTGCGTATCCAGACCGTGCAGCCCGCCAGCAAGAAGCCGCAGCCAGCTGCACGCTGGGCAGCGTCTCAGGGCCTGGGAGCCGGAAGCCAGTTTGACCTCTGGGCGCCCACCTCCCAGAAAATGGCACCCCAGAAATCAGCCCCGCAGGAACTGGCGGGCCCCTAAGCGCGTAACGACCAGCATGACCCTGCAATACGTCACTTTCCCTGTCCAAATGGAATTCCGCCTCAGCGTCCGCACCGAGATTCGGGTAACAGACGCTGAAGGGCGGCTGCTGGCGGTGGTCAAAGAAAAGCTGTTCAGCGTGCGCGACGAAGTCCGCATCTACGCCGACGAAGCCAAGCGTCAGCAGATTTATTCCATCCGGGCCAAGGGCTTGTTGGCAGGCGCTATGGACTGGAAAGCGCAGCGTCTGATTGTGGCCGGGGATGGCCGCCCCGTTGGTGCGCTGGGGTCACAGGGCGTACGGACCCTCTGGGGAGCAGCCTACGACCTGCTGGACGCCCAGGGCCAGCCGCGCTACACCATCCGCGACGACAAGCCCTGGATGAGCTTTGTAGAAGGCGCGGTAGACGCCATTCCCTTTGTGGGCAACTTCCTGGCCCTGGGCTTTGACTACCTTGTGAACCCCACCTATACCGTGCGTGACGCTCAGGGGGCAGAAGTGGCCCGGATCAGCAAGAACCGCTCGCTGCTGTCACGGCGCTTCACCGTGCAGGAGTTGCAGCCCATCGCTGGCCCAGACGCCGAGTTGCTGCTCACGGGCCTGATTCAGCTGGTCCTGCGCGAGCGTGACCGGGGCTAAAGCCATTGCCCTGAAGATGGCGTGCTCCTCCCAGCGAAGGCGCTAAGCGACAGTTGAAGGACACTCGCCCAAAAAAAGCTTTCTTTCTGAACGGACTGGAATAGCTTCACCAGAAAGCAAGTGCGGAATACTGGTAGGGACGCGAAATGGAGTGATCCGCAAAAAGGTACGCGGATCACTCCATTTGGACTTACGAAGCTGCGAAGCAGACCCCTGGTCTAGGAATCAGCGCTATCTCCAGGTTCGCAGTTCTGCAGGTCGGAGCCCACCCGGTCACGCGGGCCCCGGCCCTGCCCAGTCTGATGCTCGTGCCGGAGGTGGGCTTCTGCGGCGTTCTGCGAAACATTCACCACCACATACCCGTTGTTCCGCACAGCACTGGTGGCGTGGCAGATCGACACCTTGTGCTCCTGCTGCCGCTCAGAGTTGGGGTGGCCGCGTCCTGCTCCTGGCAAGTCATCTTTCACAACTACACCCGTCACCTGAGAGTCCTGCTGTCCTTGTCCCCGGCCCTGGCCAGGCGTTGCCGCCGCGCTGCCCAAGAGCAGCAATCCGATAAAAGCAATGTTTTTCATGGTGTTCCTCCTGCGCGCCATTGTGCCAGTTGCCCCAGAAGTCGGCCTTTGTCAAGAGCAGACACAGCGGGGGAAATGCACAGCCCAGCCGACTGGAATCAATTGGAAAGTGGCCCCCTTCAGGAGGCCCGGCGACTCGCAGGACGGCAGAAACTCCAGCAAAACCGCCAAGCTGCAGTTCTGACAGCTTTCTGCGGGAATGGACCTGCTGGGCGGTCAGAAACCCCTTAGGTTCGGCTCATTCTGCCCGGCTCACTTCTTGAAGCTGGGCACCGCATCACCGTAGACCGCGTAGGCGTCGCAGCGCTCACGCAGCACGCAGCGGCTGCACTTGGGGCTATTCCAGGTACACACCTGCTGGCCGTGCTTCAGCAGGTTGATGTGCAGGTCGTACAGCAGCGGCGGGTCTGGTGGCAGCAGCGCCAGCAGGGCGCGGTGCGCCGCTTGCTCTCCCATTTTGGGAATGGTCCCTACTCGCGTGTTGATGCGGTGGACATGGGTATCCACCGGAAACACGGGCCGGGCGTAGTTGAACAGCAGCACCAGAGACGCTGTCTTGACACCGACACCGGGCAGGTCAGTCAGCCACCTCAGGCCCTCCGCCACCGGCAACTCAGCCAGAAAATCCAGATCGTAGCCGCCGCGCTTCTCGCAGATGGCCTTCAGGGTGGCCTGAATCCGGGGGGCTTTTTGCTCCGGGTAGTTGGAGCGGCGAATAGCATGGGCCACCTGCTCGACCGGAGCAGCCGCAATCGCGTCCCAGTCGCCCAACTCGCGCAGCTCGGCGTAGGCGGCGTCCTCGTCGCGCCAGTTGGTGCGCTGCGAGAGAATGGTGCTGATCAGCTCGTGCATCGGCTCGCGGCGGGGCACCAGCGGCTTTTCGCCGTATGCGGTGAGCAGGCGCTCACGCATCCACAGCAGCAGAGCCACCCGCTCCTCAGCCGGTTGCTCGGCATTCAGGGAGGGGGCGGCCTGCAGGAAAAGGGACGGTTCAGCCACAGCGCTCAATCACGCTGGGGAGCGGCGCTGTCTTCTGCGCTACTGCGGCTGCCCTCGGCGGGGTCCTGGCTGCTCACCTGAGGCGCGTCCGGCTGCTGGCGGTCTTCCTCGCGCTCACCTTCGGCGGCGTCTTGGCTGGAGGCGTTCTGGTATTTCAGATCATCGCTATTGGTCATGCCCAAGGGTGGCACGCCCCCGCCGCCCCAAAAGCTGGAAACAGTTCAAGGAGCGTTTAGGGACGCGCCGCGCCCAGCCCTCCCGTCCCGGCTTAGCCGCTTCGGGGCAGTGCCCCAGCCTCCCACAGCCGCTGCTCGCGGGCCAGCGTTTCACTGTGCACGGCCAGGATGTCGGCGTTGCCCTGCACGCCCCGCTCTTCCAGGGCGCGGGCAGTGGCCGTGTCCAGGTAGGCCATTCGCAGCAGCTCAGCGCTACTCAGGCCGTCGCGGGTGTTCCTGACGCCACGCTCGCGGCGCAGGGCCGTGCTGTTCATGCCCAGCACCGAGCGGTTGCTCAGGCTTCCCAGCTGCCGGTACACCGGGCCGTGCCCGCCCCGGCGGGCCACCGTGCTCAGCAGTTCGCGGCGGGCTTCGGTGCTTTCCAGCCGGGCGGCCAGCCAGCGCCGCTCGGCAGGGTCAGGGTTGCGCTCGGCAATCTGCGCTGCCAGCTTCACGTCACCCTGCATGGCTGCGCCCAGCAGCTCCTGCGCCCGCTTGCGCCAGCGCCGCGCCGCCGGGGTATCCAGCCGGAAAGCCAGCGCCGTGAACTCGGCCACGCTCAGCGTAGGCTCAGGGCCTTCCCCAAAATCGCGCTTGGGACTGCGCAGGCCATGCTTATCGCTGAACCAGTCCCAGTCCACCCGGCCAGCGTCAAGTTGCTCCAGTGCATGCCCAGCCCGCAGCAACCCGTCAGGGCTGACCGGCAGGCGCACACTGCCAAATTCCAAAATGAGCGGAGCGTTTTTCATACAGATATTCTAATACAAATTATGTAAATGACATAACAGAGAATGCCTGCCTGGTGTGATCTGTCCAGCACTGCTCAACCTGCACTGCTCTGACCCCTGCGCCCATTGGACTCACCAGAGGAGCCTTGATGGCGTGAATGTTATCGACTAACATTACGGCATGACTGACCGAACCCAGCGCACCAGAGAACACATCAGGAAGGTGGCCCTTGAGCTGTTCACTGCACGTGGGTTCGGTGGCGTAACCGTGAACGAACTTGCTGAAGCGGCGGGGGTATCGCATATGACGGTCTTCCGGCACTTCGCTACCAAGGAAGCGTTGGTGATCGGCGACCCCTTCGATCCACTGATTGCCGCTGGCGTAGCAGCCCAGCCTGTGACCTTGCCGCCCTTCGAGCGGGCACGGCGCGGGCTACGGCAAAGTTGGGCAGAGATGACCGAACTGCCGCCCCTGGAAAGAGAGCAACTTGGCCTGACCCTCCAACTTATCCGGAGCCACGCGGGACTCAGGACGCAAATGTGGGAGAGCAACCACGCCACCACGCAGGCCATCGCCGCAGCGCTGCAGGAGGGCGGAGCTTCTCCGCTGGAAGCACAGGCGGCAGCAGGCGCGTGCATCGGAGCGCTGACTGCCGCGCTGCTCACGTGGGATGCGGACTCAGGAGCGGCACTCAACGATGTCATTCTTCAGGCGCTGGACACCTTACAAGGTTCAGCATGACAGCCCTGGCCGTGCAGAACATCTCCAAAACACTTGGAGATCACCTGGCGCTGCAACAGGTCACCCTGAAGGTAGAACCTGGGTCTATTCACGCGCTGGTGGGCCTGAACGGCGCAGGCAAAACCACGCTGATGCGCGTCATGCTGGGCATGCTCCGCCCAGATGGGGGCCGCGTGACACTGCTCGGCCACGACCTGGCGCACGCTCCCAGCAGTCTGTGGCGGCAAGTGGGCCACCAGATCGAAGTGCCGCCCTGTTACCCGGAACTGACGGCCCGCCAGAATCTGTGGGTCGCGGCTCAGCTGCGCGGGGTGCCGGAACAGGACATCTCTTCACGCATCACGCAGGTGGCGGAAGCGCTGAACATGAGTGCCTGGATTGACCGCCGCGCCCGCACACTTTCCCTGGGCACCCGGCAGAAAATCGGGCTGGGTGCAGCCCTGCTGCATGACCCTTGCGTACTGGTGCTGGACGAGCCAGGAAACGCCCTTGACCCGCTGGCGCTGGTCCGCCTACGCGGCCTCCTGCGTAGGGCTGCGGTGCGCGGCGCGGCGGTGCTGGTCTCCAGTCACCACCTGGACGAACTGGCGCGCATGGCAGATCACATCAGTGTCATGCACAGAGGCCAGATCATTGGCACGCTTGACCCACAGGCCCCTGACCTGGAAAGGGCTTTTTTTAGCAAGGTGCTGGCGCAGGAAGAAGCCGGAGCAGCGGTATGAATGGCCTCCTGACAGCCCTGCGCGTAGAACTGCTGAAGTTCCGCCTGGCCCCCTTGGTCTGGCTCACTACACTTTCTCTGGTGCTGCTGGTGCCGCTGATTTCGGTGGGCGGATATGTGCTGGCCTCCACGGCACCCGGCACACCCACTGCCCTGAAAGCGCAGGCCCTGATGCATGGTGCGGGCTGGGAAGCGCTGTACAGTCTCGCAGCGCAGGTGGTCGCCCCAGCGCTGGGCCTGGGCGTGGGCACCGTTGCCAGTTGGTGCGCCGGAAGGGAATTTACTGAGCAGACCGTGGTGGGATTGTTTGCTCAACCGGTGCCCCGCGCCCATATCGCCCTGGCAAAAGCCCTCATTACGCTGGGTTGGGCGGCGGTGCTCAGTCTCCTGGCTGTTGGTCTGGTGCTGCTGGGCGGTGTGCTCAGCGGTCTGACGCTGCACGGCAGCCTGCCGGGTGCCTGGAAACTGCTGGTGATGGCCGTCCTCGTGGCAGTCAGCATGTTGCCTGCTGCGTACGTTGCCAGCGCGGCACGCGGGTACCTGCCCGGCATCGGCGCTGTGCTGGGAATCACCGTCGTCAGTCAGTTCGCCACAGCGCTGGGCGGCGGCGCATGGGTGCCGTGGGCAGCCCCAGCCTTGTGGGCGGGCATCGCTGGCCCGGTGATCGCGGCCCAGGTGAGCCCGCTCCAGCTTTTGCTCCCTGCCCTGGTGGGTACACTCAGCATCGGCGCACTGCTGCACTGGTGGCAGTACGCCGAGCTGGGCAATACACGGGATTAGGACAAGGGATTGAAGCAAAGCCTGCCGCACCGCCTCCGCGAGTCAGGCTCCTCGCCTTTACTCCACCTGTTTACTCCACCTGCCCCAGCACCTCCATCATCTGGGCCGTCATGTGGCGCATTTCGTCGGGCGTGCCCAGCGAAAGACGGTTCCAGCCTTCATAGGCGGGGAAATCACGCCCTACCACGATATGCAGCTCGCTCATCCGGTGACGGTAGCTGCGGTTGCCTCCCACCGACGCGGGCAGCTCATGAAACACGAAATTGCCGTTTGGACCCACGTAGCGCAGGCCCAGGCGGTCCAAGGTCTGCACCACGATGTCACGGGCTTGCAGGGTTTGCTCCAGGCTGCGGCGCTGAAACTCGGTATCGGCCAGCGAGGCGCGGGCCGCCAGCAGGCCCGGCAGGTTCACCGGCATTTCCGGCACAAAACCGGCAAATAGCCCGGCGTCTTCAGCGGTGGACAGGCTATAGCCCACCCGCAGACCCGCCAGCCCGTGCAGCTTGGAAAAGGTGCGGACCACGCAGACATTGGGCAGCCCTTCACGCACCCAGGCGTCCGCCTCCTCGAAGCGCGTGTCGGTAACAAACTCCACATACGCTTCGTCAATCAGAAAAAAGGTCTGCGGGGCGCTCTGCACCCAGGCCTTAAGCTCGGCGCTGGACACCACAGTGCCGGTGGGGTTGTTGGGATTGCACAGATACACGATGCTCTGCCCCGCGAAGTCCTCGCAGGCGGCCCGGAGACCCTTCAGGTCGGCTTCCAGGTTGTCCAGCAGCGGAATCCCACGGACCGGCAAGCGCCGCGCCGCTGACGCTGTCAGGCCAGCATCGAAGGTCGGCAGCGGCATCACCACCTGCGTAGGCTGCCCGGCGTCCTGCGCCCGGCGCGATACCGCTTCAATAATGACGTGAATGCTCTGTGACGACCCCGCGCCGAGCACCACTTGTGCGGCACTGACCCCGTGATGCTCGGCCAGGGCCGCGACCAGTTCGGCGTGGGGGGCATCGGGGTAACGGTTCACCTGGGTCAGGCAGCCTTCCAGCGCCTCGCGGGCCAGCGGCGAGATGCCGAGATTGTTCTCGTTGAAGTTGAGATGCAGGCGCTGACCGGCGCTGGGAGGAGTAAACATGCGCCCAGTGTAGTGACTCTGATGGCCAAAGACCATTCCGCTGCTGGTCGGGCTGAGTGTGAAATCAGGTACTGCACCTCCCCACCGTCCAGTGCCCCCTCACGTTCACCACAGGGCTGGGCCTGTCGCCTACCCTAAAGACATGAATAGACCCCTGCTGGCCGCTGGCCTGACCCTCCCCCTGCTGCTGGCAGGCTGTCAGACCGCTCCCAAACCCCCCAAAGCTCCAGCAGACCACGATGTCAGCGGAGTGATTGCCGGCGAGTGGCGTGAGGGAGCCCGCTTGCGCGTGGGCGTGATGGGCGTCAGCTTTCCCGAAGGCCCCATCAGCCGCTCCACCCTGCCCCAGAATGTGGTCCTTCAGCCGGATGGCCGCTGGAGTTATGGGCTGGACCTTCCCACCACCGTCTCGGTGGCCGGGGCGTATCAGGTGATTGTCTTTGACGACGCCAACAACGACGCCACCTACAACCTGGGCGAGCAGTTTGCCCGTAACAGCAAATACCTGATCTACAGCCTTCAGGCGGCCACCTTCCCAGGACTCACGGAACCCGTACGGCTCCCAGAGATGAAGGTGCAGCGGGGCTGGAACCTGTATGACAGCCGCGCTGGAGTTGGTCCAGAGAACCCCAGCCCCGTGACCAAGGTGACAGGCTACGACCTGGAACGCACTCCCTGAGCCAGCTTCCAACTGAAAGCAACCGCTGTGCTGTGACAACCCAGCGGTTGCTCCCCTGTCGCCCTTTTTATGGTGCGTGCTGCGCCGTGCGCCGCAAGATTTCAGCGGTCCGCAGCGTTGATATAGGCTTCCAGCGCTTCCACATTCAGGACAAAAGGACTGCGCTGACGCATAACGGCTCCCTGACAGCGCAGCTTGTGCAGCGATTGGCTGACAGTTTCGCGGGTGGCCCCAATCATGCGGGCCAGGTCTTCTTGATTGAGCTTGACCCTCAGTTCGGTGCCCTGGGGATGCGGCACGCCGAACTCGCGGCCCAAGCGGGCCAGCAGGCTGGCGACCCGCTCACTGGCCGAGTACGCACTGACGACAGCGCACCACTGCTGGGCCTCAAAGAGCCGGACGGTCAGCATTCCGATCAGCCTGAGGGCCAGCTCAGGCTGCAGCTCAATCAGGCGCTGCAACTCGGTCTGCGGCAGAGCAAGCAGCTGGGTGGGCTCCAGCGCTTCGGCCTGACTGGGGCGGCGCTCGCCGGGGCACAGCTGCAACTCGCCAAAACTGCCCTGAGCACCGACCACGCCCAGAATTGCCTCCTTGCCATTGGGAAACAGCCGCGAGACTTTGACCATGCCGCTGCATACCAGATAGAGGGCGTCGGCTGGGTCGTCCATGCGGTAGATCGCCTCGCCAGCCTGATAGGTGCGGGGCAGCGTGACCGCAGCCAGCCTCTCCAGCTCGTCCAGCGCCAGGTCGGCAAACAGGTCCATCTTTTTCAGCTGCCAGATCAGACTGGAATGTTCGGAAGTCGTCACAGTAATTTCAGTACTCCTGGGCAGAAATTTGAAAAAGGGGCCTTTCCAACCAGGGAAACCAGGAAAAAGAGGCCCGAAGAGACGGTGGTGGGAGTAGCGTGCCCACCTGGCACCCTGCTGCCGTCCTACATTCAGCAGAGGCAGGTGAGACCAAGCACATTCGGTGCAAAGATATTTCAATCTGCCGTCCAACACAGAGAGAAATAACACGGTTGCGTAGTGCAATAGTCCAGGGCATTTGACAAACAGATGTGCATCTTCTTGGCGAGCGGATTGACCCAGCCTCCCGGAAAATATTAGACTTGGTTCAAGTTTTTGAAACTTCAGTTTTGTGGGTACGGGTTTGGCACTTGTTTGGGGCGCTGATGTCGGGCAACACAGGTACTGCACTCCCCGCTCCCTTTCCCTGCTCCACTGTCCGCCGCCCTGCCCCTGCTTCCGCCACACCCGTTCGGCTCAGTCCCAAGGAGAATCTCTATGCCTCAGTACAAAGCTCCACTACGTGATTTCCGCTTCATCATCAACGAACTGCTGGACGCCCCGGCCCAGCTGGCCCAGATGCCCTTTTATCAGGAGAACGAAACCGCCGACGCCGACCTGATGAATCAGGTGATTGAAGAAGCGGCCCGTTTTGTGGAGGGTGAGCTGCTGCCGCTGAACCAGGTGGGTGACCAGCAGGGGTGCCATCGCAGCGAAAATGGCGACGTCAAGACCCCGGACGGCTTCAAGGCCGCCTACCAGAAGTATGTGCAGGCCGGTTGGCCCGCGCTGGACGCCGATCCCAAGTGGGGCGGCCAGGGCATGCCACACACCGTCGCCAACGCCATGCTGGAAATGATGAACAGCGCCAACGTGGCCTGGGCCATGTACCCTGGCCTGACCCACGGCGCAGTTTCAGCCCTGAGCGAAGTAGGCAGCCCTGAGTTGCAGGCGCTGTACCTGCCCAAGCTCATCAGCGGTGAGTGGACCGGCACCATGTGCCTGACCGAGCCGCACGCCGGGACCGACCTGGGCATTATCCGCACCAAGGCGGCGGACAACGGCGACGGCACCTACGCCATCACCGGCACCAAGATTTTCATCAGCGCGGGCGAGCACGACTTGACCGACAACATCATTCACCTGGTGCTGGCCCGCCTGGAAGGCAGCCCCGAAGGCACCAAAGGCATCTCGCTGTTCCTGGTGCCCAAGTTCATCCCCGGTGCGGACGGCACGCCCGGCGAGCGCAACGGCGTGGTGTGCGGCAGCCTGGAGCACAAGATGGGCATTCACGGCAACGCTACCGCTGTGCTGAACTTTGACGGTGCCAAAGGCTGGCTGGTCGGTGAGATCAACCGTGGTATGAACCACATGTTCATCATGATGAATGCGGCCCGGCTGGGCACTGGCATGCAGGGCCTGGGTATCGGTGAAATCGCCTACCAGAACGCTGTGGCCTACGCCAAAGACCGGATTCAGATGCGGGCCGAGCCCCGCGTGACCCCGGACCAGCCCGCCGACCCCATCATCGTGCACCCCGATGTGCGCCGCATGCTGATGACGGGCCGCGCCTACAACGAAGCGGGGCGTGCCCTGGCGCTGTGGCTAGCACTGGCGCTGGATACCGAAGCGCACCACCCCATTGAGGCCAAGCAAAAAGAAGCCGCCGACACCGTGGCGCTGCTGACCCCCATCGCCAAAGCCTTTATGACCGACAACGGCTTTAACGTGGCGGTGCAGAGCCAGCAGGTCTTCGGCGGTCACGGCTACATTGCCGAGTGGGGCATGGAGCAGTACGTGCGCGACGCCCGCATCGGCCAGATTTACGAAGGCACCAACGGCATTCAGAGCCTGGACCTGCTGGGCCGCAAAGTGCTGATGGATGGCGGCAAGAAGTTGCAGGCCCTGGCCGGCACCCTGCAAGCCTTTGCCGAAGAGAATGAAGACGACGAGGCAGTAGGCGAGTACATCACCCAGCTGGGCAAGGCGGCCAACCAACTCGCCACCCTGACCATGCTGGTCGGCCAAAAAGCCATGGACAGTGGCGACAAAGGCCAGGATGAGGTCAACGCCGTGGCGGTGGATTACCTGCGCTACTTCGGGCACGTGGTGTACGGCTACCTGTGGGCACGCATGGCGAAAATCGCCGCCGAGAAAGTGGCTGCCGGTCAGGATTTAGACGGCTTCTATCAGGCCAAGCTGGACACCGCAAAGTTTTACTTTGACCGCCTGTTCCCCGAAACCAAGAGCCTGTCGCAGACCATCAAGGCTGGTGGCGAGAGCCTGGACTTTGACCTCAGAGGCATGTTCGGCTTTGAGCCTGAGCACGCCTGAGCTGTAGCTCCCGAGCGCAGCATTTCTCAGCGTAATGCGGTGCCCCGTTCTCTGCGGCGTGGGCACCGCTTCGTTTGGCCGACATCCTGCCTGGGGCTGGTCGTCCCTGCCTGCGGGCGTGCTTCCCAGCAGGCCAAGCGCTTACAATAGATAAGCCCAAAATTGCGGGCCGCATGCTGACCACCGTTTGTCTCTGCGGCCCCTTCTTGCTGAACCTGCCCACGCGGCCACAAGGAGGTGACTGAATGAATCCTATGCAAGCTGACCCCGAACCCCCCAGTTCCAGCCCTGCGACCTGTCATTCTTCGCCTCTGCTCCTGCCCTTCTGGGAGGTTCACCCATGCACGACTTCACTGCATCTCCATTCACTGCGTCCCTACTCTCTGCGCCCCTAGGTTCCACTGCACGCCTGATCTCTGAGGGCCGCCCATGCTGACCTATTACCGCTCGGTGGGCGGCAAACTGACCACCATCGATAGCTACACCGACGGCTGCTGGATCAACGCCACTGACCCCACCATCGAGGAGCTGGCCCGCATCAGCCGCGAAACGGGGCTGGACATCGATGTGCTGAGCTATCCGCTTGACCCGGACGAACGCTCCCGCTTTGAGCGCGAAGACGGCGAGCTGCTGATCATCATGCAGACCAGCTACCGCCTGCCCGAAGACAGCGATATTCCCTACGACACCGTGCCGCTGGGCATCCTGCATACCGATCACTGCCTGGTCACCATTTGCGCGATAGACAATCCGCTGATCCGCGACGTGGTGAGCGGCTTCGTGCGGCGCATCAGCACATCCAAGAAAAACCGGCTGACGCTGCAGCTGTTTCTGCGCAACGCCCAGCGCTTCTTGATTGATATCCGCCAGATCAACCGCGATGTGGAGCGCATCGAGGACCGCCTCGAAAACAGCACCCGCAACGAAGAATTGCTGGACCTGCTGAACTTCGAAAAAAGCATGGTGTACTTCATCACCGGCCTCAAGGCCAACGAGGCGATGATGGAGCGGGCCAAGCGCGACCGGATTTTTCAGACCTATGAGGACGACGCCGACCTGCTAGACGACGTATTGATTGAGAATCTTCAGGCGATTGAGATGGCGACCATCACCTCCAACATTCTGGGCAGCATGATGGGCGCCTTCGGCAGCGTCATCAGCAACAACGTCAACCAGGTGATGAAGACCCTGACGGTGGTGTCGGCCATTTTCCTGCCGCTGACCTTTATGGCCGGAATCTGGGGCATGAACTTTGAGTACATGCCCGAGCTGAACAAGCCCTGGGGTTACGGCGCAGCGCTGAGCAGCATGCTGGCGGTGGCGCTGGGCATGTTCTGGCTGTTCCGGCGTCAGGGTTGGTGGTAAGTCACTTCTGGGTGTAGAAGTGGCTCTCCACTTCGGAACAGAGGACAGCAGGAGTCAGAACAAAGTCGCTCCACTTCCGCAGACTGCCAACTTGGCGGGGGCCGGGAGGAGACTACTCCCGCACCGCCGTATGCCCCTTGTCGCAACTGCGGCCCGCTTCGGGGGCAGTGGCTGCGTCCACGAACTCGGTGACAAACTGGCCCAGGCGGGAATCATCAGCGCGCTCAGCGGTCAGCTGGGCATTCCAGGCGGTTGCCATCACTGCCGACTCCTGCCCCGGCTCCGGGCTGAGCAGCACCTTTTTGCCGCTGGCGAGGGCTGCCAGTGCCGCCGGGTCGGGCACCTGGTCCGGACGGTAAGTCAGCCACACCGCCCCATGCGCGAGGCTGTGTAGCGCGTATTCGGCATAGATGGGCGCTGGATATACGCCGCAGCTTTGCCACAGGGCATTGTGGTCGCCGTAAGGCGGCGGAGTCAGGTCATAGGTCAGCGAGCCGGAGCGGTGCTGGCCGGCTGGGGCTTCGTAGCGCAGCACACCTGCCAGGTGGCGCTCGGGGGCGGGGCCGCAGGAGAACAGCGGCAGAAGAAAGAGGGCGAGGCAGAAGCGGCGCACGCCTCCCATACTAGAAGACGGCCCAACAAAAAGCAGAGGGCCGACCTGTTTGGCCCTCCACTCTGCGCGTTACGCTGATTCTACTTGCCCGGCGGCTTACTTGCCCACCAGGAAAATGTTGGGCCAGGGGCGGTAGTTGCTCTTGAGCGTTTCCTTCTTGAACACCTGTCCACTGCGGACAAACAGGCGGTCTACTTCCAGGGTCCCACCAGGCATGGCCCAGTCCACCTGCTGGCGCTGACCGGCGGCCAGCTTGGAGCTGACGATGGTGCGGTCGGCGGGCGCGGGAATGGTCTTGATGACGCGCGGCTCGCTCAGGCGCACCTCGAAGTCGCGGGGCTTGCCAAAAGCGTACACGTTGAATTCGCCGGTGGCGTCGTTCCAGTCGGTCTGGAACCAGATGGCCCCGCCAGTATCGTTCTTGAACTTCAGGTCCAGGCTGGGCTGGTAGATGGCGGCGTCCAGGCCCTGCGGCTTGTAGTAACCCACCTGGTAGGAGTGCGGCGAGCGCTCCACCACCGGCAGCCCAGCGCGGTATAGGCTGCGGAACACCGTGGTGCTGACCTGGCAGATACCGCCTCCCAGCCCTTCCTCGGTACGGTCACCAGCAATCACCAGACCGTCCACATAGCCCGCAGCCCGGTTGATCGGTCCCAGGAACTGATTGAAGGAAAAGGTGCCGCCCTCAAACAGCCGGTCCTTGAAGCGGCCAGCGCCCACGTGAATGTTGGTCATGCGGGCCTTGGAGCTGCCCTTGTAGTTGGTGTTGCCGGTGCCCAGGTGCCCCGTGATGCCCCGGCTGATAAAGAAGTTCAGGTCGCGCTCAGGCGCGGTCTGGGACTGCACCTTGACCTGAACAGGCTTCATGGCCGGGTCCTTGATGGCAGCCAGCAGCGCAGTGCGGGTGGCTTCGGGGTCCAGCTTGAAGAGGTCATACTGCACCAGCACCCACCCGCCCTGCTGCTGCTCAAAGCGGGCACCGCCGCCGCTGCCCAGTTCCTTCACCCACTTGTCCAGGTCTTCGCCCAGGCTCTGCGTGATGATGCCGCGCTGACGAATGATGGCCGCACGCTCAGCGGGAATCCGCAGTTCGCGGGTCAGCGGAACAGAGGTCTT
The DNA here is from genome assembly GCF_014653275.1 of Deinococcus piscis. GTDB lineage: Bacteria > Deinococcota > Deinococci > Deinococcales > Deinococcaceae > Deinococcus > Deinococcus piscis. The sequence goes on from NZ_BNAL01000001.1 coordinate 154,594, forward strand.
CTGACCATTTTTGTAAGCAGGCACCTGCGCTTTGAAGCTCAGGACCAGTGGCGCAGCCACCGACTGCGGGGCGGCCTGCGCCGGAGCGGGGGCCGCCTGAACCGCTGAAGTCTGAAAAGTCGGTGTCTGGGTGGGTGCCTGAGGAGTAGGCACCTGCGCAGTGAAAACCTGAGCAGAAGCAGCGCCTAGCAGCAGCGCCGTGGGCAGCAAAAGAGAAATGACCTTCATCCCAGCAGTATTTCAAGTCCTGCCCCGGCAATGGCAAGTTGTCTTACCGGGGCCTTTACCCTCAGCCGGGGCCACACGCTAGAGGGCCGCGCCCCCCCGCGCCCCAGCGGACGCCAGCTGCCGGGCAATTTCGGACACCGCATGCTCAGCATGAATCCGGCCATTTTCGATAAAGACCTGATTGGTGCGCCCCGCATAGCCCGCGCTGCCCGCCACGAACAGGCCCGGCACGGTACTCTCGTGATGCTCACTCAGCACCAGGCACCCATCGGCCTGCTCCGCCACATTCAGCCCTTCCAAAAAGTCCAGGTCCGGCAGGTAGCCGGTCATGGCAAAGGTAAAGTGCGTGGGCAGCAAGAACGTGGTGCCGTCCTCACGCTGCACCCGCACCGCGTCCGGGAGGATTTCCACGACCTGCGAGCGGAAATGCGCGGCAATCCGGCCTTCCTTGATTCGGTTTTCGAGGTTGGGCTTGACCCAGTATTTGACCGTATTGCGGATGCCTTCGCCGCGCACCACCATCGTCACATTGGCTCCGGCGTTCATCAGGTCCAGCGCCGCGTCCGCCGCCGAGTTGCCCGCGCCAATGATGGTCACATTCAGCCCGAAAAAGGGGTGCGCCTCGGTGTAGTAGTGGCTGACATTTTCGCTGTCCTCACCGGGAATCCCCATCTGCACGGGGCTGTCGTAGTAGCCGGTGGCCACAATCATGCGCCGGGCTTCGACCACGTCCTGGCGGCCGTCCTGCGCTTCGACTTGCAGCGTGAAGCCAGCGGGCGCGGCGTGGACCTTTTCCACGCGGGTGTACTGGCGCACGTTCAGCCCCTCGGCCTGCGTCACCTTGCGGTAATACTGCAAGGCATCTACGCGCTTGGGCTTGTCGAAAGGACTTACGAACGGGTGCCCGCCGATTTCCAGCTCCGGCGCAGTGGTAAAGAATGTCATGTCGGTGGGGTAGTCAAAAATGGCGTTGACCACGCAGCCCTTTTCCAGAACCACGTAGCTTAGGCCGTGACGCTTGCAGGCGATGGCCGCCGCCAGCCCCACCGGACCGCCGCCCACGATAGCAACGTCGTACAGGCCGCCCTGCGGCTCCGGGTTGGGGAGGTCGGGATTCGGTTCGGTTGCAGAAAAAGTCGTCATGTATTCAGTATTCCACCCGCCCGCACGGGGCACCGTGAACCGGGGAGCGGCACGTTTGCCCCTCCCCTCCCCTGCCATAGTGGAAGGCAATGCCGGACTATGACCTGATTGTGATGGGCGCGGGCCACAACGCCCTGATCACCGCCGCTTATGCCGCCCGCGCTGGCCTCAAGGTGGGCGTGTTCGAGAAGCGCCACATGGTCGGGGGAGCGGTCAGCACCGAGGAGCTGGTCCCCGGCTACCGCTTTGACTACGGCGGCAGCGCCCACATTCTGATTCGGCTGACTCCAGTGGTCCGCGAACTAGAACTGAGCCGCTTCGGGCTGCATTACCTGGAGCTGGACCCGTTGTTTCACTGCTACGACGGCGACGAATTCGGGGCGGGGCCGTGGTACGTGTACCGTGACGCCGAGCGCACGGCTGCCGAGCTGGACGGCCTGTTTCCCGGTCAGGGCGAGGCGTACCGCCGCTTTCTGCACGACTGGACCCCGATGGCCGAAGCCGTCGCGGAGCTGTTCATGTCGGCTCCCGGCCCGCTGGAACTGGGCAAAATGGCAATGAAGTCCACCGGTAAGGGCGGCGACGCGGCCCACAACCTGGCGCGGATTCTGCGGCCCTACGGCGAGGTGGCCCGCGAATACTTCAGCGAGGAGCGGGTGAGCAGTCCGCTCAGCTGGATGGCGGCCCAGAGTGGCCCCCCACCATCCGACCCCCTGAGTGCGCCCTTTTTGCTGTGGCACCCGCTGTACCACAAAGGCGGCGTGGCGCGGCCCAAAGGGGGCAGCGGCGGCCTGACCAGAGCGCTGGCACGGGCGATAGAAGCCTACGGCGGCGAGATTCACCTGAACGCAGCCGTGCAGGACATCCTGATAGAAGGAGGCCAGGCCGCTGGCGTCCGGCTGGCTGGAGGCGACACCTACACCGCCCGCGCCGTGGTGGCCGGGTCACACGTGCTGGCGGCGGCAGACGCCCTGCCAGACGAATACGTGCCGCAGGCCGCCCGCGACGTGCGGGTGGGCAACGGCTTTGGGCTGGTGCTGCGGCTGGCGCTGGACGGCCAGGTGGAGTACCGCCACGGGCAGAATGAAGTGGGGCGCACCGGCCTGGGCCTGCTGGTCCGTGACGAGCGCCAGATTCTGCGCGGCTACGGCGAGTACCTGGCGGGGCAGCCCACCACCGACCCGCCTATTGTCGCCATGAGCTTTAGCGCAGTGGACGATTCACTGGCCCCGCCAGGGTCCGACGTGCTGTGGCTGTGGGCGCAATACTACCCCTTCGAGCTGGCGCAGGGCAGCTGGGCCACGCGCACCGCCGAGGCCCGCGACTACGTGCTGAACGCCTTTGAGCGCTACGCTCCCGGCACCCGTGACAAGATTGTGGGCGAACTGGTCCAGACGCCACAGTGGCTGAATGACCACCTGCACCTGCCACGCGGCAACGTGATGCACCTGGAAATGACAATGGACCAGATGTTCTCGCTGCGGCCCTGGCTGGGCGCGGGCATGTACCGCTGGCCGGGGCTCAAGGGCCTGTACCTGACCGGAGCCAGTACCCATCCCGGCGGCGGCATCATGGGGGCGTCGGGGCGCAATGCGGCGCGGGTCATCGTGGGTGACCTGACCCGGCGGGGGTGGCAGTGAGCGTCCCTAGACCTATGCGGAGCAGTTGCCCATGACCTACCTGCAATTCCACCTCGTCTTTATCGTGCCGCCGCTCTTGCTGCTGCTGTGGCTGACCGCCCGGCGCAGTGGCCCGCTGGCCGGCGACTACTGCCGCGATGAACGCTGGACCCGGCTGTGGCTGGGGGTGCTGCTGGCGGTGGCCTTTGTCTACACCACACCCTGGGACAACTACCTGGTGTATGTGGGCGGCTGGGAGTACCCGCCGGACCGGGTGCTGGGCACCGTGGGCTACGTGCCCTACGAGGAATACGCCTTTTTTCTGCTGCAAACTCTGCTCAGCAGCCTCTTCTTGCTGTGGCTGATGCGGCGCTCCGGCAAGCCCGCGCAGGTGTCGCCCCGGCCAGGGCTGACCCGCTGGGGCATGGCTGCGCTGTGGCTGGGCGGGGCCATGCTGGGCGCGGCGGCGCTGGTCAGTGGCTACGCGCCCGCCACCTATTTCGGGCTGATTACCGCCTGGGCGCTGCCGGTGCTGGCCGGGCAATGGGCTTTTGGCGGTGACCTGATTCTGGGCCGCGCGAGGCTGTTCTGGACCGCCGTGACCCTGCCTACGCTGTACCTGTGGGCCGCCGATGCGTTTGCGCTACACAACGGCATCTGGAGCGTGTCGGAAAGCTTGACGCTGGGACCCAAAATCGGTCCGCTGCCGCTGGAAGAAATGCTCTTTTTTCTGGTGACTAACCTGCTGGTGGTCACGGGGCTGATGCTGTTCCTGCACCCGCAGGCCCTGCCACGCCTGCAAGGGGCCACACCTTACCTGAAGCCCTGGCTGGGGCTGCTGGCTGGGTATCTGCTGCTAAAAATCCCGGTGCCGCTGTGGCCCGCCGGGTTCCCGTTGCTGGCGACCCTCAGCACCGGGGCCTTGTTCAGCGCGGCGCTGCTGTACGCCGCTGGGCGGGTGGGCTGGGGCCGGGCAGCAGCGCTCGCGGCGCTGTGTTTCGGGGCGGGCTGGGCGGTGGAGTATCTGGGCAGTACCACCGGCTTTCCGTTCGGCATATACAGCTACGCGGGCGCACCGGGCCTCACCCTGCTGGGCGTGCCGCTGCTGGTGCCGCTGGGCTGGTTCGCGCTCACGCTGGCCGCCACGGTCCTCAGCCGGGGCCGTCCCTGGCTGGCGGGGCTGCTGCTGGCCGCCTGGGACGTGGGGCTAGAGCCGCTGATGACCTCGCAGGGATTCTGGACCTGGAGCGACCCCGCGCCGCTGTGGGCCGGCGCACCGCTGCAAAACTTCGTGGGCTGGTGGGCGGTGGGCAGCCTGCTCAGCCTGGCCGTGACCCGCATTGCCCCGGAACTCAGGCGGCCCGCCGGAAGCGGCCCCGACCTCTCGCTGGCCTACCTGACCGAGCTGTTTTTCCTGCCGGGGGGGTTGCTGCTGCTGGGGCAACCACTGGCCGCCGCCGTCACTCTGGCCGTGATGCTGGCGGCACTGGGCCTGGCCCGCTGGCAGGCTCCACGCACGCCACTGGAGAACACATGACCAGGCCGCCTGGAGACTTTCCCTGGGTGGCCCCAATGCTGCGGGCCACCATCCGGCGCGACCTGCGCCGCAGCCTCAGCGGGTTCTGGGTGCGCGGCACGCTGCCGCCGGGCGGCGCGGTACTGGCCGCCAACCACGGCAGCTGGTGGGACGGCTACTTGCTGCTGCACCTCGGCTGGGAGTTCGGACACCCCGCCCGCATCATGATGAATGCACCGGAGCTGGGCCGCTTTCCTTTTTTGCAGCGCATCGGCTGCACGCCGCCTGAGCGGAAGCGGGAATTGGTCCGCGCCGCGCAGACAAGCGAGTGGGTGATGATCTTTCCCGAAGGTGGCCTGCAAGCGCCTGGCAGCCCGCTGGCCGCGCTGCATCCCGGCGCGGCTTGGCTGGCCCGCAGCGCCCACACGCCAGAAAAGCCGGTCCCGCTGATTCCTGTCGCCCTGCGGGTGGTCCTGCGGGCTGAGCGTACCCCGGCGGCCTTTGCCCGCTTCGGTGTGCCCTGCGCCCCGGACAACCTGAGCCGCGCGCTGGGCCATGAACTGGCGCAGTTGGATGCCGACCTACGGGCCGCCGACCTCTACCGGCCACCCGAAGGGTATCTGGCGCTGTGGCGCGGGCAGGGGGCACAGCAGCAGCAAACGCCAGCCTCGCGCCTGCTGACCCGCCTGACCGGAGACCGGCTGTGAGGGGCAGGAGCTGCTGGACACGCGCCGCGCAGTTGGTGGCAGGCGGCTTTCTGGCCGTCAAACTGGGCACGCTGCTGGTCAATGCGCTGACTTTCCCGCGCCTGAGGGGCCAGAGCGCACCCGCGGACCTGAGCGACGTCTCGCTGCTGATTCCCGCCCGCAACGAAGCCCGCAACCTGCCACACACCCTGCCGGGGTTCCTGGCACAGGGAGCCGGCGAGGTGCTGGTGCTAGACGACCACAGCGACGATGAGACAGCAGCTCTGGCGCGGGGGGCGGGCGCGGCGGTCCTTAGCGGACAGCCCCTGCCACCCGGCTGGCACGGCAAACCCTGGGCCTGTCAGCAGCTGGGCGCAGCGGCACAGGGCGACGTGCTCGTCTTTACTGACGCCGACGTGACCTGGGAGCCCGGCGCACTGGCGGAAGCGGCAGCCTACTTCCGGACCTCAGGGGCTCACCTGATGACGGTATGGCCGCAGCAGGACAACCGCGCCCCCGGCGAGCGCATCCTCACGCCAATGGTGGACGATGTGCTGCTGAGCCTGCTGCCCTGGCCGCTGCTGGCCGTGCCCACCCCCGAGGCCAGCGCCGCCAACGGTCAGGTCATGATGTTCCGCCGCAAATGCTACGAACGGCTGGGCGGGCACGCCGCTGTCCGCGCCGAACTGCTGGAAGATGTGATGTTTGCCCGCGCCGTCAAGGGGGCTGGGGGCCGACTTACCCTGATTCTGGGCGGCCCGCAGGTGCGCGTGCGAATGTACCGCTCCTATGCCGAGTCGGTGACCGGTTTCAGCAAGGGCCTGCTCAGCTTCCATGCGGGGCAACGGGCACTGCTGCCGCCCAGTCTGGCGCTGCATCTGCTGACCTATACCTGGCCCTGGCTGAGCGGCCAGCGCCTCCTGATGGCGGCTGGACTGCTGGAGGGCCTGGCCGTCCGCATCCTCACGCGCCGCACCCGCCCCGCCGACCTGGCCGAAGTGCTGCTGACCCCGCTGCTGCCGCTGCTGGCGCTGCCGGTCTACGCCCAGGCGGCCCGGCGCGAGGTGGTCTGGAAAGGCCGGGTCTACTCTCAGGGCAGCGCAGCGCAGGAGGCCGAATGAAGCGCCTTCCCTCCTCGGTCACCGTGATTGGCGCGGGGTTCGCGGGGCTGGCGGCGGCGCTGCGGCTGCGGCAGGCCGGGGCCAACGTGACCGTGCTGGAGGCACTGGACACCCCCGGCGGCAAGGCCGCGTTGGGCTACCGCGACTTTTCCAGTGGGCCGACTGTGGTCACCATGCCGCAGGTGCTCCGGGCGCTGCATGCACGGCTGGACTGGGCCGCGCCGCAGCTGACGCCCGCCGTGCCCACCACCCGCTATCAGGCGCTGGATGGGCGCACCTTTGCGCCCCAGGCCCTCAGCGTGGCGGGCAGTTTGGACCCCACCCTGGCGCAGCTGAGCCGGGCTGAAGGCCAGCGCTACGCCGAGCTGCTGCGGCTGTCGCGCCAGCTGTACCGGGACGCCGCTGACACATTTCTGTTCGGCCCACCACCCACACTGCCTGCCCTGGCCCGCTACGGCCTGAGCCGGGGCTGGCGGGCCCAGCCGGGCCGCTCGCTGGCGTCGCTGGTACAGAGCGGGTCCTTTCTGACACCGTTCTGGCTGCGTTTCGCGACCTATCTGGGGGCCGACCCGTACCGCGCTCCCGCCGTGCTGCACAACGTGGCCTGGGTAGAACTGGGCGGCGGCGTATGGCACCTGAGTCCAGAAGGCAGCGGGGCCTCCGGGTTACTGGGTCTGGCCGCAAGAATGGCCGCCGAAGCCGAGCGGCTGGGCGTGCACTTCGAGTACGGCACGCGGGTTCGCCGCCTGCACACCGGGGGCCAGCGAGTCGTCGCCGCCCACACGGACCGGGGCGACCTGCCAGCGGACGCCTTCGTCAGTGCCGCCGACATTTCCCTGACCCGGCAGTGGCTCGGCCAGCCGGCCCCAGACCGCCCGCAGGGGGTGAGCGGCTTTGCTGTGCAGCTGCGGCTCGCGGATGACGTGGGACAGGCGCACCACATCTTCTGGCCGCTGGACTACCGGGGCGAGTGGCAGGACATCCGCGCCGGGCGGCTGCCGCTGGACCCCACGCTGTACCTGCACCTGGACGGGCGGCAGGGCTTTTTGCTGGTCAATGCCCCGGCCACACCACGCCGCGCCGCAGACCGCGCGGAATACGCAGGCTACTTGCTGCGGCACTTGCAGACGCGCTTCCCGCTGCCGGTCAAGGAAGCGCTGGCCCTCTCCCCCGCCGACTACGCCCGGACCGCCGCCACCGGAGCGCTGTACGGCAACGCCCCGCACGGCCTGAGCGGGAGCCTGCGCCCCGGCTGGCGCTTACGCGGCCCATCTGGCCGACTGGAAAACTTGCGGCAAGTGGGCGGCACCGTGCATCCCGGCGGCGGCGTACCGCTGAGCCTGCTGAGCGGCTGGAACGGCGCGGGGGAATTGCTGGGCTTGCCTTACGACCCACTGGGCGGGCCAGAATTCGTGACCGAAGCAGAACCGATATGACTGAACCTGTACAGCCGGGCAAAACCTGCGAGTCTTTCCCGCGCTTTTCCTGGTGGCGGGTGCTGGTCGGTGCGGCCCTCCCCCTGATGCTGATAGCGGCTTACCTCCAGCTCATCAGGCTGGTAATGCACCCCGAACTGCCGTTCAGCCTGGAGGGATTCTTCCTTTACGCGCAGCTGCTCCCACTGCTGCTGGGCCTGCCGATGCTGCTGCTGGGCATCCTGGCCGAGAGTATCCAGCCGGGCCTGAGTGACCGGGCTTTTTTGCTGACTGGGGCGTACGCCGGAGCCGCCGCTGGCTTCACTCTGTCCCAAATGGCCGCCTTGCCAGCTGCCGCTCATCTGGCCCCCGGCGCGGCCATCGGCCTGCTTACTGCCCTGGCCATGCGGGCCATGTGGCGGCGCACTTTGGCTTGACCTGCGGGCTAAGCTGTGCCGGTTAGCGCTGCGGCAAGTCCGGCTGGCGCTCGCCCCGGAAGGGGTCCTGGCCCGCTGGGAGCTTCAGCGTCACGCGCTGGCCGGTGCGGGCGCTCTCGTAGATGGCGTCCATCACGATGTGGTCGGCCACGCCTTCTTCGCCCGGAGTCCAGGGGGTCTTGCCCTCGCGGATGCACTGCGCGAAATGGTCCACCTCGTTGCCGAACTGGTCGTAGGAGGCAAAGCGTGGCCGGTGCGCGGCTTCCTTGTCGGTCAGCGTGAAGTCCAAGCAGGTGTAGTTGAAGGCCGGGTCCATCTCCACCTTGCCCGCTTCGCCCACCACGCGCAGGGCCGAGGTATCACGGGATGCGTAGCTGGTCAGGCAGTTGGCGACGATGCCACCCTCAAAGCCCATCATCCAGGCCACACGCTCCTCAATTTCGGCAAAGCGGGGGTCGCCCTGCGGCTGGTTCAGGTCGGCAAAGACCCACAGTGGTTCCTTGCCCAGCACAAACCGGATGATGTTCAGCGAGTAGATGCCCACGTCCACCAGCGGGCCGCCGCCCGCGTACTCCCGGCGCATCCGCCAGGCCTGCGCATCCTCTTCGGTGTGCGAATGAATGGAATCGATGGTGCGGATGGTGCCCAGCCGCCCACTTTGCACGGCGTCACGCACGGCCCAGTGCTCGGGGGTGTACTGGCAGCGGTAGGCGGTCATCAGCAGGACGCCAGCGGCGCGGCAAGCGTCCACCATCGCCTGTGCGTCGGCCACGTTGGTGCTCAGCGGCTTTTCACACAGTACGTGCTTGCCCATGCGTGCGGCCCGCTCCACGAACTCCCGGTGCATGGAGTTGGGCAGGACGATAAAGACTGCATCGACATCATCCCGCTCGGCAAGCCGCTCGAAGTCGTCATAGGCGTATACGTCGTCATCAGTCAGGCCGCTGGCGTGGGCCAGGGCCAGGCCCTTGTCTTTTTCGCTGGTGACCAGCGCGGCCAAGCGGGCATGCTGACTGGTGCGAATGGCTGGGATCAGTTCCTCGGCAGTCAGCTTGCCCAGGCCGACCACCGCGTAACCGACCCGCTGGCGTTCAGGCTCTGGCGTGGAAATTTCAGGCTTGAGTGGCATGCCGTCACCATAGCGCGGGACTGGTGCCTGTCCGCAGGACTCGCGCTCCTGTCGCTGTTTTCCAGGCCGCCTCTCAGCCTGCGGTCAGCTCTTACGCGGTGCCCTGGGCGGTCACGCGGCCATCTTCCAGTCGCACCACACGGGTACACAGGTCCAGCACGCGCTCGTCGTGGGTCACCATCACGGCAGCCTTGCCGCGCTCCGCCACCTCACGGGCCAGCATGCTCACCACTTCGCGCCCACGCTCACCGTCCAGGCTGGCCGTCGGCTCATCGGCCAGAATAAGCTGGGGGTCATTCATCAGCGCCCGCGCAATCGCCACACGCTGCTTTTGACCGCCCGACAGCTCGCCTGGGTAGTGGCCTGTCCGCTCTGCCAGGCCCAGGCTGCGCAAGAGTTCATCGGCCAACGCGCCCGCCTGAGCGCCGCCCCGGCCCGCCAGCTGCGGCACCAGCGTCAGCTGCTCGCGCACATTCAAGTAGGGAATCAGGTTGCTGGCCTGGAGCACAAACCCGATGTGATGGAGCCGGAAATCGGCCAGCTGGCGTGCATTCAGGCGGCTCAGCTCCTGCCCGGCAATGGTCACGCTGCCTTCGGTCGGGGTTTGCAGGGCACCGGCCAGGGTGAGGAACGTACTTTTGCCGCTGCCGCTGGGGCCAATCACGGCCACCAGTTCGCCGGGGCGCACCTCAAAGTCGGTGGGGTGCAGCGCCGTGACCTGGGCGTCACCGTCGCCAAACACCTTGCTGACACCGCGCATGGTGAGGGTGGACTGGGCAGCTTGGACAACTTGGGCAGGGCTGGGGGCGGGTTGGATAAAAGTGGTCATGGCAACTCCTCTTTGAAAGTAGGAACAGAACGCGGGGTAGCTGAGGGGCGTGCAGCTCAGGTCAGCCGTTCTGACCCAGCGCTTGTAGGGGGTCCGCCTGGGCGATGGTCCGCAGCGAGAGCAAGCTGCCCAGCAGCGACACCAGCAGCAACAAAGCACTGGCCTGGGCCACAGCGGACCAGGAGAGCGCGAACGGCAGACCGGCGGGCAGCACCTGGGTGGTGCCGTACATCGCGGCGGCAGCGACGGCCAGGGCCGCCACGGTCAGCAGCACCACCTGCGCCACCAGGCTGCCTGCCAGGGTGCGCATGCCTGCGCCAATCGCCTTGAGCAGACCGAACTGCGCGGTTTTCTGGAGCGTCATCACGTAGAAGAACACCGCCATCACCAGCGCCGACACGGCCACCAAAAAGACCTGAATCATCAGTAGGCTGCCCTGCTCTTCCTTGTAGCCTTGCAGCGACTGCAAAGCTTCGGCGCGGGTCTGGGCGGCCAGACCTTCAGGCAAACTGCTCACTGTTTCAGCTTCCAGCGCAACGCCGCTCACGGTGCCGCCAGCGCGGGGGTTCAGGCTCTGCCACTCGTCCAGCGTCACGAACATCACAGGCTGGTGGTTCAGGCGCGCCCCTTCGGTAAAGCCGACCACTTTCAGCTCCTCGCCGCTGGGCCTCAGGATAATGGTGTCGCCCAGCTTCACGCCGTCTTCTTTGAGGGTGGCGTCTACCACTGCGCCGTCGCCCTGCATGGGCTGGCCTTCAGTGATCTTGGGGGCCAGGAAAGAATCCCTCTCCAAGCCCATCATCACGGCACCCAGCTGGGTGCTGTCTGCGGCATTCACCCCAAAGCTGGCAAAGCTCTGGGCAAACGGCGCGGCGTCTGGGTTGGCTCTACGCAGCGCTGCCACGTCGTCCTTGCCGATAAAGGAGCGGGTGAAGTTGCCATCGGCGTCGGTGGTGGTCACGAAGGTGGCGGCGGGGCTATGCAGCATCCAAGCGGCGCTGTCTTCGCTCAGGCCCCGGGTCAGGCCCAGCAGCATAAACACCATGAAGGCCAGCAGCGCGGCAATGCCGCCCAGCAGCGCAGAACGCAGCCAGTTGAATTTCAGTTCACGGAGGGCAAGAAACATAGACAAACTCCTTGAGTGGGAGAGGGAAAAGGCATGACTGACCGTTCGGTCATCTCTTATTACTTACCGTACGGTAAGTAGAGGGCAAAAGTCAAGTGGCAGCCCACATAGATACGGGCTGGCTTAAGGCAGGGACGAGCAAGAGTTGCGGCAGCGTTGGTCAGTCAGGCGGCGCGACCAGCGGAAGTTGTGAAGCTGCGCGGCAGAGCATCAAAAATACGGAGTGCGCTACCTCACCTGCCCGCGCACCAACTGCACCGAAAGTGCGTAGCTCTCGCCACCTTCCTCATCCTGCTCAAACTCGGCCAGCAGGGCCCACAGTCGGCGCTTGAATTCCAGCGCCCGTGCCTGGCTCAGCTGCGCCGTGCCGATGGCGCTGAGAAACGGTTGGTCGGCCAGCACTTGCCGCAGCGGCGGCCCTTCCTGACTGCCCAGATGCAGCGTGCCGGACCGCAGCCAGTAGCCCCAGCGGGGATGCTCGGCCAGCAGTGCAGCGGCCTGTAAGCGCATCATTTGTTCGTTGCGCGGCAAAAACTGCGAACTGATAAAGCCTTCAAGCGTCTCGGCCTGCGTCACCTCGAAGGGAATGAACCAGGGCTCCGGCATGGCGTAGCGGCGAATGGGCCGGCCTGCCCGCTGCTGCACGCCTACCTGCCAGCTTAGCCCTGCGGCAGAACGTCGCCGCGCCCAGCACTTCTGACCAGGCGCGGCGCAGCTTTATTCAGAGGCTCTAGGGACAAACATTCAGCGGGGAAGCCGTGTTGCGCGGCTCGACACTGCCCCGCGTGAAGTCGTCGGCACTGCCCGTATCCACGCAGCCCCTGCCCAGGCGACTGGCGCTGCTGGTGCTGCTCAGGCCGCTAAAGGGAACATAATCCACCACGCTGGCCTCGGTGGGGGCGGTGATTTTGGCCGTGCCCTGCACCAGCGCGACCTGCCCGGCGCTGCCGCTCATGGCGAGGGTGCCGCTGGCGTCAGGCGTGGGCAGCGGCTGGGTGCCGCCTGCGCCTTTGGCCTGCTGCACCAGGTAGTACTGGCCGGGTGCCAGGTCAAAGCTGTTCAGTGGGGTTACCGCCCAGCTGGTGCCCGACGCGCTGGCGTACTGCACCGAGTAGTCGCCCAGGTTCACGCTGGCGCGGCCCGCATTGAAAATCTCAATAAAGTCGTGGGTGTACGTGGCCCCGGAGTTGCCGCCCCCGCCATACACCTGGCTGATGACCAGTCCCGCGCTGCCCGGCTGAGGCGCAGGCTCGGTCACGTCTGGAGCCGTCACCGTCACGGTCAGGCGGGCGGTCTGGGTCTGGCCGTCCACGCTGATGGCGGTCACGGTCACCGGGGAGCTGCCTGCCGCCGCAAAGGTATGCTCCGCGCTGGTGGCCGCCGGGTCAAGCGTATCTACCCTATCGCCCCAGTCCACTGTCAGGCGGCTGAGCGGCCCACTCGCGGCGATGTTCAGGCGGTAAGGCTGGCCCACCACTGCCGCCGATTCGCCGGTCACGTTCAGCGTGAAGCGGGCTTCGTCACGGGTCAGGTTCAGGCCCACCAGCACCGGATCGTGGTCAGAAGCGCGGAAAGGGCTGTCTTGCCACAGGTCGGGGCTGGTGCAGACGTTGGTGCGGCACTCAGGGTTGGCCTTGTATTCCACGTTGTAGTCGGCCAGGGTCGGCTCATCAGCATTGATGTGCCACTCGGTCACGCCACTCACCTGCGCGTCCAGGCTGGTGCTGGCCAGCGCGTGGTCAAGGTAGCCGAACTGCCCGCCGAACTGGTACGAATAGCGCTCCCCCGCAGGAATGCGCTTGTTTTCGCTCACAAAACCGCCCGCTTCAATGGTCTGGATAGGCTTCTCCGCACCGTAGGCGTTGAAGTCGCCCATCAGCAGCACGTCGCTGTCGCCACTCTGCGCCTTCAAGCGGTCCACAAAGCCCAGCAGAGCGCGGGCCTGCTCGGTGCGCAGCTCATTCCAGCAGCCTTCGCCGGTGTCTATGTCGCCGCTGCTGGGGCAGCTGCCTTTGCTCTTGAAGTGGTTGGCGACCACCGTGAACACGCCGCCGCCCGCATTGTCGCTGAAGGTCTGGGCCAGCGGTGGGCGGCTATGCACCGCGTCCGTGTCCAGCTGGTAAGCCCCTACCGGCGTCACGCGGGCAGGCTTGTAGATGACGGCGACCTTGATGGCGTCGGTGCCGATGGTGCCCGTCTGCACGGCGCGGTAGGTCTCAGTCCCATAAGCGGCGTTCAGGCTGGTCACCAGGTCGTTCAGGGCCGTGTCGCCGTTGTTCTGCACTTCCATCAGCGTGACCACGTCGGCGTCCAGCCCCCTCAGCGCGGACACCACTTTGGCCTTCTGGCGTCCGAACTCATAGGCACTGTTAGCTCCCCGGTCATTTGGCCCAAAGGTGGTGAAGTAGTTCAGCACGTTGGCTCCAGCCACCTTCAGCGTGCCGCCCACATCCTGCGGCGCGGCGGGGCGCGGGTTGGTGTCTGTGAACTGGGGGGCAGCCGTCGGCTCTACTTTGAAAACATTGTTGGCGTAGTGCAGCACGCCGGTCAGTCCCTGAACGGTGTCGCCGGTGCGGCGGGTGCCCTGGGCGCTCAGGTAGGGCAGCTCGGCAGGGTTCTGCGCGGAATTGCCGTCGTCCAGGGTGATGGTCCGCGCCGCATTTTGCTCCGGTGTGGTGGCCTCGTTGCCGTTGGTGGGGTTGAACAGCCGTCCGCCTGCCGACAGACCCAGCTCGCCGTAGCGGCCATAGCCGTAGTTGTTGGTCACGGTCAGGGTTTCGGGGAAGGTCACGCGCATGCCTTCGTACTTCTCCAGGCCAGTGAAGGGAGCCTTGACCTCAACCGGCTTGACCGCCTGGGTGCCGGTGCAGCCAGCAAATGCGGTGAGGGTGTCAATCTGGGTGGAGCCGTAGAACTCTTTGACGGTGCCGGTCAGTTGCACGAGCTGACCGACCTGCACCTTCTGGGGCACCGTCCCGGTGTACACGAACACGCCGTCGCTGGTCGCGGGGTTGCCGTCGCCCTGGGCATCCTGAATAAAAAACCCACGCAGGCCGCTCTGGAAGTCCGCCGTCACCACGCCGCGCACCGTCACGGTCTGGTTCAGCAAGGGGCTGGCGTCGCCGCTGCCCTGCACCGCAGGAATGGCGGTCAGCGGGCCGGTAGAGGCCGGGCAACTGCTGGCCGCTGGCGGGGTGGGAGCAGGCTCAGTGGGCTTGGGGGCAGGGAGAGTGGGCTGGGTGCAGCTGGCAAGCAGCAGGACACCGGACAGGGCCAGAGCGGGTTTCATGTTCATGGGGACTCCATCTGCAAAAGAGCGGGGCTTCAGGACATAGATGATGTGCGGAAAGCAGCCCTGGCAGCATACCGGGCCAGCGTCATCCTTCGGTGATGGCCGCGTCCCCCAGAGGAGCCGTCCGGGGCACCCCCGCTCCCAGCAGTTGCTCACGCATCTGCGCTGCCAGCGCCCTCTGCGGCGTGGCGACCAGGGCGGCATTTCTCAGGGTGACCAGCAGAGGGTGCTCCCACTGCCCTACCCGCCCCAGGTGCCGCGAGGTGCGCGCCAGAGCGGCGGCCCGGTTCCGGCGCAGCTGGGCGTATACCCCAAAAGCCTGCGCGCCTACGCCATAGCGCTGCACGGCACGCGCCAGCACCACCGCGTCTTCTATGCCCAGGGCGGCCCCCTGACCCAGATTGGGGGGCATGGCATGGGCTGCGTCACCGATGAGGGCCACCGGCCCGCTGACCCAGTGATGACGGGGGAGTTCGTACAGGTCATGGTGAATCAGCTCGGCGTCCGACTCAGGAAGTGCCAGAGGCAGCGCAAAATCGGCAAAGAGCCGCCGCAGCAGCGCCGCACTGCCCGCCGCATGTCGGTGCTGTCCCGCAGGCGCATTCAGGGTGGCGTAGCCATACAGCCGGTTTTGCCCCGTCGCCACCAGACCTATGCGGCGTCCTGCGCCCCACCATTCCGTAGGGGCCAGCGCCAGCGGCGACTCTGCCACGAAACGCCAGCAGGTATAGCCGGTGTAGACCGGCCCATCCGCATCAAAGACCTGCTCCCGCACACGCGAATGCAGCCCATCGGCCCCGATGACCGCCGCGTAGACACGCTCTTCTCCACTGCTTAGCCTGACCCGCACGCTGCCCGGCTCCACTTGTACAGTCTGCAAGCCGACGCCCCACTGCACCGGCAGCCCCTCCGCCAGCACGTGGTGCAGCTCAGGCCGGAACAGGCCCAGCCCATAAGCCTCTGAGTGCACTTCAGGCAGCGAAACCGTCTGGAGCGTCCTCCCCAGCGGATCTAGGATACGGACCTGCTCAAACCGCTGCCCCAGCTCCAGCAGGGGCCGCTCCAGTCCCAAGGTCGCCAGCAGCTGCACGGCATTCCAGCCCAGCATGATGCCTGCGCCCCCGGCAGGCTCAGGCACACGCTCAATCAGGTCAAAGGGCACACCCGCTTGCTGAAAGGCGCAGCCCAGCGTCAGCCCCGCAATCCCGCCACCTACAATCAGGAGACGTTTTTGCCCACTTCGCCCATCACTGGTTACAGACATGACTCAGGATAGTCGATTTTTGAACATGTTCATTTTTGAACCTATTCCACGAGAGAGACGATGACCGAATCACGGCGTGAACGTGCAAAACAGGACAAGCAGGAGCGGATTTATGCTGCGGCCTGGCAGCTGTTCCGTACCCAGGGCTACGAAGTCACCACCATTCGACAGATTGCCGCCGCCGCTGGGGTCAGCGTGGGCACGGTGATGGGCTACGGCGGCCATACCGGCGACAAGGGAGGGCTGCTCCGGTCCCTGTTCCGCCACGCGCTGGCGCAGAACATGGCCGCACCCCAGCCCCAGCCACCCGCGCCGGGCGAGAGCCTCAGCACGTATCTGGACGGGATTTTTGCGCCGTTCTGGGAGTTTTACCGCGAGCAGCCGCAGCTGGCCCGTGTGTTCGTACAGCAGGTGCTCTATGAACAGTCCGCCGAGGAGCGCCGCGCCGACGCCGAGCAGGTCGCGGCCCTGACTGGGCACCTCGCCGCGCAGCTGGCCGCCCAGCAGCAGGCGGGCCGCATCCGCGCCGATGCCGACGCGGCTTTGCTAGCACAGACCTTCTTCGCGCTGTACCAGGCGGCGCTGCAAGGCTGGCTGTCGGGGCTGCTGAGCTACGAAGAGGCGCGCTCAGCGCTGCGGCGCATTCTGGAGTTGCAAGCGGCGCTGCTTGAGCTGGCCCCCGCTGATTGATCATGCGGAGAGTCAGTGACGAGGCAGGAAGCTGGTTTGTAGCCCTCTGCTTCTTCCATATACCCGTTAGCGTGACTAACGTTGCATGCCGCCTTGGCCCTTGTCACGCTGTCTCTGAGTGGCTGTAGCCTTCTGGAGCCGGCCAAGCCTATCGCTTACCGTGCCAGCCCCGATCAGATGATGAACGCCATTGCCCGTCTGGCTCCAACGCTCCCCGTCAAACCTCTGAATGAGCCTTTCCGGGTGACGCGCCGCACCGCTGATCAGCTGGTGGTGGCAACCCCACTCAAACCGGTGGGCATGGCGGTGGGTCTGTTTGTGGGCGCTGGCATCGGCAACGCACCGGCCAGCATCACCTATAACTTCAAGCGACAGGGCGATCTCACCCTGGTGACCAGCCAGGTGTCCTCCGGCAGCGACCTGTCCTCGCAGCACATCGCGGTATACAACATGCTCGACAAGACATTTACGCGTGTGACGTTGCCTTGAGTCCGCCTGGCCTGATGGCGCGTGCCAGCAGGTCTAGACGGCCTTTGCAGCAGGGGGTCTAGCCGCTGGTCGACCATCAAGCGGAGCGGGCGGGCCTGCTGCTGAAGCGGCCCAAAAATGCTGGACACTGCACCTTGTGACCCCTGCCCGGTGACACCTGAGCGCCCTACAATAGAAAGCATGACCAAAACCCGCGTAGAGACCGACACCATGGGCCAGATGGAAGTGGACGCTTCCAAATACTGGGGCGCACAGACCGAGCGTAGCATTCACAACTTCCCGATTGGGCACGACACCTTCGTGTGGGGCCGCCCCGTCATCCGGGCGCTGGGCATCCTGAAAAAGGGCGCGGCGCAGGCCAATGCCGAGCTGGGCGAACTGCCGCAGGACATCGCTGACCTGATCGTGCAGGCCGCCGACGAAGTGATCAGCGGCAAGCTGGACGAGCATTTCCCACTGGTGGTGTTCCAAACGGGCAGCGGCACCCAGAGCAACATGAACTCCAACGAGGTCATCTCCAACCGCGCCATTGAGCTGGCGGGCGGCGAGATGGGCAGCAAGTCGCCCGTCCACCCCAACGACCACGTGAACCGGGGCCAGAGCTCCAACGACACCTTCCCCACCGCCATGCACATTGCTGTGGTGCTGGAACTGAACGAGCGCCTGTACGGCAGCGTGGGCAAGCTGCGCGACACACTGGATGCCAAGGCGAAGCAGTATGAAGGCCTGGTCAAGGTAGGCCGCACCCACCTGCAAGACGCCACGCCCATCACGCTGGGGCAGGAAATCGGCGGCTGGGTGGCGCAACTGGACTACGCGCTGGAGCAGGTCAAGCACGCCGAGCAGGGCCTGTACGAGCTGGCGATTGGCGGCACGGCGGTGGGCACTGGCCTGAACGCCCACCCCAAATTTGGCGACCTAGCCGCGCAGAAATACGAAGCCGAAACCGGCTTCCCCTTCCGCTCCGCCGAGAACAAATTCGCCGCGCTGAGCGCCCACGACGCCCTGGTGCAGACCTCCGCCGCGCTCCGTACCCTGGCGGGCGCACTGATGAAGATGGCAAACGACGTGCGCTGGCTGGCAAGCGGCCCCCGCAATGGCATCGGCGAAATTGATATTCCCGAAAACGAACCCGGCTCCTCCATCATGCCCGGCAAGGTGAACCCCACCCAGTCGGAAGCCATGACAATGGTCGCCACCCGCGTCTTCGGCAACGACGCCACCGTGGCCTTCGCGGGCAGCCAGGGCAACTTTCAGCTCAATGTGTTCAAGCCCGTCATGGTTCACGCCGTGCTGGAAAGCATTCGCCTGATCAGTGATGCCTGCTTGGCCTTCAACGACAACTGCGCGGTGGGCATCGAGCCCAACGAAGCCAAGATCAAGCACAACCTCGACATCAACCTGATGCAGGTCACGGCGCTGAACCGTCACATCGGCTATGACAACGCCGCTGCGATTGCCAAGAACGCCCACAAGAAGGGCATCTCGCTCAAGGAATCCGCGCTGGAGCTGGGCCACGTCACCGAAGAAGAATTTGCCCAGTGGGTCGTGCCGCTGGACATGACGCACAGCTAAAACCGCATAGCCAAAAAACAGCGGAGAAGCTGCCAGCGAATGGCAAGGGGAGGACCTTTCCCGGAGGCATGGGGGAAGGTCCCCTTGCCGTTCGCTGAGCAGACCTTCAGCCCTTCAGCTGGGCCACACGACACCCAGGCAGGGCCGGGATGCCCGGCAAACTCGGTGCCGCCTTGCACCTTGCACAGAGCCGCGCATTGGCCGCAGAAAAGCTAAAGCCTCTCTGGTCAGCACGCGCTGCACTGCACCGATACTAAGCCCATGTGGAAGAGCAAATTTTTGCTGTGTCTGAGCCTATGCGCTCTGTCATGCGCCGAGACACCATCTGAACGGACCGTGACTGTGTCAGCGGCAAGCACGTCGCCAGTTGACGCTACGCCGCAGACCACCAGCTCAGCACCAAGCACCTCGGCCCCTGCGGCAGCGTCCCCGGCACTGGATATGACGGCATCGGGCATGGCGGCATCAGGTATGACTGGCACCGGACATGACCACAGCGCAGCCAGTGCTGACCTTGCCAGCTTGCAGGGCGCAGCGTTCGACCGTGCGTTCCTCTCCATGATGGTGGCCCATCACCAGGGGGCCGTAGAGATGAGTCAACCGGCCCTGGCGAGTCCCGACCCACAGGTGCGCGGCTGGGCTGAAGCCATCGTGATGGCCCAGGAACGCGAAATTGACCAGATGTCAGCCCTGCTTGAGCCGCTGGGCGGGCTGGACGAAGCCGCTGCTGCACCCATGCGCACCGAGATGGCACAGATGACGGCCCACACCGGCCACGCGAGTGATCCTGACCGGGCCTTTGTGGAAGCCATGCTGCCCCATCACCAGTCAGCGGTGGAGATGGCCCAGCTCGCCGAGGGACGCTCGCAGAATGCCGATGTGCTGGCACTGGCGGACGATATCGTGGCAACCCAGCAGCGCGAAATGGCCGAGTTCAAAGCGTATCTGGCACAGTAACCTGCGCGAGTAGGGGTCCGGCGCGGTCTGCTCTCCCCTATGCTGGACCCCATGAACTCCAGAACCTGCCTGGCTGCACTGGCCCTGTGCGCTGCCTCAGCTTCGGCCCGGGCGTCACTGCCCGCCGGCGTAACCGTGACGCCGCAGTGGGAGCGCGACATCAGCGCCGCTGCTCTGGCCTTTACCAGCCAGCCCTGCGTAGGCGAGTACACCGTAGACCGCGCGGCTGGCCGCTTCAGCGCGGCGCAGTTTGCCCAGGCCGCTGCCAGCGCGAAAGCTTTTACCCAAGACTTCCAAGCCTTTTTGCCAGGTGCCGAGGTCCGCTTCCACACGGACAATGACCGCCTGACCCGCTTTGCGCTGCTAAAGACTGCCCTGCCGCTGTTCAGCCAGCAGGAGCGCCGCGCCGATGGCGTGTATACCCTGGGCTGCTCGCTGGCCTTCCCTGGGCAGAGCGCCCCCTAAGCTGACAGACAAAGCACCTATATTGCCCCCGCCCGTAAAGATCAAACCCAATTCTTCTGCCTAACCGTAACCAAAGGAGAATGATATGTTCCCTCTATGACAAAGGCTTCTTGCGGGACAACTGTGCGCTGGTTTCTGCTCTCCCTGACGCTGGCCCTGCCGGTGGCGGGCGCTGCGCCGTTGCTGGCCGGTAGCGCACCCGCACCAGCCAGCCAACTGCTCCAGAACACCAATGCCTGGATAGAAGTGGATGACCAGGCGTTTGCCGACAACATCCAGACCCTTCAGCGCGAACTGGGCGGCACCTCGCAGTTGTGCGCGGTCATGAAAGCCGACGCTTACGGCAACGGCATTGACCTGCTGATGCCCACCGTGGTGCGCCTGGGCGTGCCATGCGTCGCCATCGGCAGCAACGAGGAAGCCCGCGTGGCCCGTGCCCACGGCTTTAGCGGACGGCTGATGCGGGTCCGTACGGCCACCGACCAGGAAATCCTGGGTGCCCTGGCCTACGATGTAGAAGAGCTGCTGGGCAACGCCGAGCAGGCCCGCCGCCTGAGCGCCGCCATGACCGAGCAGGGCAAGACCCTACGGTTTCACCTCGGGCTGAACTCAGCGGGCATGAACCGCAACGGCCTGGACATGGCCACAGCGCGGGGCCGCCTGGACGCCCTGAACATGGTGCGCCTGCCGGGGCTGAAGGTGGCCGGCATCATGACGCACTTCCCCGTGGAAGAGGAAGCGGATGTCCGCCGGGGCCTACAGGTGTTTCAGGATGAGAGTGCCTGGCTGATTCGCGCGGGCGGACTGGACCGCCGCCAACTGCTGCTGCACGCGGCCAACTCCTTCGCCACGCTCAGCGTGCCCGAAGCGCGGCTGGATATGGTCCGTCCCGGCGGCCTGCTATACGGCGACACCATCGCCTCGGCAACCCAGTACCGGCCCACCCTGAGCTTCAAAACCACGGTGGCAACCGTGAACCGCTACCGCGCTGGCACCACAGTGGGCTATGACCGCACCTTTACCCTGGGGCGCGACTCCCGCCTCGCCAACTTGCCGATGGGCTACTCGGACGGTTACCGCCGCGTCTTTACCAACGCCGGTCATGTGCTGATTCGCGGCCACCGCGTACCGGTGGTGGGCAAAGTCTCGATGAACACCACCATGATTGACGTGACCGACTTCCCGGATATTCAGCCCGGCGACGAGGTGGTGCTCTACGGCGCTCAGGGCCAGGAGCGCATCTCCCGCGACGAAGTCGAGGAGATCAATGGCGCACTGCTGGCTGACCTGTACACCGTCTGGGGCAACTCCAACCCCCGCGTGCTGAAGTCCAGCCTGACAGCGCCCACCCCCTAACGCCGCTGGCCGGGGCCGCACTCACCGCAGGGCACGCGGTGTCGCTGCGGCCCTTTTTGATACCTTGCCAGGATGACGCAAGCCCTCCAACCGAGCGACCTGAACGCCGCGCAGTGGACCGATGTGGAACTGACCGCGCGTGGCAAGCAGGAAAAATCACGCACCCTGCGCGAGCTGGGCCGACCCGAAACGCCTGAGAGCGCCCACGCCCTGCTGCTGGAAGCAGGCCGCTGGACCGAAGCGCAGACCCCCTACGCCGAGCGGCTGGGCACCGCCCTGGACGCCGTGCAGCTACCGGTCCCCGCGTGGCCGGACGAGGAGCGGCTGGACCTGACCCACCTGCCCGCGTTCGCCATTGACGACGAAGGCAATCAGGACCCCGACGACGCCCTCAGCGTGGAGGAGCTGGAAGGTGGCCTGACCCGGCTGTGGATCCACGTGGCTGACGTGGCCGCGCTGGTCACGCCCGGCAGCCCACTGGACGTGGAAGCCCGCGCGCGCGGAGCCACCCTGTATCTGCCTGACCGCACCATCCACATGCTGCCCGAAGCGCTGGTGCAGCAGGCTGGCCTGGGCCTGAGCGACACCAGCCCGGCGCTGTCTATTGCACTGGACCTGGACAGTGAGGGCAACGCCGAAGCGGTCGAGGTTCACCTGACCCGCGTGCGGGTGCAGCGCCTGAGCTATGACCAGGCCCAGGCCATGTTCGAGGCCGGGCATCCCGAGTTCACCCGCTTGGCAGGACTGGCCCGCGTGAGCCGTGACATCCGCTTCGAGGAAGGCGCAGTCAGCATTGATCTGCCAGAAGTGCGCGTCAAGGCAGATGAGACGGGCGCGCAGGTGCTGCCCCTCCCCCGCCCGGAGATGCGGGCTGTGGTGCAGGAGTGCATGACCCTGGCTGGCTGGGGAGCCGCTATTTACGCCGATGACTTTGAACTGCCGATTCCTTTTGCCACCCAGGACCCCCCACACCGCGACGTGACCGGCGAGAGCATGACCGCCCACTGGGCGCGGCGCAAATCGCTGGGGCGCACCCGCTTTCAGTCGGCTCCGGGGGCGCACGCTGGCATGGGCCTGGACCTGTACACCCAGGCCACCAGCCCCATGCGGCGCTACCTGGACCTGGTCGTACATCAGCAGCTGCGCGCGCACCTCAGCGGGGCAGCACCTCTGTCCGGGCGAGAGGTGGCGGCCCACATTGCGGAAGCAGGCATCGGCTCGGCGGGCACCCGCACCGCTGAGCGCCTCAGCCGCCGGCACCACACGCTGCGCCATATTGCCGCGCAGCCCGAACGGGTCTGGGACGCCGTGGTGGTGGACAAGCGCGGCCCCCAGGCCACGCTGCTGATTCCCGACCTGGCGCTCGACCTGCCCATGACCACGCCCGCAACGCCAGGAACGGCGCTTCAGGTCCGCCTGACCGTGACCAGTTATCCCGAGTTGAAAGTGCGGGCCAGCGAAAGCTGAGGCCCCGCCTTGGGGCAGCGCCTCCCGAACTGCCCCACAACATAAACGGGCTGACACATTTCACATATAACTGAAATAAGACCGTGTACAGCACTGTTTTGTGCCAGGCAACTCTGACTCATCTTGCATTGTTGCCCAGGAGGGTGCGGGTAAAGTGACCCTATGTGCTTACAGGTCAAGGACATCGTCTCCATCCGGCTCAGTCATTGCCGGGCTGAGCGGGCTGCTTCCGAGGGCCAGTATCACTTGGCGGCGCTGCATTACCGCAGTTGCCTGGAGGCAGCCGAGCGGCGAGAAGACCCGCAGGCCGTACGGTTTTTTGCCCTACGCCTGGCCGACTGCTACGTACAGATGGGCCTGAGCGCCAAAGCCCAGGCGTTTACCGAGCTGGCCGGGTACGCTCCTATGCGTGCCATACGCCGCGACGGCGACGCTTCAGCAGATACAGCGCTGCCCTGAGCTGCTTTCGGCAACCTGAAGTGGCAGCGTGCCCTGCCCGGTTTAACGCTGCGCCCCCACCGCTATGGCCTGAGCTTCTTGGCGCATCCGAAAAGCACACAGGGCCATGAGTGCCCCCAGCGGAAACGGCACCGCGCCCAGGTCCAGGCGCACATCAAAGCCGTCCGTGACGCCACCGATACGGCCCCGCACTTCGCCGCTATAGACCCGCAGGCTGATGTCGTGACCGTCCGTAACACCACCGATGCGGCCATTCGCTCCCTCTGGGCTAAAGTCCAGCACGAAGCTCACGCCTTCCAGATAGCTGCCGAGCCGCCCTTCCATCCGGGTGCCCGCCACTTTGGCCTCCACGTCAAAGCCGTAGCTGACACCGCCGACCCGGCCCGCCAGTCCGGTGGGCGCGGCCCCAATCTGGACGTCCATGCCGCTGAGATAACTCCCTATTCGGCCCACGAAAGCCTGGCCGGTCCACTGGGCCTGAAGGTCGTAGCCGTCGTCTAGAGAACCAAATCGCCCCTTCAGGTCGCTGCTTGCTGCTGTCATGCCCTCATGCTAGTCAGGCCGCGCCCACAAAAGCCCTACACGCCGCGCAGGCCAGGACCATGAAAAAACCAGCCCCGCAGGGCTGGCGTCAGGCTGTAGGCGCAGGGCCTTAGAGGTCCAGCAGCAGCCGGGCCGGGTCTTCCAGCAGGTTCTTGATGGTGACCAGGAACTGCACCGAGTCGCGGCCATCAATGATGCGGTGGTCGTAGCTCAGGGCCACGTACATCATCGGGCGAATCACGATTTCACCGTTCACCACAACAGGGCGCTCCACGATGTTGTGCATGCCCAGGATGGCGCTCTGGGGCGCATTGATGATTGGGGTGCTCATCATCGAGCCGAAGGTGCCGCCGTTGGTGATGGTAAAGGTACCGCCGCTCATGTCTTCCATGCTCAGCTTGTTGGCGCGGGCCTTCTTGGCGAACTCGCCGATGCCCTTTTCGATGTCGGCCAGGCCCAGCTGGTCGGTGTCACGCAGAATAGGCACCACCAGGCCACGGTCCGTAGACACTGCAATACCGATGTCGTAAAAGCCGTGGTAGATGATGTCCTTGCCGTCCACGCTGGCGTTCACGACTGGGAACTGCTTGAGCGCTTCGGTAGCGGCCCGCACAAAGAAGCTCATGAAGCCCAGCTTGATGTCATGCTTGGCAACAAACTGGTCTTGGTACTTCCTCCGCAGGTCCATGATCGGCTTCATGTCCACCTCGTTGAAGGTGGTCAGCATGGCGGTGGTGTCCTGCACTTCCTTGAGGCGCTCGGCGATCTTCTGGCGAATGCGGGTCATCGGCACGCGCTCTTCGGGACGCGCTCCGGCAGGCAACTGTACAGCGGCCTGAGCCTGAGCAGCGGGGCGCTGTCCGGGCTGTGCGCCCAGTGCATCCGCCTTGGTGATGTTGCCACGGGGACCAGTGGCGGGCACGTCAGCGGCTTCCAGGCCCTTCTCGGCCATGATTTTGCGCACGGCAGGCGACAGGTCGTCGCGGCGCTCACCCTGAGCGGCGGGTGCGGGCACAGCCTGCTCGGTGCGGGCCTGGCTTTCGCCGCCCGCGCTCTGCGAGGGATCAGCACTGGTCACAGGAGCGTCCGCCGTAGGAGCAGCAGCCCCAGCTTCACCAGCGCCCAGCTCGCCCAGCACTTCTTCGCTCAGTACGGTGTCGCCTTCATTTTTGGTCACGCTCTTGAGCACGCCGTCTTCTTGGGCGATCACTTCTAGCACAACCTTGTCGGTTTCGATTTCGGCCAGCACGTCGCCGCGCTTGACGGCCTGACCAGGCTGCACATTCCAGCCCAGCAGGGTGCCTTCGGAAACGGATTCGCTAAATACGGGAACTTTGATCTGGGACATCGGAGTTAACCTCTTGGGGAAAAAGTGGGAGGGCGGAGAAGAGCGGCGGAGCGGCAATTAGCCCTGAACGCCGGCTTCCTTGGTCAATTCTACCTGGGCTTCGTAGTCTTCACGCGAGACTTTCTCGCCCAGAGCGTCGGCGATCACCTTGGCCTGCTCCTTGGCGTGCACATGCGAGTAGCCCGTCGCCGTGCTGGCGGCGCGCTTGCGGCTGACATGGGTCAGGGTATGGCCCAGGTTCAGCTCGGCCAGGGTGCGCTCCAGGTCCTCACGGATCAGCAGCCAAGCGCCCTGGTTCTCGGGTTCTTCCTGCGCCCAGACGACCTGAGCGTTCGGGTGACGGCGCAGTTCTTCAGCCAGTTCTTCCTGCGGGAAGGGGTACAGCTGCTCCAGGCGCACCAGCGCGGTGCCGTGGTAGCCCTCGCGGTCTTCCTCGCGGGCGTCGAACATTTCCCAGTGCAGCTTGCCGGAGCTGATGACCACGCGGCGGGCCTGCTGCACGTCCGCGTCACCAATCACATTAAAGAAGCGTCCGTTCGTCAGTTCGCTCAGCGGCGACATGGCGCGCTTGTTGCGCAGCAGGCTCTTGGGCGTCATCACGATCAGGGGCTTGCGGTAGCCGCGCAGCATCTGGCGGCGCAGCAGGTGGAAAATCTGCGAGGCACTGCTGGGCACGGCAACTTGCATGTTGTTTTGAGCGCACAGCTGCAAGTAGCGCTCCAGGCGGGCGCTGGAGTGCTCGGGGCCCGCCCCTTCGTAGCCGTGGGGCAGCAGCAGGGTCAGGCCGCTGAGGCCCAGCCACTTGGTTTCGCCCGCCGCAATGAACTGGTCAATCACGGCCTGAGCCCCGTTGGCAAAGTCACCGAACTGAGCTTCCCACAACACCAGCGTGTTGGGTGCGGAGCCGGAGTAGCCGTATTCAAAGGCCATCACACCTTCTTCGGACAGGGTGGAGTCGATCACTTCGGCGCGGCCCTGTCCGGGGCGCAGGAATTCCAGGCTGAGGTAGTCACCCTTCATGGGGTCCAGACCGCGCTGGTCATGCACCACAGCGTGGCGGTGTACAAAGGTACCGCGTCCGGAATCCTCACCGCTCAGGCGCACGTTGTAGCCCTCGTCCAGCAAGGTGGCGTAGGCCAGCATTTCGCCCATGCCCCAGTCCAGCGGCTGCTCGCCACGGCTCATGGCGCGGCGGGCTTCCATCACGCGCTTGACACCACGGTGCAGCTCGAAGCCGTCGGGGAAGGTGGTCATCTTGTCGGCCAGCTCGGCCAGCTTCTCGGCGGGCACGGCTGTTTCGGCCACCGACTGCCAGTTGGAGTCCTTGGCGGCCTGCTTGTATTCGGCCCAGCGCTTGCCCAGGTCGCTCACCGTGTCCTCGGTCAGCTCGTCCACCACGCTCTCGCCCCGGTCCAGGCGGTCACGGTAGCTGTCGGCCAGGGCACGCACGCCCGCTTCATCAATCGCGCCTTCGCTCATCAGCTTCTGGGCGTACACGGCCAGCGTGCCAGGGTGGGCCTTGACCTTCTGATACATGATCGGCTGGGTCATGGTGGGGTCGTCGGCCTCGTTGTGGCCGTGGCGGCGGAACGACACCAGATCGATAAACACGTCTTTGCCGAACTTCTGTCGGTAGGCCACAGCCAGGTCGGCAGCAAACGCCACCGCTTCGAGGTCGTCGCCGTTCACGTGCATCACAGGAGCGTTGGCAATCTTGGCAACATCGGTGCAGTAGCGGCTGGAGCGGCTATCGCGGGGATCCGAGATGGTAAAGCCCACCTGGTTGTTGATGACGATACGGATGGCCCCGCCCGTGGTGAAGCCACGCAGGCGTGACATGTTCAGGGTCTCCATCACGACACCCTGACCAATCACCGCCGCGTCGCCGTGAACCGTGATTGCCAGGACGTTGTCGCGGCGCACTTCGCGCATCAGGTGCGGGGTTTCGTCGCGGCGGTCCTGGCGGGCGCGGGTCGAGCCATGCACCACCGGAGCCACCAGTTCCAGGTGACTGGGGTTAAAGGCCAGCGCCAGGTGCAGCGGGCCATGCTCGGTCTTCACGTCGCTGGAAAAGCCCAGGTGGTACTTCACGTCGCCCGAAATGTCGGGGTTTTCGCTCAGCACCTTTTTGCCCTCGAACTCATCGAAGAGGTCTTTGGGGCGCTTGCCGAAGATGTTGACCAGGGTGTTCAGGCGGCCACGGTGGGCCATGCCCAGCACGACTTCCTTGACTTGGCCCGTCTTGCCGGCCTGCGAGATGATGCGGTCCACCAGTGGAATAAAGCTCTCGCTGCCTTCGAGCGAAAACCGCTTTTGGCCCACGTATTTGATATGCAGGTACTTTTCCAGGCCCTCGGCGGCGTTCAGGCGGTCCAGCAGGCGCAGCTTGTCTTCTTTGGTGAGGCCATCACGGCGGCCACCGCGCTCAATCTGGTCTTGGAACCACTCGCGCTCCTCGCTGGGCAGGTAGTTGTACTCATAGCCAATCGGGCCGCAGTAGATGCCGCGCAGCTGCTCCAGCACCTGACTGACCGTGCCAGAAAAGTGGCCGTCCTGCACCTGCTCATTCATCTGCGCGGCGCTCAGGCCGTAGTACTCGGGGTTCAGTTCCGGGGCTGGGGTCTTGTCATGCAGGCCCAGTGGGTCGAATTCGGCCTGGAGGTGGCCATAGACCCGGTGCGCGGTGATCAGGGCACTGATGGCCTGCCCAGCGGCGCTGGCTTCGCCGCCTGCCGTGCCGCCCACAGCGGCCAGCACGGGGCGGCCCCGGCTCTGGCGGCCCAGCTCATAGAAAGCTTGCTGCACCGCCGAGTGCCGGGCTTCATGGGCCCCGCCGCGCTCCGCATCAAAAAAGGCGCGCCACTCGGGATCAACGCTCTGAGGGTCTGCCAGATAGTCCTCATACAGCCCGTCCAAAAAGGCCGCGTTGCCACCTGACATGATGGTTTCTGGTCGAGTCATAACACGTCCAGCATACCGCCCTTTGCGCTCAGAAAGGACCAGCCCCACTTGGGAGTGGCGTCTGTCAGGCGAGTGAATCCTGTTCCTGCGTGAGTCACAGATTTTTCTACCTGCCGCTGTGTGGGAGAGCTCACTGGGGCGAGCAGTTATCCATCGTGCAGGAGACCGTGGCAGTTGGTCCTGCTCCCCACGGCCACGGATTGCCCCAGCTAAAGCGTCTGCAGGCACAGCAATCTGCCTTTAGTCCGGTCCCATCCAGGCGGCGCAGCGGTTTGTCATCATGGTGTCATGAACGAAGATTTCAAGGCATCCACCTCGCAGGACATGGAAACGCAGAGCATGGAAACCAGCCAGCACGACACCGGCAACGGCATGAGCAGCCAAAGCCACTGGACCGGCGACGAAACGGTCAGCCAGGGGGTCAGCCCTGCCGGCCAGCCCGCCACCGATGCAGGCACGGCACTGGGCGGCGACCCCACCCGCAACGAGGACCAGGCGGACCAGGGCGTGCCCGAAAGTGTCATTGAGGGCGATGGCCGCAATGAGACGGGCACCACCTTCAGCGCCGACCCCGCTGGAGACAAGCGGCTGTGACCCAGGTGCTTCAGGCGGCCCGCAGCGAGTTTCTGGACCTGTTTCCGCCGGGGGCCGAGCTGACCCGTCTGGCCGGTAACTTTACCTGGACCGAGGGGCCAGTCTGGATTCCGGCGCGGGGCTGCGTGGTCTTTAGCGATGTGCGCCAAAACCGCACCTGGCGCTGGACCCCAGGCCGGGGCCTGGAAGAAGAAATGAACCCCAGCCACCACCAGAACGGACACTGTCTGGACGCACAGGGCCGGCTGGTGGCCTGCTCGCACGGTGAGCGGGCCGTGCTGCGCCAGGAAGAAGACGGCCACTGGACCACGCTGGCGAGCGAGTGGCGAGGCCAGCACCTGAACAGCCCCAACGACGTCGCCCTGCATCCGGACGGCAGCCTGTGGTTCACGGACCCCACCTACGGCATAGACAAGCCCGAAGAAGGCTACGGCGGCGAGATGGAGCAGCCGGGCCGCTATGTCTACCGCATTGCGCCAGACGGCACGCTGAGCTGCCCCATTGTGGACCGCCACAAGCCCAACGGCCTGGCTTTTGCCTCGGCCACCGAGCTGCTGCTGGCCGATACCGGCGATGACGCGGCCACCCACCTTTACCGCATAGATGGGGACCGCGCAGCGTACATGCGTCAGGCCTTCCGCGTGGACCAGGGCAAGACCGACGGCCTGCGGGTAGACGCCGCAGGCCGCATCTGGAGCAGTGCGGGTGACGGCGTACATGTCCTGACCGCAGATGGTGAGGAGTTGGGCCGCATTCTGGTGCCGGAAACCGTCGCCAACCTCTGCTTTGGCGGCAAGGACGGCACGGAGCTGTTCATAACCGCCACCACTGGGCTCTATCACTTTCCCACCCGCGTGCAGGGGCAAAGCTGGTCATTCAGCTAAGCGGGGCGATTCCTCAACCTCTACTGGGGGCCAACCATCTTCTCTGCTACCAGTCTGCGCTTAAAGGAGGAGGTTGGCAGGCTGGGCATGGCGCACCATAAATTCAGATGCTCGTCAAACGGAGCTGTTGCGGAGAAGGGACACAGTCCGCTGCCAGTAAAATATTGCGCCACATTGACTCTCCCCAGCCTTCAGCGGCATCTTTAATGACTGAATTCGCTGTCCCAGACGAACTTAAGCAGCGGATCGGCATTTTACCTCTCACTCCTGCCCTCTACACTAAGGGCATATGCGCCAGTACCTTGATTACCTCTCGCACATCATGGAATGCGGCACGGACCGCATGGACCGCACCGGCACCGGCACCCGCTCGGTGTTCGGGTATCAGATGCGGTTTGACTTGCAGCAGGGCTTTCCGCTGGTCACCACCAAGCGGGTCCACCTCAAGTCGGTGATCTACGAGCTGCTGTGGTTCCTGCGCGGCGAAAGCAATGCCCAGTGGTTGCAGGAGCGCGGCGTGACCATCTGGGACGAGTGGGCGCGGGAGGGCGGCGAGCTGGGGCCGGTGTACGGTCAGCAGTGGCGCAGCTGGCCCGGCTACGGTGGCGGGCAGATTGACCAGATTTCGCAGGTGGTGGAGCAGATTCGCCGCAATCCGGAGTCACGCCGCCTGATCGTTTCGGCTTGGAATGTGGCGCAGATTGATGACATGGCCCTGCCGCCCTGTCACCTGCTGTTTCAGTTTTACGTGGCCGACGGGCGGCTCAGCTGCCAGCTGTACCAGCGCAGCGCCGACAGCTTCCTCGGCGTGCCGTTCAACATCGCCAGCTACGCCCTGCTGACCATGATGGTGGCGCAGGTGTGCGACCTGGAACCCGGCGAATTCGTCTGGACAGGCGGCGACTGCCACATCTACCACAACCACTTTGAGCAGGTCGGGCGGCAGCTGGCGCGTGAGCCACGGCCACTGCCGAGAATGCGGCTGAACCCCGAAGTCAAAGACCTATTTGCTTTCCAGTACGAGGACTTCACTCTCGAAGGCTACGAGCCGCATAAGGGCATCAAGGCCGAGGTGGCGGTGTGAGTCGGCCCAGCTTCGACCAGTTGGGGATGGAGACAGCGCGGCTGTGGGCAAGCCGCTCCGCCGACCCCAAAGTGCAGGTGGGCGCGTGCATTCTGGACCGGCACAACCGCGTGGTGGGCGTGGGTTACAACGGACGGGCCGCCGGTGAGCCGAACGAGCGCGAAAGCTTGGCGCAGGGAGCGTCGGGCTTTATTCACGCTGAGGTGAATGCGCTGCTGGCCGCCAACTGGAACGGCGAAGGCCACACGCTCTACGTGACTCACGAGCCCTGTGCCACGTGTGCGCGGCTGATTGTCAATTCGCGGCGTATTGGCCGGGTGCTGTTTGCGCAGAACTACACCGAGGAAGTGCGGGTGGGCGCAGGCCTGCCGAGTGGAGCCGGGATACTGGAGGCCGCTGGAATTGAGGTCCAGCAGGTGGGCTGACACGCAGCCCTTGCGTAGCGTGAGGAGTTGCGCAGCGCCGGTCAAAGGCGGCATGGTGAGGCATCATGTCCAGCCAAGCTCCCGAACTGGTCGCCATCGTCGCCATGACCGAGAACCGCGTCATCGGCAAGGACGGTGGGATGCCCTGGCACCTGCCCGCCGACTTCGCGCACTTTAAGCGCCTGAGCGTGGGCCGCCCCAACGTGATGGGCCGCCGGGTGTGGGACTCGCTGGGCGGACAGGCACTCCCAGGACGCACCAACATCGTCCTGACCCGCCAGGCAGCATTCAGGGCACCGGGAGCGCTGGTGGCCTACACCCCAGCAGACGCGCTGGCGCTGGCCCACGCGCATCTGGGCCCAGAGAACGAAATCGCCATTATCGGCGGCGAGGAAATTTACCGGCTGTATCTGGACCAGCTCACCCGCGTTGAGCTGACCCTGATTCATACAGAGTTGGAAGGCGACACTTTTTTTCCTAAATTGCCTGGCGAGTGGGACACCGCCGCCGAGCGCGAGCGGCCCGCTGACGAGCGCAACCGCTACGACCTCACCTTCCGGACGCTGGTGCGGCGCGGCTAAGGAGAAAGGCTCAGGGCACCGGCATGACGGGCGCAGGTTGCACAGGCTCTACATTCAGCGGCGGGCCATCCAGCGGCACCTGCTGGACGGGAGCAGGCTGGACACGCACAGGACGCACGCGCACTTGCACCACACGCAGCAGCCCTCTGCCCTGCCCATCGGACACGCGCACGTAGAGCGGCTGCGAGGAAGCCGGAGCCGTGCGGGACACCGAGACGCGCAGCACAGCGCGGCTGTCACCGCGCAGCCACAGCCCGGAGGGGCTGACCTGCACGCCCTGCCACCCCCCCGACACGCTCAGGTCATAGCCCGCAGCGGAAGGTGGCGCACCGCGCAGCTCCACTGCCAGCCGCGCGGATTCACCGGGCCGCAGCGTCAGCTCCTGGGGAGACACGCGCAATGTGGCCCCCGGAATGGGCGGAGTGGGGTCGGTCAGGGTACAGGCTGTCGTGGTCAGCAGCAGTGCCGCCGCAGCCAGCGAACGGACCAGGGCATGAGACAGAACACGGGTAGGCAGGGTCATGGCAAAAACCTCCTGAACAGGTGGCTAGGCGAAAAAGTGCTGGACAGTCTCAAGATACTGCCAGGCCAGCGCCCCGTCCCGCCCTACTCGTGGTTCGGCGGCGTGCCAGCTTCGGGCAGCGCAGGCAAAGTGAGGTCGCCGTAGTTCAGCGCCGCGCCACCCTGCCCTGTCAGCAGCACCAGCTCCTCGGCCCTGGCTCCCGCAGGCACCGGCAAGGGCTGGGCGGTGGGATAGATGGCCGTCGTTACCGCCACTTCACCGCTGCTGCCACCCAGCAGCGTGCTGTGAATCACGTTCCACTCGTTCAGCCGCAGCGGCTCCTGGCGGAAGCTTTTGTTGACAGCGCCTCCTTCCAAGCCGGAACAGGGCTCAGGGTCCGGCAGCAGGCCCAGGGCGCCGGTCCACTCCTGGCCCTCACGCGGAGGCAGTTCGCCCGCCAGCGCCAGCACACGTAGTTGCGGCGGCTCGCACTGGGTGTTGGTCACCGTGCCCACCAGCCAGCGTTCCTGGTAGATGTGCCCGTCCGGCATCCCTTCCGGGAAGCGGGGCTGCAACTCAGCGCTCAGGCTCTTGAGGGTCACTTCGGCGGTGGGGCGGTCACTGCGCAGCGTCACGTACGCCACGGTCTGGGTCTGGGCTGGGAAGTCCAGGGTGGCGGCCACAATATCCGGCACGTCCCGTACAGGGTCGGTGCCCGCCGCGTCCTTCCAGGCCCGCTGCTCGGCGGCGCTGGCCTGACTCCATTCGGGGCCAGCAGGGGCTGGGGCACAGGCTCCCAGCAGGGCACCACCCCACAAGGCAGCCAGCAGCGGCAAAACTCTGTTCATCTGCCCAATTCTAGGCTTGCTGGGCCTGGATTGCCTGATGGGCACCTGTCTGACCAGCAACTCACAGTCCCGGCAGCGTTTATAGTGAGCCATCCAAAACGCAGCAGGGACATTTATCCAACCGGGAAGATCAGGCCGCTGGGATTGCTTCACCTGCGGAAAAGAGGAAAGCGATGGGTTTTCTAGACCGTGAACATTCTGTAGCGCCTACCGGTTGGAACCGCTGGCTGGTCCCGCCAGCTGCATTGGCCGTTCACCTGAGCATTGGGCAAATTTATGGCTACTCGGTGTTCAACAAGCCGCTGGCCCGCCAGATCAGCGGTGATTTAAGTGCAGTGCAGGGAGCGGCTGGCGACTGGTCGCTGTTTCAAGTGGGCCTAATTTTCAGTGTGGCGCTATTTTTCCTGGGCGCTTCCTCGGCCCTGTTCGGCAAGTGGGTCGAGCGCGAAGGACCGCGCAAAACCATGTTCGCCTCGGCGCTGCTGTTCTGTAGCGGCTTTGTGGTGGCGGCCATCGGCGTGCGGATGCACAGCTTGCCGCTTATCATCCTGGGCAACGGGGTGCTGGGCGGCATCGGGCTGGGGCTGGGGTACATCAGCCCGGTCAGTACGCTGATGAAGTGGTTCCCGGACCGCCCCGGCCTCGCCACAGGCATGGCGATTATGGGCTTTGGCGGCGGCGCCCTGCTGGGCAGTCCCCTGGGCACGGCGCTGATGAACCGCTTCGCAAATGATGGCACCCTGGGCGTCAGCAGCGCGTTTCTGTGGATGGCAGGCATTTACTTCCTGATGATGATGTTTGGCGCCTTCTTGGTGCGGGTGCCACGTGAAGGCTGGAAGCCTGAGGGCTGGTCTCCTGCACAGCAGCAGTCCAGCGCCATGATTTCGCAGCACCACGTGCTGGTAGACCAGGCCATGAAAACGCCGCAGTTTTGGCTGCTGTTTGCCGTACTGTTCCTGAACGTGACCGCCGGCATCGGCGTGCTGGGGCAAGCCAGCGTCATGATTCAGGAAATGTTCTCAGACCGTGTGCTGGGCGCAGGCAATGGTGTGACCGCTGCCGCCGCCGCTGGCTTCGTGGGCCTGCTGAGCATCTTCAATATGGCCGGGCGCTTCATCTGGTCTTCGACCTCGGACCGCATCGGACGCAAGCCGACCTACATGATTTTCTTTGCGCTGGGCACGCTGCTGTACCTGCTGGTCCCCACGCTCGGCAGCATGGGCAGCCTGGCGCTCTTTATCTTGGCCACCTGCGTCATCATGAGCATGTACGGCGGCGGGTTCGCCACCATTCCGGCGTATCTGCGCGACCTGTTCGGCACGCGCAACGTGGGCGCGATTCACGGACGGCTGCTGCTGGCATGGAGCGCGGCAGCCATCGTGGGTCCCACCCTGCTCAACGGCTTCCGTGACCGCCAGATTGCGGCGGGTGTGCCCGCGGCCCAGGCCTACAGCACCGTGATGTATGTCATGGCTGGCCTGCTGGTGCTGGGCTTTATCGCCAACCTGCTGGTCAAGCCCGTGGCCGAGAAATACTGGGCCCCCGCCGAAGAACCGGCTGCGCCCCCCGCCCCCGCACAAGGAGCTACCCAATGACCCGACCATCCGAACCGACTGCGAACGTCTCTCCCCTCCTGATTGGCCTGGCCTGGCTGGTGGTCCTGATTCCGCTGGGCTGGGGCGTGTGGGAAACCCTGGTCAAAGTGGGGCAGCTGTTCTAGAGCATTTGACATAATAAGAGAATGAAACGTGTTGGGGCGGCTGGGTATGGGAATGACTTGCGGGAACGAATCGTTGCTGCTGTACAGCGAGGGGACACCATCACCGCGGTGGCTCGCCAGTATGAGGTCACTCATCGCACGGTGGTGACGTACCTCAAGAAAGTGGAAGAGGGAACCTTAGAACAGCGACTGACTCCTTCTGGTCGACCTCGTACAGTTCAGGCAAAGCACGAGCAGCAACTTCTGAAGCAGTTGGAGACCCATCCAGACGCGACACTGGCAGAGCATGCGAGCATGCTCGAGGCAGCGACGGGTTTGAAGATCTCCTACCGAACCGTTG
>NZ_BNAL01000002.1 GCF_014653275.1 Deinococcus piscis
ACACGGCAGGCGGTGACTCGGCCAGACCCTCTATTTAGATTTGTCCAGTTTTAGGGGAGCACTCCAGTGGCAGGGGCAGTCGGAACGGTGGGCGCAGTGGAAGTCATGGAGTCTCCTCAGAACCAAGAGCGGGAGTGGGTGAGTAGATGTGAAAGCATCAAACGGGAGTCAAGCGGGCCTGCAAGGTGCTGCTCAGTACCCCTGGGTTGATGACCCGGACTCTGAACTCCAGCCGGTAATCCCCGGTGTCTTGGGGCATAGAGATCATGTCGGCGGTGGTCAGTGGCTCTTCGGCGGTGAGGTTGCCCACCACTTCATCCATGGGGAACACCAGCAGCTCTTCGCCCATCTGAGCGACCAAGCCCAGCGGAGCGCTGTGGCGGGGCAGTCCAGCAAGGTGGTAAAGGTCCAGTAGCGGGCGGGCCTGACCACTGGCGACCACCAGGCCTGCCAGTCCTCCCCGGCCACCAGGCAAGGGGGCCACCTGGCCCAGTTCAATCACTTCGCGGCTGAGGTGGGCGGGCAAGCCCAGCACCTCGTCTTTGTAGCGAAACAGCAGCAGTCGCTCAGCCATATCTCACTCTCCCTGAAAGCTCAAAGGTGCCGGCTCAGTACACCCTGCACGTCGGCTGGGGTGTAAGGCTTGATGATGTAGTCGGCGGCACCCTGACGCAGGCCCCACTTGATGTCGGTTTCGCTGCCCTTGGACGACACGAAAATCACTTTGAAGCTGGGCGCAGGGAACTCGCGCTTGATGCCGCGCAGCACCTCGTAGCCGTTGCGCTCAGGCATGACCACGTCCAGCAGGACCAGCTCTGGGCTTTCGCTGGCAATCATCTGCTCAGTGTTGGCCGGGTCGCTGGTGCTGGCCACCGTATGGCCCATGCCACGCAGCACTTCGGTCATGAAGCGGATATCGGCGGGTGAGTCGTCAACGATTAGGATCTTTGCCATGGAACGTTCCTCCAGAGGAATGTGGGTGAAGAGATAGGACGGTGTGGGACTTGTCTCATCGGGCATGGAACATGCCTAAATACCTCTTTAGAATCCGCTCCGCTCCTCACTGGCCTCTTACACACCGCTGCCTTTTTGACCCAAAGTGCGTCTTGGACACTTTCTGAGGCAGCGACCTTAATTCATGGCCCTTCAGGACATCTGCTCTGTTCCAGGACCGGTGGAGCTGGCTGGCGCGCTACCCTAAGGAATATGGGAGAAGCCAAACGCCGCAAACAACTTGGTCTGATGCCTCAGACCCATCCTTTTGAAGTGATTGCTCAGCCGCAGAGTGACGGCTGGCAGTTCGACTGGCTGCGTGTGCCGCAGGGCGACCTGGCCCGTGTGCTCGAAAGCAGCCTGAAAGAAAGCTTGCCTGGCCCTGCCGGGTGGGCAGCTGATTACCGCACCCGCTGGGTGGCAGCAGGCCGGCCCACCGACTACCTGAACAGCGTGGACGATGTGGAAGCCATCCGCGTGCCCGAACGTCTGCGCCTGAGTGGTGAGCTGCTGACCGGCTTTGACCCCCGCTCGCTGAAGGACCGCGACGATGACGCCGCCAGCCGCTTTTTTCTGCTGGGCAGCGCCAGCACAGGCGAAGGCGAGGAAGGCGACCACATGGCGCTGCACCTGCGTGAGCAGCAAGTGGCGTTCGCACAGGGCCGCTGGGAACCGCTGCCCAGCGCGGCTAT
This sequence comes from Deinococcus piscis, assembly GCF_014653275.1. GTDB lineage: Bacteria > Deinococcota > Deinococci > Deinococcales > Deinococcaceae > Deinococcus > Deinococcus piscis. Next base: position 1,686 of record NZ_BNAL01000002.1, read on the forward strand.
GGGCGAGCGTGCTCTGAAATTCCTCATGCAGCATCCGATTGCCCGTGAGCGTGGGGCGCTGCAAGCCACCTATCAGGTGACGCACCACCGTGAGGGTCTGGTGACGGTGGACCCCGAGCCGCCCGCCGAGCTGCTGGGCGCGCTGGAGGTGCTGGCGCAGACCCTGCACGGTCAGGGCGAAGACGCCTGGGCCGCCGCGCACCAGCAAATGATCGAGCGTACCGAGTGGGCCGACGAAGCGGGCCGTGAACTGCCGCAGGGAGCGCCCGCAGCGCGCCGCCTGACCTTTGAACTGCGGGAACGCGCTCCCCTCAACACGCCGCTGACGACGCCGGTAGGCGAGTGGGGCGAGCTGGTGATTCTGGTGGGGCAGGGCAGCACCGAGTTCAGTCCTGACGGCACCGTCTGGTATTCCTACGTGGACCCCAGCGCCGAGCCCACCGAGTCGGAGCTGAGCGAATTCTTCAACCAGATTCTGGACCTAGGTACGGTAGAGGTCACCGTGATGGCCGACGGACGTGTGACTTGGGACGAGAGCGAAGTGGCCGCCGAGCACGCAGACCGCCTGCGCCGCGACCTGCTGGACCAAACCGGCGCAGGCGAGCCTGCACGCTGGGCCGAATTTGCCCGCGCCGCCCTGGTCGAAGCCTACGAGGACACCGCACCTTTCCTGGCCGAGGTGCCCGCTGCCGACTTCCCCGTCCCGCAGGGCCTGAAGCTGGACGTGCCGCTGGACGCCATTGAGGACGCTGAGCACCCCAATGAATTGCTGTTCGAGTCGCAGGTGACGTTTGACGGCAAAACCTGGGCGGACATCTACCTGGACGAGCTGCCCGCCGAGCTGCTGGCACTGCGGCCCCAGAACTAGGGAGCTGTGGGTGCCGCGTGCCACGCTGGCCGACTGTGACGCCATCGCGCCGGGCTATGGCTCGCTGAGCTTCCTGGCGCTCAGTGCCCGCGAGGTGGTGCGCTGGGCAGGGCCGCGCTCCGGCGAACACTGGGTGGATGTGGCCACCGGCACCGGCGAAGCAGCCCGCGCCCTGGCCGGAGCAGTGGGGCCGGGCGGTGCCGTGCTGGCGACGGACCTGAGTGCAGCGATGCTGGCCGCCGCCCAACAGCAGCCCACGCCGCCGGGGCTGCGCTACGTTCAGGCCGACGGCGCGCAGCTGCCGGTGCCGGACGCCAGCCAGGACGGGGTGTTGTGCGCGGCGGGGCTGTTTTTCCTGCCGGATATGGGGGCGGCCCTACGCGAGTGGCGGCGGGTGCTGCGGCCTGGGGGGCAGGTGGCTTTCAGTTCGTTTGCCGGGCCGCTGATGGCTCCGCTGCCGGGCCTGTGGGCGGCCCGCTTGGCTGAGCTGGGTCTGAGGCCGCCAGTGCCTCCCGCTGCCCGCCTCGGCACCCTGGCGGCGGCGGAAGAAGTGCTGACGCAAGCGGGCTTTGCCCAGCTGCGCCTGGAGGCTCAAGGCCTGCCCCTGTCCCTCGCCTCGGCCCAGGAGCGCTGGCACCATATCGAACAGGGGCTGGAAGGCTTGCCTCTGCGGGAGTTGCCGCCGCAGGAGGTGGCCCGCTTGCGGGACGAGCATCTGGCTGAGCTGGCTCCCTTTTTTGCCCAGGGACCGGCCACGTTCAGCGTGCCGCTGCTGCTGGCCGCGGGGCGGGTGCCCGTGCGCTGACGCTGGAGCCAGCACCGTACGCTCAGTGTCGCAGGTCCAGCCGGGGCAGCCAGCGCTCCAGCCAGGGCGGCAGCCACCAGTTCCAGCGCCCGGCCAGCCGCAGCACGGCGGGCACCAGCGCCAGCCGGACCAGCGTGGCGTCCAGCAGCACGGCAGTCGCCAGGCCCAGGCCGATGCTCTTGGTCAGTACCACCCGGCCTGCGATAAACGCCGCAAACACAATCAGCATGATGAGTGCCGCCGAGGTGATGATGCGGGCCGTGCGGCTCAGCGCCTGAGCTACCGCTTCGTCGTTGTCCAGGCCAGCTTGCACGCCCTCGTAAACCCGCGAAATCAGAAAAATCTCGTAGTCCATGCTGAGGCCGAACATCACCGTGAACAGCAGCAGCGGGAGCATGGCGTCCATCACGCCGCTGCCGGGGGGAAAGCCCAGGACGGGACCGAGCGGGCCGCTTTGCACGGCGGCCACCACGCACGTCGCGGCGGCCACCGTCAGGCCATTGAGCACGATGCTTTTGACCGGCACCACCAGACTGCGGAAGGCCAGCAGCAGCAGCACGAACGTGGCCGCGAACACGCTGAGCATCACGCTCGGCAGCGTGCCGGTCACGGCGTGGCTGAATTCGCGCTCGCCTACTGGGGCACCGCCCAGCAGTGGTGGACTGCCGAGGCTGGGTGTGGGGCCTGAGGTCAGTGCCGCGCGCAGCTGCGGCTCCAGCAGGTCAATTTCGCTGGCATTGAGGTAGCGGTCCGGAATCACGGTAAAACGCAGGAACTCTCCGCTCTGCGAGAAGCTGCGCCGGTTCAGCTCGATGGCCGTGCCCAGTCCGTCCAGCCCGCCGCCCTGCGCCCCATTTGCCTGCGCAGCGGCTTGCAGATCCGCAGCACTCAGAAAAGGGCTGATGGTGGCCTGCACGCCCGGCACGCCCGCGACGCGCTCCACCGTCTGCCGAAAGGATTCGGCGTCCTGGGCAGGGTCATAGGGGCGGGCCAGCGGCAGAATCACCTCAAACTGCGAGAGTAGCCCGCCCGCTCCCAGCTCGCGGACATCTTCCAGGGCGTCGCGGCTTTCGATGCCGGGCGACAGGCCCCAGGCCCCGCCGTAGCCGGTCTGAATCTGCGTAGCGGGCCAGGCCAGCAGCAGCAGAAACCCTCCCCCGAGCAGGGTCCAGCGCCAGGGCCTGTGCATCACCGCCCAGGCCCAGCGCTGCCAGCCGGGTGAGGGTTCGGCCAGGCGGCCAGGGCGCAGTGCCCAGCGGCGCGGGCTGTTGACCCGCTCTCCCAGCAGCGTGAGCAGCGCAGGAAGCACTGTGACCGAGGCCAGGACCGTCATCAGCACGGTGAGCACGCCGCCCACGCCGATGCTCTGCACAAAAGTAATGGGCGGCACCAGCAGGCCTGCCATCGCAATCATGACCGTGGTGCCGCTCCACACCACCGAGCGTCCCGCCGTCAGCAGGGCCGTGTGCGCCGCGCCCGCGCTGCTTTGCCCGCGCCCCAGCTCCTCTCGGAAACGGCTGACCATCAGCAGGGCGTAGTCAATTCCTGCGCCCAGGCCCAGCATGGTCACCACGCTCTGCGCAAAGGTTGCCACCTCCATCACGCCGGTCAGCAGGTACAGCAGCGCCATGCTGGCCGTGATGCTTACCAGGCCGACCAGGATCGGCAGGCCACTGGCGACCAGGGCCCCGAACACCAGCAGCAGCACTCCGGCAATCAGGGGCAGGGCAGTCATTTCGCTGCGCTTCGTGTCGGTTTCGGCGTAGCGGGTAAAGTCGTCGGCAATGGCCTGACTGCCGGTCACCCCGACCTGTGCGCCCCGCTCCCGCTCGAAGCGGGCGCTGTACTCGCGGATGGTGGCCAGTGCCGTGTCCGCGCCTTCGTACAGCGGAATCTGGGCCACCAGCAGCTCGGCCCCCGGCGCTGTGGCTCCGCTGCTGACGCTTACCTCACGGCTGGACCGCACCGCCGACACGCCCGGCAGGTCCAGCAGGCCAGCGCGGTAATCGGCGGCGGCCTGCTCAGCGGCCTGTGTGCTGACCTGCGGCCCCGGTTTGAAGACCAGCAGCACCGGATTGAGCGCCTGTTCGCCGAATTCACCGCGCAGGAGGGCGGTGACCTGGGTGCTTTCGGCATTGGGCAGCTCCCCGATGCTGGCGCTCAGGCGGCCCGGAGCCTGCCAGGCCAGCGGCGCGGCCAGGGCCAGCAGCACGGCCCAGAGGATCAGAACCTGTTTCGGAGCTTGGGTGACCCAGTCGGCCAATCGGTGCATGGCCGCAGTCTAGGGCGCACGTGGCGGGCAGAAGTGGGGGCCCGAGTTCAGGGTGCGCCGAAGCCGACTGGCCGCAGAAAATCGGGCTGGCCGGGTATCTCTGTCCAGACTTCCACGACTTGCCCGCCCTGCTTGTCCTGTGGGCCACCACGCAGCCGCCCTATCCGGCAGAGTGATTTTTGGTCAGGTAGTGGACAGACCACGTCATGCCACTGCCCATCCAGCGCCTGGACGCGCCCAGTGTGTAGCTGCGGAACCGCAAACAGGTTGGCGCGGAACCACGGCTTCGGCCTCGGCGGGGGTGGGGGCGTGGCCGTACAGGGCCGTCATGGCGGCGAGCGAAGCGTGGTCGCCGCTATAGGGCAGCAGCAGCACTGCCGGGCCGTCCACTTCAGTCAGCACCCGGTCTGCCGCGCGGCAATACTCGGCCTCCTGGCCCCGCGCACAGACCCGTACCCAGCGGCGCAATTCGGCTGGATTTTGCAGGTCAAGGCCGGCGCTGTAGCTGTAGAGCAGCAGCCAGCCCAGATACAGTCCCAGGAGAACCAGCGCCGCCGTCATAGCCCGCGCCGCGCCCCGACCAAGTGTCCTCGTGCTGCTCATGCCACCAGCTTATATGGGCCGCGTAGGCAGCCCAAACGCAAGAAGGCAAGGTCTCCAGCAGGGGGTGGTGGCTGCCGGAGACCTCGGTTGCGGATGGTTATTCGCCCAGGAACACGTAGCGCAGGGCCAGCAGCGCGGCAATGAAGTACAGAATCGGGCTGACCTCGCGGCCCCGCCCACTCAGCAGCTTCAGGCCGCAGTAGCTGATGACGCCAAAGCTGACCCCGTTGGCGATAGAAAAGGTCAGCGGCATAAACAGCAGGGTCAGGAATGCGGGCAGTGCCTCGGTGATGTCGTCCCAGTCGATGTGCTTTAGGCCCTCCAGCATCATGGCGCCCACCAGAATCAGGGCCGGGGCGGTGGCGGCACCGGGAATCGCGGCGGCCAGCGGCCACAGGAAGGTGGCCAGCAAAAACAGCACGGCCACGGTCACGGCGGTCAGGCCGGTGCGCCCGCCCTCTTCGATACCGCTGGCGCTCTCCACATAGGCGGTGGTGGTCGAAGTGCCCATAAAAGCACCGAACATGGCGGCCAGGCCGTCGCTGGCAAACAGGCGGCGGGCACGCGGCATTTCCTGGCCCTCCCGCATGTATCCAGCGCGGTGTGCCAGCCCGGTCAGGGTGCCGGTGGCGTCAAAGAAGTCCACGAAGAAAAAAGTAAAGATGACGCTGAGTGCCCCCAGGCTGAGCGCTCCAGCAATATCCAGCTGGCCGATCAGGTCGCCCGGCCAGACTGGTGCGCCGATGATGCCCGCCACGCTGCCGGTCAGCCCCGGAAAGGACTGGAGGGCCCCGTCTGCGCCGCCCGCGTACACCTGCGCTCCGGTCACGATGGCCAGCAGGGTCGTCGCCAGAATGCCCCACAGCACGGCGGCAGTGACCCGGCGGGCCATCAGTGCGCCCGATACCACCAGACCGAACAGGGCCAGCCACACCGGCGCGGCAGTCAGGTGGCCCAGACCGACCAGGGTGGCGTCATTGGCGACCACGATGCCTGCATTTTTCAGGCCGATAAAGGCCAGGAACGCCCCAATGCCGCCGGTAATCGCCAATTTGAGCGACAGCGGGATGGCCTGCACGATGGCTTGCCGTGCCCCCATCAGGCTGAGCAACACGAACAGCACACCCGAAATAAAGACAGCGCCCAGGGCCGTCTGCCAGGGCAGGCCCATGCCCAGCACCACGCTGTAGGTAAAAAAGGCGTTCAGGCCCATGCCGGGAGCCTGCGCGAAGGGGTAGCGGGCCACCAGACCCATCACTGCTGAGCCGAACGCCGCCGAGATGGCTGTGACCATCAGGAGCTGCACGAAGGCGTTGGGTACGTCAATTGCTGCCGAGAGAATCTGCGGGTTCACGAAGAGGATGTAGCTCATCGTGAGGAAGGTGGTCAGGCCGGCGCGCAGTTCGCGCTGCACGGTGGTGCCGTGCTCGGTCAGGCCGAAGAAGCGGTCCAGCCAGGGGCGCTGGGTAAAAGGAATATTGGTCATGGGTCTCCTTGGAGGGGGGAAGCCAGGCCTCCACTGGCGGGGAGCCGGCGCACAAGGTCACGGTGAGAAGAGCCCCGAAAAGCCCGCGACCTGCCGGTGTAACAAAGGACAACAGTGTCAAACGCTGCGCAGGCAGCGCCCTCAACACAAAAAAGGCCGGGAGTCACCCCACGCGGCCTTCAGCGAACCTCCATGTTTTAGCTCATCTGCCTGCCTGTCTCTAGTGCGTGCCCAGCTGAGGAACAGCCGCACGCCCGCAGTGCGGTTCTCATTTGTTGTTTGCACCAGCGCTGCGGATGGGGGCACATGAGCCTGGGCCTCCAGATCAAGCTTGTATTCATGCCCCGTGGCAGTATGTGGGTCCAGCCGCACCCTACACTGGCGCTATGACCCTTTCTCCTGCCCAGCAAGTGCTGGAGTTCCTGACCCGTGAAGCTCCCAAAGCCCACTCTGCCGACGAACTGACGGCCCTACTGGACATGGACACCGCCACTGTGCAGGCCGCGCTGCAAGAGTTGGAAGCTGCGGGTGCCGTCGCCTCCGAAAGCGTAAGCGGCTACGGCGGCAGCGATACCCTCTGGCGCGTTGCTGAAGGCAACTGACCTGCCCTGGAGCTGCCTGGCTCCATCGGTACGGCTGTAGTGACCAGAACGTTTGCCTTCTCCTTAATGCCGAGGAATGCCGAGGAATGGAGGTGGAGCTGAACCACTTCGCCTCTGGCTCAATCGCCCACTTTGCAGCTTTTGACGCCATGTCAGCGCCGCCAAGCGTTAGGCTGGAGCCATGAGTGCTCCTGACCCCCAGCGCGGGACGGCCCCACTGCCCGTGCAGGATGTGGACAGTCCGGACGACCCTTTTCTGTTTCCGCGTCCGGTGCGGCCTTTTGCCATCGGGGCTGGGCTGCTGCTTACTGTGTTGGGTGTGGCTGGGGCCATTTTGCCGCTGATGCCGGGCACCGGGTTTCTGGTGGCGGCGGCGTGGCTGTTTGCCCGCTCCAGCCCCAGCTTTGAGCGCTGGCTGCTGGGGTTGCCGCTGGTGGGGCAGATGGTCCGCGATTTCCGCGATGGTGTGGGCATGACCGCACAGGCCAAGTGGCTGACCTATCTGTCTATCGCCCTGGCAGTGGGCCTCAGCGTGGGGCGGATTCCGGTGCTGGTTGGACAGGTCGCCTGGGTGCTGATCGGCGTGACTGGCGTGTGGTACATCTCCCAGCGGGTGCCGACCAAGCCTGCGGACCAGCCGTCCAGCTAGCACCGGGTGCAGCATTTACGGCAGTCCTCCGCTGCTCGGACCTGTTTATTCTGTCTTGGCTCCGGCGTGTGACCCGCCGCCCACCGACACGGCCTTGATGTTCACGAATTCCAGAATGCCCTCGCGGCCCAGCTCGCGCCCGAAGCCGCTGGCCTTGACCCCGCCGAATGGCAGGCGTGGGTCCGACACCGACATGGAATTGAGAAAAGTGGCCCCAGCTTCCAGCTCCTCGATAAAGCGCTCCTGCTCGGCGGCGTCCCGCGTCCAGGCGCTGCTGCTCAGTCCGAAGCGGGTGGCGTTCGCCAGGGCGATGGCCTGCTCGATGTTGTCCACTACGTAAAGGCTGGCGACTGGCCCGAAGGTTTCTTCCCACCAGACGTCCATTTCGGCGTTCAGGCCGCCCAGCACGGTGGCGGGATAATGGTAGCCGCTGCCCTGCGGCATCTCGCCGCCCAGCAGCAGCTCAGCCCCTTTGCTGACCGCGTCCTGCACCTGCTCATGCAGCTCGTCACGAATCTGGGCAGTCGCCAGAGGACCGAGGTCGGTCAGAGGGTCCATCGGGTCGCCCAGTTTCAGCTCACGCATGGTCGCCACAAAGCGGTCACGGAACGCTTCATACACGTCCCGGTGCACAATAAAGCGCTTGGCTGCGATGCAGCTCTGGCCGTTGTTGATGGTGCGTGAGGTGACGGCGCTGCTGACCGCCGCGTCCAGGTCAGCGCTGGGCATCACGATAAAGGGGTCCGAGCCGCCCAGCTCCATCAGCGCGGGTTTGAGGGCGTCGCCCGCCACGCTCGACACCGCCCGCCCGGCTCCTTCAGAACCTGTAAGGCTGACGGCTTTGACCCGCTCGTCGCGCAGCACAGCTTCCACATCCCGGCTGCCGATCATCAGGGTCTGAAAAGTGCCCTGCGGCAAGCCCGCATCACGGAAAATCTCCTCAATCGCCAGGGCGCAGCCGGGCACGTTGCTGGCGTGCTTGAGCAGCGCCGTATTGCCGGCCATCAGCGTGGGCGCGGCGAAGCGGAACACCTGCCAAAAGGGGAAATTCCAGGGCATGACCGCCAGCACTGCGCCCAGTGGCAGATAGCGGACTTCGGCCCGCTCGGCGTCTGTCTCGGCAGGCTGCGGGGTCAGGAACTGTTCGGCGTGCTCGGCGTAGTAGCGGCAGACCTTGGCACATTTGAGCACCTCCTGGCGCGAGGCTTCCAGGGTCTTGCCCATCTCGTTGGTCGCCAGCTGCGCGAGGCTCTCGGCCCGCTCTTCAAGCAGCTCGGCGGCGCGGTTCATCCATGCAGCCCGCTCGGCAAACGTGGTGCGGCGGTAGTGGACAAACGTGCCGTGAGCATGGGCCACAGCGGCCTGGGTCTGCTCGGCGCTCAGGGTGGGGTAGTCACGGAGTTTCTCGCCAGTGTGAGGATTAACGGCGGTCATGGTCATGTCTTCATGATAGCCGGGCGGGTCTGGACTCCGGCCCCACCCCTCACCGGCCTGTAAGGTTTCTGTTATTTTTTTGCCATGACCGCTTCGGCCTATCCCCCCGTGAGAATGCAGACCCACATGGGTATTCGCTACTCGGGTGATTTGCTGGAGCGGACCGCTGAGCGCATCACCCTGCGGCTGACCCTGCGGGAATTCAGCTGCTTTCCCAAGCCTGGAGACAGCCTAGCGGTGCGGGTCGGTCAGGATCAGCTGGACGCCGTGATTGTGGAGATGAAGCAGGGCGCTCCTGAAGAAGATTGGGACCCTGCCGTGCAGCTGCGGCTGATCTGCCGCCTGAGCTAGGAGGCACCTTTATCACCTTCCGGCCCCGCTTCACCGGGCAGCCACAGCTCTATGCACAGGCCTCCTTCCGGTACATTCCGCGCCCGAATGTGGCCGCCGTGTGCCTGCACCACCCCCCGGCTGATGCTGAGGCCCAGGCCACTTCCGGCCCCCAGCCCTGCGGCGTGCCGTGAAGGGTCGGCGCGGTACAGCCGCTCGAACAGGTGTGGCAGGTCCTGCGGCGCGACGCCGGGTCCAGCGTCCTGCACCTGCAAGGTCACGCCGCCCGCCTCGGCCCTGGCCCGCAGCGTGACTGGGGTGCCGGGGGCATGGTTCAGCGCGTTGCCGATCAGGTTGTCCAGCACCTGCCTCAGCCGGTCCGGGTCCGCCGTGACCCTCAGGTCAGCGGGGGCGTCCAGCCTCAGTGCCGAGCCGCGCTGCGCGGCCACACCAGCAAAAGCCTGCGCCGCTTCTGTCAGCAGTTCGGCCACCGCGACTGGGCGGGGGTGCAGGGGCAACTCGCCGGAGTCGGTCTGGGCCAAGAGCCGTAGGTCGGCCACCAGCCGCGCCATGCGTCCGGCCTGGTCGTTCAGGCGGGAGAGGCGGGCCGGGGTGGGCTGAAAAGTGCCGTCGAGCATGGCTTCCAGCCCGCCGCGAATCACGGTCAGGGGGGTGTTCAGGTCGTGGGCGATGTCGGCGGTGAGCTGCCGCCCAGCCTGCTGGGTGCGCACCACCTCGGCGTGCATTGCCCGGAAGCTGCCCAGCAGGTCGCTCAGTTCGTCCTGCACGGGGCGCGGGGGTAGTGGCGTGGGTTCTTCGCCCCGGCTGAGCGCCGCAATCCCGCCGCGCAGCTGGGTCAGGGGGCGCAGCAACCGGCGTGCCAGCCAGCCACCGAGCAGGGCCGCCAGCAGGCCGCTGGCCGCCGTGGCCCAGGCGATGGCCTGGGTGGTCCGCCGCAAAAAAGCCGCATTTGCGCCTTCGATGTCGGGACGGCCACGCGGCACCAGGTAGCCGACCTTCTGCCCGCTGACCTCCACCGGCACGGCCTGGGCGCGCTCACTTCCCGTCAGTGGCCGGGTGTCGGGCCCCACGGGGCGAAACTGCGGGTCGGTCAACACGAAAAGGGTCCGCCGCCCTGGCCGGTCTGCGCGGCTTCCCTGCGGCCCGGTCCCGGCTGGCCCTGAGCCCAGGTGTTCTGGCTGCTCGGGTGAAAAAGTCGCCAGTGTGCCGCCCGCTTGCAGGTGAGTGTGCAGCTGCGTCTCGATGCGCTGGCGCTCCTGGTCAGACAGCAGGGTGCGGAACTGGTCACGGGTGAGCGCCGCACTGAGGACCCCCACCGACCCCAGCGCCAGCGTGCTGACCACAAAAAAGGCCAGCGCCAGTTGCCAGGCGAGCGGGATTCTCAGGGGCCGCATCTAGTCCCCCTGAAGGCGGTAGCCCACGCCGAACACGGTCAGAATCAGTTGGGGGCTGGCGGGCTCCTCTTCCAGCTTGGCGCGCAGGTTGCGGATATGCACGTCAATGGTGCGCTCGGACCCCAGGGCATCTTCCTGCACGGCTTCCAGCAGCTCCAGCCGCGTGAACACCCGCCCTGGGGCGCGGACCAGCACCTGCAAGAGGTCGAACTCGGTGCGGGTCAGCTCGGCCCGCTCACCGCGCACGCGCACCGTGCGGGCTTGGGCGTCCAGTTCGAGTGGACCGGCCCGCTGCACCTGGGAGGCGGGCTCTGCGCTGCCGCGCCGCAGCTGCGCCCGCACCCGCGCCAGCAGCTCAGCCATAGAAAAGGGCTTGGTCACGTAGTCGTCCGCCCCCAGCTCCAGGCCCAGCACCTTGTCCAGCTCGGCGTCGCGGGCGGTCAGCACAATCACTGGTGTCTGGAAGTCGGCCCGGAAGGCCCGCAGGAAGTCCAGGCCGTCCATCTCCGGCATCATCAGGTCCAGCAGCACCAGGTCCGGCGCGGCGTGGCGGGCTTCTTGCAGCCCCTGCCGCCCGTTGCTGGCGACCCGCACGGCGTACCCGTGTTCGCTCAGGTACTCGCGCAGCAGGTCGCGGATGTCCAGATTGTCTTCGATCAGCAGCAGCGTTTTCATGGCGGGGCGCTCCTTTGTTCGGCCCTTCAGCGCGGCAAAAGCAGCCTGGCGTTCTGGACCTCTGGGCTGCAGTCTAGAGGCTGTCCAGAAAATCGTGGAGCTGCGTCCGTCGCTGCGGTGTGAGGCGAGCAGGGCAAAGCGACATGCACACCACTCCGCCGCTCACCGTAGGTGCTGAGTGACCTCCAGGCGCTGGGTCTGGTGCGCAGCACGGCAAGGCCCGCCGGATGAGGGCGGGCGCTGCCGTGGGGGTAACGGCTGAGCTGACGGGCTTATTGGCCGGAAGCGGGGGTCACTTGGTTGACCTGGTTGGGAGCGGTCTGTGTGCCGCGTCCTGGTCCGCGCTGGGGTTCTACGCCCAGGGCGCTTTCGGCAGCGTGGACCAGGCTCATGGCGGTGCGGTGGGCGCTCTGCTGGGTGCTGGCGTCAGCGCTGCTGAGCAGGGTCTGGGCCTGCTTCAGCCACTGCGCCGCCTGAGCGTTGCTGCCGCTCTGGGCCAGCAACTCGGTGATGCGCGTTTGCAGTTGCGTCTTCATCTCGGCTTGCCGTTCAGCGCGCTGCGCTTCGGTCAGCTGGGGCCGCTCGCCGCGTTCGCCCATGCCGCGTGGCCCGTGGCCCTCACCGCGTCCTGCGCCGCGTTGGTGGTCATGTCCGCCTTGAGGCTGGGCCGCGTTGGTGGCGGTCTGGCCGGGCGTGGTCTGGCTCGTCGGGGCAGCCTGCGTCGCTGCGGCCTGCGGTGTGGTCAGCGTGGTGGCCTGAGAAGCGGTCTGGGTGCCAGCGGCCAGCGCCGAGCCGAAGAGGATGGCAGCGGTCAGGGGAAGCAGGGTCAGGTTCTTGTTCTTGTTCATGATGATCTCCTTTTGGCAGATGGGGCAGTGGGGCTGGGTGCGGCTTTCCACTGCCTCATCTGCGGTCCAGTGTGGGCCAGCGCTGTTCAGGGCATTTGCAGGAGATGTTCAGAAGTTGCGTAGAGGGAATGCGTAGAGCTGGCCGGGCAGCCTTAGTCGGCTTCCTCGGCCCACAGGGCGCGCATTTCGGCGCTGCGCTCCAGCAGCTCAGGCAATGGCCCCTGGTCCAGCACCCGGCCTCCGCCGAGCACGACCACCCAGTCGGCACGGCTCAGCGCGGCGCGGCGGTGCGACACCACCAAGCAGGTGGCGTCCAGCTCGCGGCTCAGCGCGTCCCACAGGGCACTTTCGGTGCGGGCGTCCAGGGCGCTTGACACATCGTCAAACACCAGCAGGTCGGCGTCGCGGGCCAGCATCCGGGCCACGGCGGTGCGCTGCACCTGTCCGCCGCTCAGCTTCACGCCGCGTGCGCCCACCGGCGTATTCAGCCCCTGGCCGAGCTGCGCCAGGTCGGTGTCCAACTGGGCCAGCCGCACGGCGCGGTCCAGCCGCTCCTCGCCGCTGCCGCTCAGCACGTTCTCGCGCAGGGTGTCGGAGAAAAGGCCCGGCAGCTGCGCCGTGTAGCTGGAACGCGGCGGCACAAAAAAGCTGGCCGGGTCCACCACCCGCTCGCCGTTCCAGAGAATCTCGCCGCGTTGGTGCGGCAGCAGGCCCAGCAGGGCGCGGACCAGCGTGCTCTTGCCGGAGCCGATGCGCCCGGTGACCACCACGAATTGGCCCCGGCGCACGGTCAGGTTCACGTCCTGAACGCCGCCGCTGGCTCCCACCTCATGGCCATATTGGGCGCTCAGGCCGCGCACTTCCAGTTCCCGTAGTGGCTCGGCCAGCGCTGCCTGGGGCAGCAGGGCGGGCAGCTCACCGCGCAGGCCCAGCGGGGCGTGCCGGGCAGGTTCATCAGTGGGGGCGTCGGTCAGCAGTCGGCCCATGCGCTCAAAGGCCACGCCGGTGCGCCGGTGCGTGGCGATCCAGTCTCCAAAGAAGCCCAGCGTGCCGGTCAGCCGGGGCAGCAGCCCGATAAACAGCACGAAGTCCGCCACCACCATCTGCCCGCCCACCACCAGCCGTGCGCCCAGCAGCAGCACCAGCCCGGTCGCCAGGAAGACCATATTGGTGTTCACACCCCGGATCAGCTCGGTCAGCAGGACGTCGCCCAGGGCGGCTTTCTGGCGGGTTTCGCCCAAGCGCCGCAGGTGCGCCACCATCTGCTCCTCGCGGCCCGCCAGCTTGACGGCCCCCACCGCGCCGAACGTCTCCCCGATAAAGTCGGTCACGCGGGCAGTGGCTTCGCGCATGCGGCGGCGGTAGGTGCGGATGCGCGGTGAGAGGCGGCTGACCACCACGATCATCAGGAACAGGGGAGCCACCGTGAGCAGCGTCAGCAGCGGGTCTACCCGCAGCATCAGCCACACCGACACCAGCACGAACAGCGCCATGCCGAAGCCGTCGACCCAGGCTTCGATGTACTGGTTCACGTCCTCCACGTCGTCGCGGAAGCGGCTGACCGCCTCGGCGGGGGTGTCGGGCAGGGTGCGGGTGCCGCTGGCCGTGAGCAGGTAGTTCAGCAGATTGCGCCGCAGCAGCGCTCCGGTGGTGCCGATCAGCTCTATGAATTTCAGGAATGCAGCGTAAAACACGCCGAAGCGCAGCACGCGGATGGCCGCGAACACGCCCAGCATCAGCCACACAGGCGTCAGTTCGGCGCCGGGGCCGGGCGTGACCAGCTCCAGCCGCCGGAACAGTTCGCTGACGGTCCAGGCCATCGCAGCGGGCAGCAGATAGACGCTGGCCCACAGCACCATATTCAGAACAAAGAGCGCCGGGTTGTAGGCAATGATGCGCCGCGCCAGCGCGAATGTCTGGCGGCCATCCACCCGGTAGCGGTGAAGGTCGGGATGTGTGGTCATGGGATGGGGCCTCCGGGGTTACAAGGTCTGAGGGTCTAAGCGTCTCAGGGTCTAAGCGTCTAAGGGGCTGATGGGCTAAGGGTCTGGGGCTTTGCTGGGGGTCAGACCAGCAGTTCTTCCATCAGGGCTTCGGCGCTTTCCTCGTCTGCGCCAGCCGAGGCCCGCAGCAGTGCGGCGTACTGCGACTTCGGGTCGGCGGCCAGCTGTTCACGTGCGCCGAATTCCAGCACCTCGCCTGCGCCCAGCACCAGAATCTGGTCGGCGCGGGCCACTGTTTCGAGCCGGTGGGCAATCACGATGGCGGTGCGCCCGCGCAGCAAGCGGGTCATGGCCGCCGTGAGCGTGGCCTCGGTGGCGGGGTCCAGGCGGCTGCTGGGTTCGTCCAGAATCACCACTGCTGGGTCACGCAGCAGCACGCGGGCAAAGGCGAGCAGCTGCTGTTGCCCCGCGCTCAGGCTGCCGGTGGGCAGCGGGGTCTGCACGCCCTCTGCCAGCCCGTCCAGCCAGTCGCCCAGGCCCACCTCGCGCAGCGCGGCGGCCACCTGCTCATCCGGCACCTGTGGGTCAAAAAAGGTCAGGTTGTCGCGTACGCTGGCCTGGAAGACCTGCACGTCCTGGCTGACCACCGCCACCCGCGCCCGCAGGCCGGTGAGGGACAGGTTGGTGGTGGGCACGCCACCCAGTCGCACGGCTCCTGCACTGGGGTCGTACAGCCGTGAGACCAGCCGGGTCAGCGTGGTTTTGCCGCTGCCGGTGCGGCCCAGGAGGCCCAGCATCTGCCCGGCAGGCAGGCTGAAGGACACGTCTTTGAGGACTGGCTCGCTGTCCGGCGAGTAGCGGAAGCTTACCCGGTCAAAGGCCAGTTCCGGTGCCCCGGCGCTCAGTTCCTGCGTGCCGCTGGGCAGCTCTGAGCGCAGCGCCAGTAGCTCTCCGATGCGGCTGAGGCTGGCTGCTGCTTTTTGCAGGTCTTGCAGCTGCTGGCTGAGCTGGTCAATCGGTTCTTCCACCATGCTCATGTACGAGTACAGCAAAAAAGCCGTGCCCAGCGTGATGGTGCCTGCCGCGTACAGCCCCACCGCCGCCGAGAGAATCGCCACGTAACCAGCGGCAAAGAGGCCCATGCTCAGCTGCCAGACGGTAGCCCGCGCCTTCCACGAGGCCAGGAAATTGCGGAAGAACTCGCGCTGCACTTGCAGGAAGCCGCGCAGGTGGTGCTCGCCAGCGCCCAGGGCGCGGACATCGTCCAGGCCCGCCAGCCGCTCTTCGACGTAGCCGTAGAGCTGCGCGCTGCTCTCGCGCTCGCGCCGGGTTGGCTCGACACCGATTTTGCGGACCCGGTTCATGGCCCACAGGGTCAGGGCCGCAAACAGCGTCACGCCCAGCCCGATCCAGACATTGACCCGCCAGAACATGACCAGGGCGCCCAGCAGCAGCAGCCCCGCCCCAAACACCCGCACCGCAAACTGCGAGAAAAAGTTGCTCAGGGCGGTCACGTCGCCGTCAATGCGCTCAATCAGCTCGCCGGGGGTGCGCTCCTTGTGCTCGGCCATGTCCAGGCTCAGCAGGTGCCCGGTGAGGTCGGCGCGCAGCTGGTTGGTGGCCTGCCAACCGACCCGCGCCCCCAAGTAGGTGGCGGCGGCGTTCATCAGCTGCACGGCCACTGCAAAGGCGATATAGGTCAGGGCCAGCCGGGTCAGGGCAGCCAGGTCGGCGTCCGCGCCCAGGCGGGCCCCGTCCACGAAGCGGGCCAGCAGCTGCGGCAGGTTCAGGTTCAGGGCAGTCGAGGCCAGCAGCAGCGCGGCCAGGGTCAGCATCCACCATTTTAGCGGAGCCAGGTAGCGGCCCAGCACGGCCAGGGTGCGCGCCGAGTCGCCCGGTGGGGGACGCTGGGCCGCAGCAGCGGGGGAGAGTTCGGCAGTCATACGCCTAGCCTACGGTCCAGCCCCTGGCAGGACATGGGCCAGATGGCGTAGTGGGGAAGGCACCTGTCCTTCAGATGGGTTCCAGTGCTGTCATCTCGGCCCGCCGGGTCTGAATGCGGCCTTCCAGTACCATGTACAGCCCCGCCGAAGCAAAGCCCAGGCCCGCCAGGACAAACCACATCGGTGCGGCTCCGGCCTGTTCCAGCAGCGCCGCGCCCAGCAGTGGGGCCAGCAACCCCGCCAGCCCCGCCATGCTGCCCACCAGCCCGATATACCGCCCGCGCTGCTCGGGTCGGCCCAGTTCGCTGATCACTGTCTTGGAAATCGAGTAGGCGACAATTTCGCCCACGGTCCAGACCACCACTGCCAGCATGTGCGCCCAGAGGGTAGCCGCAAAGGCATGTCCCAAAAAGCCCAGCCCCAGCAGCGCCGCTCCGATAGGTTGCCAGCGCGGGTGGTTGTCCCGGGCAATCAGGTGACCCAGCGGCAGGCCCAGCAGGACCACCAGGACACCGTTGACCGCCAGCACCTGCCCGTACTGCGCCGCTGTGTAGCCCGCTTCTGCGAACACCAGTGCCAGGAGCTTGTAGCCCTGATAGGTCAGCGAGTACAGCAGCGTGGCCAGGCAGAACTGCCACAGCAGCCGGTCACGGGGGAGCCCCAGGCCCCTTGCTGCGGCTCCCGCTGCGGGCGGGCGGCGCTCAGGCCGGGTGTTGGGAAAGCGCAGGGTGAGCAGCAACGCATAGATGAACATGGCCGCCGCGTCCAGCCAGAACACCAGCCGAAACGATACCCCCGCCAGCCAGCCGCCCAGCACCGGCGCGACAGAAGCGCCCACATTGATGGCCCAGTACAGCAGGTTGTAGGCGCGGGTCCGCTGGGGCCCCTGGGTGAGCCCGGCCACGGCGCTGCTCACCGCAGGCTTGTACATGGACTGAAACAGCGCAAAGGCCAGCACCCCGCCAAACAGCTCCGCGAACGTGCGCGCCTGGGCCAGCAGCAACAGCATTAGCCCGCCGCCTGCCAGCGAAAGCCGCATGGTCACGGCAGTGCCGAAGCGGTCACTCAGGGCACCACCCAGTGGCTCGGACACAAAGCGCCCGATGCCCATCGCGCTGAGGATCAAGCCCACTTGCCCCAGGCTCAGGCCACGCTCCGCACTCAGATAAAAGCCCAGCAGCGGCACCACGAACTCCCCCACGCGGTTGATCAGGGTGCCGACCCATACCACCCAGAAAGCGGGCGGATAGGCAGCGTACAGCCGCCGCCAGGGCGAGAGAGCAGATGTGGAAGTCACGCCGTCATCATGCGCCGGGCTGCCGACGGAGTGAAGTGTTGTCTCTGTGGACGTTACAAAAGAGATTCAGCTACCAGCAAAGCAACCTGGACAGCTTCCGCGTGGCTTACGGTGTGCGGTCCAGGTCTCGCTGTTGGTTCTGCCGGGCCAGGTGCAGCCCCGCGCTACTCCGCGATCACAATCACATGCAGCGCACGTGGGCCGTGAACGCCTTCGACCCGGACCAGTTCGATGTCGCTGGTGGCGCTGCCGCCGCTCAGCCAGGTGAGGGGCCGCCCGGCCCGCACCGCAAGGCCGAGCCGCTCCACCGCTCCACGCACCGTCTGCACAATCTGGTTTTCGCGGACCACGCACACATGCAGGTCGGGAATCAGGCTCAGCGCCCGGCGGCCCTGCTCTGCACCGTGGTCCAGGCAGATGGTGCCGGTTTCGCTGACAGCCACGGCGCAGCCGGTCACCACCGCCTCGGCGCGGTCCAGCTGGGCGTGGCTCAGGGGTGGCTCGTCGCGCAGCTGCTCCAGTCCAGCGGGCAGCCAGTCCGCCGGAATGCCAGCGGGCACCAGCACCCGCTGAGCGCGGCCCAGTGACGCCGCAATGGCCTGGGGCAGCTCGGCCAGCGGAACGCGGGTGTAGTGGGCCCGGTAGTCCAGAATGCGGTCACGGAACTGCTCTTCACGTTCGGCGGCGCTCAGGGGCTGCGGGCGCGGGTAGGCGGGTTTTTCTACCGGCGCGGCTCCAGCAATAGCGCGGTTGATGACCGTGAGCATCTCTAGCCTGGCTTCGGCGTTGTGGGGATGAACGGACTTTGGGTGGCTCATGCGTGGTCCTCGCCTTCTTGGCCGTGTTGCCCGGCTGGGGGGTGGCCGCCTTCCTGTACATTTGCAGGCGGGCTTTCGCGGTTCTGGGCGTCCTGAACGATGTCGGGCGGGCCAGCCTGTGTGTTAGCGTCTACGGTGCGAGACCCTTCACGCGCCTTCCACCATTCGCGGAAGCCTTCACGGGGCAGCGCGGGGAGGTCGCGTACCTCGGTCCACCCGGCCAGCATGCCGGGCAGCCAGCTGATTTCGCCCTGCCGGACCAGCGGGCCCTGGCCCAGGCGGGCCAGCCGCAGCGCGCCTTCCCAGCGCCAGCCTTCGCTCATCGCTACGCGGGCCGCGCCCATCGCCAGGCTTTCGGCATTCGGGCCCTTGTGCGCGTTGCCCTCATTACGCAGATAAATCAGCACCTGCGGAATATTGATTTCGACTGGGCACACTTCATAGCAAGCGCCGCACAGGCTGGACGCAAACGGCAGGCTGTTGGCGTTCTTGTCGTGCATGCCCAGCAGCTGCGGCGTCAGGATAGACCCGATGGGGCCGGGGTAGACACTGCCGTACGCATGCCCGCCCGCCCGCTCGTATACCGGACAGACATTCAGGCACGCCGAGCAGCGAATGCAGCGCAGGGTCTGGCGACCAAACTCGTCGGCCAGCACGTGGGTGCGGCCATTGTCCAGCAGAATCAGGTGGAATTCCTGCGGGCCGTCGCCCTCGGTCACGCCACTCCAAAACGAGTTGTAGGGATTCATCCGCTCAGCTGTTGAGGAGCGCGGCAGCGTCTCCATGAATACGGCGATGTCTTCCCAGGTGTCCAGCACCTTTTCTATCCCCATGATGCTGACCAGCACTTCGGGCAGCGTCAGGCACATGCGGCCATTGCCTTCCGATTCCACCACGCACACGGTGCCGGTTTCAGCCACGGCGAAGTTGGCCCCCGACACGGCCATGCGAGTGGTCAGGAATTTGTGGCGCAGATAGCGGCGGGCGGCGGCGGCCAGGTCCTGGGGGTTATCGCTCAGCCCACCCTCGCCGGGCAGCTCCGCATTGAACAGCGCCTGAATCTCGGCGCGGTTGCGGTGAATGGCCGGCACCAGGATGTGGCTGGGCGTATCGTGTGACAGCTGCACAATCAGCTCGGCCAGGTCGGTTTCGATGGCATGGATACCGTGCTCCTCCAGCGCCTGATTCAGCTCGATTTCGTCGCTGGTGATGCTCTTGACCTTGATCAGCTCGCGCTCGCCGTGTGCCAGGGCGATGCGTGCCACGATTTCACGGGCCTCGGCGGCGTCGCGTGCCCAGTGGACCTGGCCACCGCGTGCCTGCACATTGCGTTCCAGTTCCAGCAGCCGGTCCGACAGGTTGACCAGGCTGTCATCTTTGGTGGCTGCGCCGAGCTGCCGCAGCTGCTCCCAGTAGGGCAACTCGGCCACCACGGCGGCCCGCTTGGCGCGGATGGTGTGGGTCACCTTGCGCAGATTGGCCCGCAGCTGCGGCTGATTTACCGAAGCTTCGGCGGCTTTGGGAAAGGGCGCTTTGGGGTGCAGTCCACTCATGCAAAAACCTCCTCTTCGGTGCTCGCTAGAATCTCGGCCAGGTGAACGGTGCGGACACCTGAGCGCAGGCGGTGCAGCCCACCGCCGATATGCAGCAAGCAGGAGTTGTCGCCCGCCGTGCAGGCTTCGGCTCCGGTGTCCTGAATATGGCGGGTCTTGTCGGCCAGCATGGCCGCGCTCACATCGGCGTTCTTGACGGCAAAGGTTCCGCCAAAGCCGCAGCATTCCTCGGCTCCTTCCAGCTCCAGCAGGGTCATGCCGCGCACGTTGCGCAGCAGTTGCAGGGGCCGGTCCCCCACATGCAGCATCCGGGCTGCGTGGCAGGTGGGGTGGTAAGTCACGCGGTGCGGGTAGTATGCGCCCACATCGGTCACGCCGAGCCGGTCTACCAGAAACTCGCTCAGCTCAAAGATCCGGCTTTCGAGGGCCTGCACGCCGCGCAGCAGCTCGTCGTCGCCTGCCCACTGGGCAGCTTGCGGGTACAGTTCGCGCACCATCGCCGCGCATGACCCGCTGGGCATCACCACAGCTTCGGCGTGTTCGTATTCGCGCACGAACTTGCGGGCCAGCACCAGCGCGTCCTCGCGGTAGCCGGTGTTCATGTGCATCTGCCCGCAGCAGGTCTGACAGGGGTTGAAGCGCACTTCACAGCCCAGGCGCTCCAGCAGCCGCACGGTGGCCTGTCCGGTGCGGGGAAACATGGCGTCGTTCACGCAGGTCAGGTAAAGGTCTACTTTCATGGCGTGGCTCCTTGTGGGTTCTTTGGGTTCTCGTCTGGGTGGGGTGCGGGAGGAGAATGGCGCAGGGGGCCTGGAGTGGCCCCGGTTTTCCCGCGCTGCACGCATTCGGCACGCGCTCAGATATGGCCTTGTGCGGCCACTCTAGGCGTTTAGGGGAGTGGAATCATGCCCGGCACCACATAGGCCTGGAGATAAGTGATCAGCATAATGACGGCCAGAAAGCCCAGGCTCTTGCGCACCGTGAAGCGGAACAGGTCGCTTTCCTTGCCGACCAGGCCCACGGCAGCCGTCGCCACGGCGATGCTCTGGGGGCTGATCATCTTGCCGGTCACGCCGCCGGTGGTATTGGCCGCCACCATCAGGGCCGGGTTGACCCCAATCTGCTGCGCGGTCACGTACTGAAGATTGGAAAACAGCGCGTTGGAGCTGGTATCTGAGCCGGTCAGGAACACGCCCAGCCAGCCCAGCACTGGACTGAACAGGGGGAACAGCTGCCCGGTCTGTGCCAGGGCCAGGGCCAGCGTGGCGCTCTGCCCCGAGTAGTTGGCGATATAGGCAAACCCCAGCACCAGCATGATGCTCAGGATAGGCAAGAACAGTTCGCGCACGGTTTCGGTAAAAGTCTGCACACCCTGCTTCACGCCCATGCCCAGCACCGCCATGCTCGCCAGCGCTGCCAGGAAAATGGAAGTGCCGGTGGCCGAAATCAGGTCCAGCTTGTAGGTGGCGGCGTAGGGGGTCGGTTCGGCCACGATAGGCGCTACCTTCAGAATCTCGTTGTGTACGCCGGGCACGTCCCAGTGCAGCACGGTTCCTGCCAGTGCGCCGCCAGTCTTGGCATCAAACAGCGCCTTGAAGGCGGGCAGGGTCCACACAATCACGAACAGGGTCAGCAGCAAGAAGGGCGACCAGGCTTTGATCACGCGGCCCGTGGTCAGCGGTTCGCTCGCTGCTGGGGCCTGGGGTGCGCCCACTTCTTCGCCTACGCCAGCAGTCGCGGCGGCCACGTCACCGGGCACCGGCTGCACCTCGCTCGGCTGCCAGAACTTCAGGAATCCGGCGGTGGCGACCAGACTGACCAGCGCCGAGGTGATGTCGGGCAGCTGCGGCCCCAGGTAGTTGGAAGTCAGGAACTGCGTCAGCGCGAAGCTGAAGCCAGCCACCAGCAGCGCGGGCCAGGTCTGGCGTACGCCTTTGAGGCCGTCCATCACGAACACCATAAAAAACGGCACAAACAGCGCCAGCAGGGGCAGTTGCCGCCCGGCGATCTGCCCGATGATGTGCGGGTCTATTCCAGTCAGGTTGCCCGCCACCGTGATGGGAATCCCCAGTGCTCCAAAAGCCACCGGGGCTGTATTGGCAATCAGGCACAGGCCAGCGGCGTACAGCGGATTCAGTCCCAGGCCCACCAGTAGCGCCGCCGTGATGGCCACTGGCGCGCCGAAGCCTGCCGCCCCTTCCAAAAAAGCCCCGAAGCAAAAGCCGATCAAGACCACCAGCAGCCGCTGGTCATGGGTGATGCTCAGCACCGACTCGCGGATGACAGCAAACTGCCCGGTCTTGACGGCAATCTTGTACAGAAAAACGGCAGTCAGGATGATCCAGCTGATGGGCCATAGGCCGTAGCCGAAGCCGTACAGGGTCGCCATCACAGCTTTGGCGATGGGCATGCCGTAGCCGAACACGGCGACCAAAAAGGCCAGCAGCACGGTGATGGCTCCAGCCACGTACCCCTTGAGCCGCAGGCCCACCAGGGCCACAAAGAAGAAGACAACCGGAATCAGTGCGGCGGCAGTGGACAGCCACAGGTTCCCTCCGATTGGCGCATAGTTCTGGGTCCAGAGCTGAGCGGTTTCCATAAGTCCCTCCATACAGCGTTGGCTGGCCCGCACAGGCCAGACGCGGCTGCCCTTTTCTGTTGTCAGATGCCAGAAAGTTTAGAGATAAGGTGTTCTAAATGTCAACTGTTCTGAACAATAGAACTCCGGGCTTCCGGTGCGTAGGCGGTTATGCTGTCAGGCAGCCGTTTCAAATCCTTCCCGCATTCGTGTAGAACCTGGAGAATCATGCCCCGCACCCGAGCCCAGCACGCCGCCCCAAGTCAGAAGTCACCCAGTCAGAAGGTATCCAGTCAGCAGCTGCCCAGTCAGAAAGTGTCCGGTCAGAAGATGAAGGCCCAAATTCAGCCGCTCAAGCGCCAGCCTTCAGTGGGGGCCAGCATCGCCGCACAGTTGCAGACTCTGATTCAAAGTGGCGCGTACAAGCCCGGTGAGCGGCTGCCAGGGCAACGTCAGCTGGCCGAGCAGTTCGGGGCCAGTCTGGCTGGGGTCCGCGAGGCCCTCAGTGTGCTGTCGGCGGCTGGGCTGGTGGAAGCCCGGCCAGGACGCGGAACGCTGGTGCGCTCGGTGGGGGGCGGCGAGCCCACCTTTGACGGCTGGCTGGGTGCGGTAGGCGACGCTAGCGAGTTGGCCGAGCTGATCGAGGCCCGCCGGTTGCTGGAAGCTTTTACGCTGCGGGAAGCGGCGCGGCGAATCACGCCCGAGGGGGCTGCTGAGCTGTCCGCCGCGCTCGAAGACCTCCGGGCGGCGCTCGGCGATCCCGAAGCCTACGTGCAGGCCGATATGCAGTTTCACCTGTGCCTGGCGCGGCTGGCTGGGAACCGGGTCATCATCCGGCTGATGCAGGCCATCCAGGCCCCGCTGACCGAGCAGCTGCGCAGTTCCATCGCTCACCTCAGCGAGCGCGGCGCACTGGCCGAGAACTTTGCCACCCATGAGCGGCTCTCTCTGGGCGTGGCAGCTGGCGACCCGCAGCAGGCGCAAGCGGCCTTTGATGATATGCTGCGCGGCGCACTGGCGGCCTTTGAAGAACTGGCAGCCCGCTGAGCGCGCACCCTGCCTATACTCCTTGCCATGACGCCTGTGCCGGCCTTTCTCAGCGACGACTTTTTGGAGCAGCTGCTCCAGCACCACCGCGAAGGCGGGCGCTACCCGCCCAGTGAGTGGGTGGTGGGCTGGGCCGAAGAGCTGTTGTATACGCTGTTTCCGGAGCAGACTGGGCGCTGCATCGGAAGTGCAGCTTGCCTGCGTGCCGAGCTGATTCGGCTGGAAGCCACCCTGGCCCGCACCCTGACCCCGCTGGAGGCTGAGTTGCCCACGGGAGCCCCTGCCCTGGCGACCCAGTTCATGGCCGCTGTGCCGCAGCTGTACAGCCTGCTGGTCGCTGACGCCCATGCCATGTGGGAAGGTGACCCCGCCGCCCGCAGCCACTACGAGGTGATCCGTGCATATCCAGGCTTTTATGCGGTGGCCCTGTACCGGATTGCCCACCAGCTGCACCGCCTGGGCGTGCCGCTATTGCCCCGCCTGATTACCGAGCGGGCCCACAGCCGCACCGGGATAGATATCCATCCTGGGGCTGAAATCGGCGAGAGATTCTGTATAGATCACGGCACCGGTATCGTGGTGGGCGAGACGGCGCACCTTGGCAGTGGCGTCAAGCTATATCAGGGGGTCACCCTGGGCGCACTCAGCGTAGAAAAGGAACTGGCGGGTACCAAGCGCCACCCCACCATTGAAGATGACGTGGTGATCTACGCCGGGGCCACCATCCTGGGCGGACAAACGGTGATTGGAGCGGGCAGCGTGATTGGCGGCAATGTCTGGATTACCCGCAGCATTCCTGCTGGGGCCAAGGTGTACTACCGGGGTGAGCTGGATATTCGTACCGTCTGAGTGAGGGCCAAGTGGGGGCCTCACTCCCACTTCACCTGCGCCCGCTTCAGGGGCTCCCACTTCATCTGCTCTTAGCTTGCCTAGCCTGGTTTCACCTTGCAGTGTTCCCTGCGGGCCCTGCTCTACACTGCCGCACATGACTGCACAAGCGCCCGCCCTCTTTTCCTCCGCACTGGACCTGATCGGCAACACGCCACTCGTGCAGCTGCACAGTCTCAGCACTGAGCTGGTTCAGGTCTACGGCAAGCTCGAAGGCCAGAACCCTGGCGGCAGCGTCAAGGACCGCGCTGCCCGGGCCATGATTGAGGGCCTGCTGGAGCGCGGCGAACTGCGGCCCGGCATGCACCTGATTGAGGCCACCAGCGGTAACACGGGCATTGCCCTGGCGATGCTGGCGCGGCTGCACGGCCTGGACATCGAGCTGGTCATGCCGGAAAATGCCACGGCGGAGCGCGTCCAGACCATGCGGGCTTACGGGGCCACGGTCACGCTGACGCCAGCGGCGGGGGGCATGGAGGCGGCCATTGACCACATGCACGCCGAGGTGACAGCTGGCCGCGCCCAGATGCTCAACCAGTTTGGCAACCCCGATAACCCCCGTGCCCACTACGAAACCACCGGCCCCGAAATCTGGCGCGATACCGCCGGGCAAGTCACCCACTTCGTGTCCAGCATGGGCACCACCGGCACCATCATGGGGGTGTCGCGCTATCTCAAGGAACAGCTTGAGTCGGTGCAGATTGTGGGAGTGCAGCCCACCGAGGGGGCCAGTATTCCCGGCATTCGCCGCTGGCCCGAAGCGTACCTGCCTGCTAACTACGAGCCGGAGCGGGTGGACCGGGTTATAGATGTGAGCGAGGCCGACGCCCGCGCCATGACCCGCGCCCTGGCCCGTGACGAAGCCATTTTTGCGGGCATGAGCAGCGGGGGTGCCGCGCACGCCGCCGCGCAGTTGGCCCGCGAGCTGACAGCTGCCGGTGAACGCGGCCTGATCGTGACCATCGTGTGTGACCGGGGTGACCGCTACCTGTCGTCTGACCTGTTCGCCTGACCTTTTCCCTCCGCGCACAGCCGGTACGCAGCGGCAATCTCGCTATCATGGTCCGCGTGATTGTCGCTGTCGGTCATGACCTGATTGAGCTGGAACGTATTCGCGGCCTGTTGCAGCGTGAGCCGCAGCGTTACCGCCGCCTGTTTACGTCAGCAGAGCTGGACTACGCGCACGCCCAGCGCGACCCGGTGCCTTCGCTGGCGGCGCGGTTCGCAGCCAAGGAAGCTTTTCAGAAGGTCTGGCCGCGCCCTTTTGGCTGGCAGGAAGTCTGGGTCGAGCGGGCACTGACTCCTGAGGGACCATTTACACGGGCCGCGCCCCGGCTACACTTTGCGCCGCATCTTGCCGCTGAGATGCAGACAAGCGGCTGGCAAGCTCATCTGAGCCTGACGCACAGCCGTGATTACGCCTCAGCGGTGGTGGTGCTCGAAGGGCGATTTTCTAACGTCTGACAAGAATTTTTCTGTTATTTGTTGGGATCATTCCATTTGAGCGGATATTAATGGCTGTATGCGAGCCGAGCAGGGGTTCTTGTTTGGGGAGCAGGCCTTTGCCTTACTTCCTTGCCACAGTGACAGCAGTTGCCCGGACACACAAAAAGGTCTAAGTTGACAGTAGACCTACCGGGTCATATGTCACAGACACTGGTCAGCCGAGTGCTCAAGCTCGCTGGCCTCCCCCCTTAGAGGAGAGAAATCCGATGGATCAAGCAAAATCAATGGCTTGGAAGGCCGTGGCGGCCCTGGCGGTGCTGTTTCTGATTGGAACAGCCCTGCTGCTGAGCTTCGCCCGCACCACCTCCGCCCAGGAAAATGTCCGCGCAGCTCAGGCCGCTGGAGTTCAGAAGACTGAGGGCGCGGCCCAGGGAGCACACGGCACAGACGCCCAGGGCACGGGCAAGGCCAGCAGCTCGGCAGCTGGAACTTCGGCCCCAGCGAATGACGGCAATTCCAGCCAGCCTGCGACTGCTCAGGGACAGGTTCAAGCTGGAAGCGAAAACGGCGCTTTGGCCGGTGGCACCAGCGTAACCGAGGAAGACAAGAATGCTGCGCCAACCGTTCACCCCGCATTTGACCTGACCGACGGGGCCGAGCTGTACACTGCGGCCTGCCAGAGCTGTCACATGCCGGGCGGTGTGGGCGCTGACGCTGGCGCAGGCACCAAGAACTACCCGGCGCTGGCGGGCAACCAGAACCTGCAAGCTGCGGTTTATCCTGCCACCTTCATTCTGAATGGTGCAGGCGCGATGCCGTCTTTTGCCGATCAGCTGACCGACGAACAAGTGGCAGCGATTATCAATTATTTGCGCCAAGACCTGAACAACTTTGAGGGTGAGACGACGGCAGCTGAGATTGAGCCGCTGCGCAAGAGTGCGCGCTCAACCACGCTAGGAGATGATGCCGGATGACCAAGAGTTCTGTACCTAAAGGAAAAGTAGGCGGGATGAGCCGCCGCCGCTTTATTGAGATGATGGGGGCTATCGGTGGCAGCACCGCTGCCTATCACGCCATGACCTCGTTGGGCTTTGCCCAGGCCAGCACCAATGCCGTGCCGACCTTGCAGGGCAGCGGCCAGGGCAAGAGCGTGCTGATTCTAGGCGCTGGCTTGGCCGGTATGTCGTCTGCCTTTGAGCTGAGCAAGATCGGCTACGACGTGAAGATTCTGGAGTACAACGAGCGCGCTGGGGGCCGCTGCTGGACCCTGCGTGGCGGCGACACCTACACCGAGCTGGGCGGCGAAACCCAGCAGGTGAAGTTCCAGGAAGGCAACTACTTCAACCCCGGCCCCTGGCGCATTCCCTATCACCACCAAACCTACATGCACTACGCCCGGCAGTTTGGCGTGCGCCTGGAACCGTTTATTCAGGTCAACGAGAACGCCTATATCCACCGCTCTGGCCCTGGCAAGAAGTACCGCATCCGCGAAGTGCGCTCGGACTTCTACGGCAATGTCGCTGAACTGCTGAGCAAAGCGGTCAATGCTGGTGCGCTGGAAGGCGACCTGACCGGCGATGATCAGGACGCCATGATTGAGGCGCTGAGTCAGTGGGGAGCGCTCGATGACAGCGCCCGCTACGTCAAGGGCATGGTCTCCAGCTATCACCGTGGCTACGCCGTAGACCCCGGTGACCGCACTGACCCCGGCCCTGGACAGCCTTCCGATCTGATCCCACGCGAGGAACTGCTCAAGGATGGCTACTGGCAGAACATCATTGACGGTCTGGTCTATGAGCACCAACAGGCTATTTTCCAGCCAGTGGGCGGCATGGATCAGATGGCCCGCGCTTTCGAGGAGCGCACCCGCGACATGATCACCTATCAGGCCCGCGTAACTGGCCTGACTGTGACCGACAGCGGCGTGACTGCGACCTATCAGGATGCGGGCGGCGCTGAGAAGCAGGTGCAGGCCGACTACTGCATTTGCACCATTCCGCTGTCGGTGCTTTCGCAAATTGACCTCAAGGCTGACCCCGAGTTGGTCAAGGCCACCAAGGAAATCGCTTACGCTGCCAGCTTCAAGGCCGGCTTGGAATCGCGCCGTTTCTGGGAGACCGAGGAGCACATCTACGGCGGTGTGACCTACACCGACTTGCCGATTGCCGTGACCAGCTATCCTTCAACCGGACAGAACCTGGCCGAAACCGGCGTGCTGCTGGCCGCTTATCAGTTTGGTCCCAACGCACTGAAGTACAGCGGCATGACTCCAGACGAGCGCCTGAAGGATGTGCGCGGGCAGTACGCGCAGATTCACCCGCAGATTGAAAAGGACTTTATCAGTGGCGTGAGCGTGGGCTGGCACCGGGTGCCCTGGTCGCTGGGCTGCTACGCGCCCTACAGTGACGAGCAGCGTAAAGGTGCTTATGAGGTTCTCAGCCGCCGTCACGGTCCCCTGATGCTGGCCGGTGAACACATCAGCTACTGGAACGGCTGGCAGGAAGGCGCGCTCCTCTCGGCCATGAGTGCCGTCAAGGAGATTCACGGCGCAGCTCAAGCTGGCTAAGCCCTAAGCCGTCAGGCCAAATGAATAGAGGCAGGAGGGCAGTGTTCATGTCCTCCTGCCTCTGTGTCTGCCCATGCTTATGTCGCTCGCCCAAGTCGGCGCAAGGCAACAGCCAAACCAACAACACCAAGAACAGCGGCCTCTGTTAAGGAAGCCGCTGCTCACTTGGTTCGCTTGGTGATGTGGTGTAGGAAAGGCTTACTGCACCGTCAGGGTAAAGGAGCCGCTGCCAGAGTAGGCGTAAACCTCATAGCGGTAGGTGCCGCTGGCCACGCTGGTGCTGATGCGTTCGCTGGAGCTGGTGCCCTGGCTGCTGGCCACATCAACCCACTGGCTGCCGTCATAACGCTGCAGGGTCAGGTCAAAGTCGGCGCCACTGGGGCCGGTCAGCTGCAAGGTGATGGCACCGCTGCGGGCTTCGCCGTTGGCGCTGGGGGCGTAGGCCGCCTGGCCCTGGCTCAGGGTGCCGCTAAAAGTACGCTCGCCGGGGGTCGGGGTGGGTGTGGGGGTGGGGGTGCTGCTGCCTGCCAGAGTATAGAGGAGGCGGTTGGGGCTGCCGTTGAGCCCGGTCAGTTGTCCAGTGGTGGCACTGGCGTTCAGGGCACTGTTCACCTGGGCTGGGGTGTAGCTGGGATTGGTGGCCAGGACCAGAGCAGCGCCGCCAGCCACATGCGGAGAGGCCATAGAAGTACCGCTGATGGTGTTGGTGGCGGTGTTGCCGGTGTGCCAGGCGCTGGTGATATCGCTGCCAGGCGCATTGATGTCTACGCAGGACCCGTAGTTCGAGAACGAGCTGCGGGCATCGCTGCGGGTGGTCGAACCCACGGTGATGGCGAGCGGAGCGCGGGCTGGGCTTACGTTACAGGCGTTCTGGTTTTCGTTGCCCGCAGCGACGACCATGGTTAGGCCACGGTTGACTGCGCCACTGACGGCGTCGTCGGTGGCCTGGCTGGCACCGCCGCCCAGGCTCATGTTGGCCACCGCAGGACCGGAGCGGTTGCTGGCGGCCCAGTTGATACCGGCAATCACGCCAGAGTTGCTACCAGAGCCGTCACAGCTCAGGACCTTGACAGCCACCAGACGAGTACCTTTGGCAACACCATAAGTGTTGCCACCGACGGTGCCAGCGACGTGGGTGCCGTGTCCATTACAGTCGGTGTTGCGGCCATCGCCGGTCTGGTTGGTGCCCCACACGGCGCGGCCACCGAAGTCGCTGTGGGTGGTCAGGATGCCCGTGTCAATGATGTAGGAGGTCACGTTGCTGGCCGTAGTGTTGTAGACGTAGCTGCTGTTGAGGGGCAGGGCACGCTGATCAACGCGGTCGAGGCCCCAGGTGGCTCCGTTCTGGGTGGCGTTGGCGCGCATCACCTGGTCTTGCTCGATGTACTTGACGCGGGGGTCGGCGCGCAGAATCTGGAGGTTTTCAGCACTCAGCTGCGCGGCAAAACCTTCGAGGGCCTGACCATAGATGTACTGCATGGTTACGCCCTGGGGCTGGAGGCCCAGCGCCTGAATCAGGCTGCTTTCGCTCTGGGCACTGAGGTCGCTGCCCAGCGCACCTTGGCTCAGGACCACGATGTACTGACCATCAATGACGTTCTTCTGGTCCACTTTAATCAGCGGGGCCAGCTCTCCGGCGCTGCGGGCACGCTCAGGACGGTCCACCGAAGTCAGGCCACCAGCTTCAGGAGTAGTGGCAGGAGCCGTAGGCGCAGTCCCACAGGAGGCCAGCAGCAGGCCCAGTCCAAGGGCGACAACAGTAGTCTTTTTCATAGTCTTACCTCTTTTAGAAACGACAAGAGAACACAGACCTTCCCAAATCTGTCGCGGTCCCGGTGACCGCAGCTAAACTGTTCGTTTCCGCCCACACCCTAAGGGTTAATGAAAGTGCCAATAGTGACTCATGCTTCAAAAATTCTTCTAACGTTTGGAAACCTAGGTCCGAATTTTGAGCAGTTTTCTAGACTAGAACGGAGAATTTATTCAGCAACTGTTAGAGGATGATTGGATAAGGTGAGGTGCAATATACGGATTGATGAAGCCTGATTTTGCCCATAGGCCTGCGTTTAGGAAACCTTGGCCCAGTACCGCAGCATAAGATTTCGCACGCGGCCACATGGCACCGTAGGCCATAGTGCCCCTATGAACACCAAAGCTGTTCCTCCTAAGAAGTTGCCCGGTACACAGCTGCCGGGCGGCGAACGTACAGCCCTGGGGGTCCTGGGCGGCACCCTGATGGTTTCGGGACTTGGACAGTCGGGCGTGAGCCGCCTGATTCTGCTGGGTTTGGGCGGCGGCCTGGGCTACATGGCCGCGCGTGGCCGCAATCCGCTGGCGACGGCCCTCAAGGTAGACCAGAATGCCCAGGGCGACGTGCAGGTGCGCGAGGCCACCACCATCGGCAAGCCGGTGGACGTGATTTATGCCCAGTGGCGCGATCTTTCAGGGCTGCCGCGCATCATGTCGCACCTGGAGCGGGTAGAAGTGCTGGATGGCCGACGCTCGCGCTGGACGGCCAAAGCCCCTGCACCCATGAATGAAGTGAGCTGGGAAGCCGAAATCACGGCGGATGAGCCGGGCCGGCGCCTGGCCTGGCGTTCACTGCCTGGGTCCAGCATAGAAAACAGCGGTGAGGCGCTGTTCCGCGCCGCTCCCGGCGACCGGGGCACCGAAGTGATCGTGCGCCTGACCTACCGCCCGCCTGGTGGCAGCTTTGGTGCTATTGCCGCCCGCATCCTCGGCGAAGAACCCGCCCAGCAGCTGCGTGACGACCTGATGCGCTTTAAGCGCGAGCAGGAGCTGGGCTACAACCCCACCGTCAACGGGCAGACCAGTGGCCGCGCCGACGCTGGGCAGCGCAAGCCCGCCCCCGCCGCGCAGCCCGAAGTCAGGCGCGACCTGGGCTCCGAAACCCATAGAAAGGGTGAACAATGAAAGCAATTGTCTGGCAAGGAGTCAACCAAGTTGGTGTAGAGCGCATTCCGGACCCCGAACTGCTGCTGCCCACCGACGCCATTATCAAAATCACTTCGACCGCCATTTGCGGCTCGGACCTGCACCTGCTGGATGGCGTAATCCCCAGCATGGAAAAGGGTGACGTGATGGGTCACGAGTTTATGGGCGAAGTGGTCGAAGTTGGCCGTGACGTCAAGCGGCTGAAGGTGGGCGACCGTGTGGTGGTGCCCTTTAACATCGCCTGTGGGGTCTGCGACTTCTGCCAGCGTGGGCTGTACGCTGCCTGCGACAATTCCAATCCCAACCACCGCATGGCCCAAGCCCTTTATGGGGCGACCAGTGGCAGCGCCCTGTTTGGCTACTCGCATATGTTCGGCGGGTACGCGGGCGGTCAGGCGCAGTACGTGCGCGTTCCTTTCGCAGACGTAGGGCCCTACAAGATCGAGACGGACCTGAAGGACGAGCAGGTGCTGTTCCTGACCGATATCTTTCCCACCGGCTACCAGGCCGCTGAGCAGTGCGGCATCCTGCCGGGCCGCGACGTGGTGGCGGTATTCGGGGCCGGGCCGGTGGGCCAGTTTGCGGCCCGCAGCGCCCAGATGCTGGGGGCCGCCCACGTGATTGTGATTGACCGGGTGCCTGAGCGTCTGGCGATGGCCGAGGCGGCTGGCTGCCAGACCATCAACTACGAACAGGAAGACGTGCTGGTTGCACTGCTGGAATCCACGGGCGGACGTGGCCCTGACCACGTGATTGACGCTGTAGGTATGGAGGCCCACGGCCACGGCCCCGGCCACGCGCTGGACATGGCCGAGCGGGTCACCGGCATGACCTTTGACCGCATCACGGCGCTGCGCTGGGCCATCATGAGTTGTGCCAAGGGCGGCACCGTGTCTGTGCCTGGCGTGTATGGCGGCCTGGTGGACAAGCTGCCGATGGGCGCGGCGTTCGGCAAAGGCCTGCAGTTCCGCATGGGTCAGACCCACACCCACCGCTACATCGGCCCGCTGCTGAGCCGCATTGAAGCCGGCGAGATTGATCCCACCTTCGTGATCACCCACCGCGCCACTCTGGACGAAGCGCCTGAGCTGTACAAGACGTTCCGCCAGAAGCATGATGGCTGCGTCAAAGTGGTGCTGAATCCCTGGGCCTAAGCCCCCTGGCATGCATGCCTTTTCGGGCGCCGGTTCCATGTAAGACCGGCGCTTTTGCCTGCATCTGTCACCGTGTCTTCCTGAGTAGGCTGGGAGTGATTGCTGGGTGTGATTGCTGGGTGTGGGTGCGCCCGGCGGGCTGTGCCAGACTAAGAGGCATGACCCCGACACCTGAGCTGAAGTCCACCCGGCCTGGTGCGCCCGATAGCGCGGACCAGGCCTATACCGATTTTACCCGGAGCCTCAGCTACGGTGACTATTTGCAGCTGGACGTGCTGCGCAGTGCCCACCAGCCGGTCACGCAGGCCCATGACGAACACCTGTTTATTGCCATTCACCACGTCTCGGAAGTGTGGCTGGATCTGATTGTGCGTGAGCTTTCTGCGGCCATGTCGCTGCTGGAGCGCGGCATCACCGACGCGCCGCTCAAGATGCTGAGCCGGGTGGTCCGCGCCGAGGAACAGATGACCAATGCCTGGGACGTGCTCAAAACCATGACTCCGACGGACTATCTAGAGTTTCGCAGCGCATTTGGGCAGGCGTCGGGGTTTCAGAGTGAGCGCTACCGGATGATGGAGTTCATGCTGGGCAACCGCAATGAAGTGATGCTGCGCCCCCACGCCCACCGGGAAGACCTGCACGGTCCTCTCAAAGCGGCGATGGAAGCCCCCAGCATCTATGACCTCACGCTGTGCCTGCTGGCGGGAGCCGGGTTCGACCTGCCAGCCGAGGTGCTGGAGCGCGATTATTCGCAGCCCTACACGTCTCATCCGGCAGTCAAGGCGGCCTGGATGGAGGTGTACCGTGATACCGGACGCCACTGGGAGCTGTACGAGCTGGCCGAGAAGCTGCTGGATGTAGAAGACCAGTTCCGCCGCTGGCGCTTTAACCATCTGACCACGGTGGAGCGGGTGATCGGATTCAAGCGCGGCAGCGGCGGAACCAGCGGTGCTGGCTACCTCAAAAAAGCCCTAGATATTGTCCTGTTTCCCGAACTGTGGGAGGTACGGACCGAGCTTTGATGCCTAGCACTGTGGAGGGCTGATCTGGTAGCTGGTGACTGGCCGTGATTAGAAGCAGGGCGTAGATTCCTTGGCAGGAACGGTACGTACGTAGCGCTTGCCCAGCCATGATTTGTGAAGCGGTTCCCACGCGCCCGGGAAGCCCAGATCGGCGCGGCCACTTTCCACCACACCGAACAGGGCTGCGTGGTTGAGCAGCTCGTCGGTGGTCATGTTGATGGGCAGGCTGGACGTGTTGTAAGTCTGGTACAGCCGCTGCTCGGCGCAGGGAATCTTGGGAGCCAGCTCGGTGATCAGTTCCGAGGTCAGCCGGTGTTCGATATGGTCGCCGTGGTTGATTTGGGA
This sequence comes from Deinococcus piscis, assembly GCF_014653275.1. Taxonomy (GTDB): domain Bacteria; phylum Deinococcota; class Deinococci; order Deinococcales; family Deinococcaceae; genus Deinococcus; species Deinococcus piscis. The sequence continues at coordinate 35,228 of NZ_BNAL01000002.1, forward strand.
ATCCGGGTCGGCGAGATGAAAGCGCAGTTCGGCGGTGTTGCGGCCTTCTCGGTAGACCAGCTGTTCAACCGTTTTGGACAGGTCGCCCCAGCCTTGATACATCGCAGAGTTGTCTACCGCAGTCAGCACAGACAGCTCGCGGCTGCGCAGTTTGGCCAGTGAGGGGCCACCCATACCGCCGTCGGGGAGCCGCAGGTAGTAGCTGACCGTGTTGCCATAGACCACGCGGCGAATCAGGTGACCGTTCACCATCACCCGGCTTCTGACCGCCGACTTGTGGGACACGGTACTGACGTCCGACAAGAAGCGGATGCTGCGCTCGGCCCCTTCTTCACGCGCCAGGATGTAGGACTCGCCCGGAACCAGTGAGCGCCGCCCGGCGTCCCCAGCCGTCGTGTAGATAAAGACCATTTTGGTGTTCTCTTCCTGCGACTCGGTGTAGGCATCGGGGTTCATGAACAGCTGCCAGTCGTCTTGGTGGGCCACCACGTAAAGGGAAACCTTATCCCACCACCAGATTGCCTGTGCGTCCAGCGCGCCTTCTTGTATGCCCAAATCCTGATCCTGGGCGGCTTTGGGATCGGGGATGGGCGGCATTTCGTGGGCTTTGCCTGCACGCTGCGGCGTGACAGGCATCCTGGGCGAAGCGGGCGGCAGAGAAGTGGCTTGTTGCCCGGCTGATTTTTCGGGAGTGGCAGTGGCGGGGACATCATCTTTGCCGCAGCCGACCAATGCGAGCGCCAGGGCGAAGGGCACAAGTCCAGATTTATAGTTCTTCATATTTTCCTCTCTGAGACTGAGCTTCCCCCGAATACGGCCTCAACTTTCTGAGTATAGAGGCTGATTTATGTCGCCAGCAACCACATCTGAGGATGAGCGATATATAAAAAAAATGAAAAATAGCCAAAGAAAATTAATTTTGGGAGAGGGAGGCAAGAGATGAGGGATGGTGTCACAAGAGGTATCCAACGGCCCTTTCCCTAAGCCGTGCTCCGCGGTGCAGCTGTGCAAGACCATGTGCCATTTGGCTCACGGTGTTGCCCCCGCTTTGCTCGCGGCAAAGATAGGTATTTTTTGTCAGGCACTCTACAAACGCTGCCCCTCATGCCGGGATCAGCGCCGTCCGCCCCGCATGGCCTGATATCCCAGCACTTGCCGCACCAACTGCACACGGTCTTGCTGCGGCAGGCCGTACACGACCAGCGCCACGCCCCGGCCCCCTTCGGCCAGGGTGGCGGGGGAATCGCCTGGATGCACCGAGCGCACCACAACCCCTTCGCCTTCGCCGGAGAGGACCAGCGTAACCGCTTCTTCGCGCTGTGCCCACTGCCCGATGGCCTGCACCTGCCGCACGGCGGGCCACGCCAGGTAAGCCAGCGCCAGCGCCAGACCCAGCCCCATCTGCGCCCACCACGGCAGCCCCAACAGGCTTGATGCCACACCGAACACAGCCCCCAGCCCTACCAGAATCAGCAGGCGCTGCGGTGTGAGGCCCCCGGGGTTCTGCCCAGGCCGCAGCTCTGGCGGCTGTGGGTCGCCCGGCTTGCCTGGCAGGGCAGTGACCACCTGCCGCCCCTCAGCGCGCAGGCCATGCAGCTGGAGATGATCAGGAAACACTGCCCCAGCCTCGCCTTGCCACAGCGGGCGCCCCAGGGCCGCCGCCTGCATGTTTCCCCGCACTCCGCCTGGCTTTGCCTTGTTGGTCATAGTGGCTCAGTGTAAGCCAGGGCCGTGTAGGCCAGGGGAAGGGACAGCCAGCGCAGGGCGTCCTGAAGTCACTCCCCACCCGCCGTGTGCCGTAGCCTGGGCCTATGCACATCACCGACATCTCACGTACCCTGACCCCCGGCCATCCCAACTGGCCCGGAGACGCGCCCTTCGTGGTGGCTCCCGGTGCCCGGATCAGCGGCGGCGACTCGGTCAATACCGGTGTGATTTCTACGTCGACCCATACCGGGACCCATGTGGACGCCCCCTGGCACTACGATGATGCGGCCCCACGTCTGCACGACATCCCGCTGGAAGTGTATGTGGGCCAGGCCCTGGTGGTGCGCGTGCCGCCAGGAGGGCGGGTGGAGGCTTCACTGCTGGACACTCTGCCTGCCGAGCTGCCGCCCCGGCTGCTGCTGTGTACAGGTCAGCCTGCCCACTGGGATGAGTTTCCGCGCACCTTTATCCATCCGTCACCCGAGTTCGTGCGTGCGGCGGGCGAGCGTGGCGTGAGGTTGCTGGGGCTGGACGTGCCCAGCATGGACCCGCTGGACAGCAAGACCCTGGACAGCCACCACGCTGCCTACGCAGCAGGCATTCACATCCTAGAAAGCCTGAGCCTGAGCCACGTTGCGCCGGGAGAATACACGCTGGTCTGCTTGCCGCTGCCGCTCCACGGCGCAGATGGCGCTCCGGCCAGGGCTATCCTGCTGTCATGAGCGAGTTGGCAGGCAGAGTTGGCGGAGTGTATCAGGGCTACGACCTGCGGGCGAGCTGGGACGGTGAGCGGCTGCGCGGGCGCATCGGCGGCGTGTACCTGGGCAAAGACCTGGACCTGCGCTACGCAGGCGGCAAAGTCTCGGGCCGGGTGGGGGGACAGGTGGACGGCTTCGATGTGAACGGTGCCCTCAGTGCTGAAGTGGCGTCCCTGCGGCTGGGTGGTCAGATAGACGGCGACGACCTCAGCTTTGCCCTGAATGGGAGTGAGGCGCGGGGCCGATTTTCGGGCCGCTGGGACGGGAAGGACATCATCCTGCACGCAGGCCCAGCAGAAGTTACGGGGCGCGTCGGCGGTGTCTATGACGGCAAGGATGTGGCGCTGCGGCTTCAGGCGGTGCCGCCGGAGCTGGCGGTGGTGGCGGCGCTCTGCGCTTATCGCCAGCTGGAAGATGACCAAGCAGCGGCAGCCAGCTCCTCCGCTTCCTCTGGTGCTTCTGGGTGATACAGCTCTGCTGCCAGGGCCGCGTTATGCTGACCTATGCCCAAGCCTGATTTGTACCGGCCAGAAGCCTTTGCCATGCCGCCCGGCATCTACATGGACGGCAACAGCCTGGGCCTGATGCCGCACGCGGCCAAGAGGGCCGTAGAGAGCCGCCTGGCCGACTGGGCCGAGCTAGCGGTAGTGGGCTGGGACCGCTGGTTCGGCCTGAGCGAAGCGCTATCGCCTGCGCTGTCGCGGCTGGTGGGCGCACGGCCCGAAGAGGTGATTGCTACCGGCTCTATCACCACCAATTTACATCTGCTGCTGCCGACGTTCTACCGTCCGCAGGGCCAGCGACGGCACCTGCTGGCGACCGAACTGGACTTTCCTACCGACCTCTACGCCATGCGCTCCTGGGCGGACCTGAACGGCGCTGAACTGCGGCTGATTCCCTCGCGCGACGGCCACACCCTGCACCCAGACGACATTGCCGCGGCCATCACGGGTGAAATTGCGCTGGTGCTGCTGCCCACCGTGCTGTACCGCTCTGGTCAGCTGCTGGACGTGGCCCGCTGGACGGCCCATGCCCACGCCCAGGGCTGCGTGGTGGGCTGGGACGCGGCGCACTCTATCGGGGCGGTGCCGCACCAGTTTCATGACTGGGACGCTGATTTTGCAGTGTGGTGCAGCTACAAATACCTGAATGCCGGTCCCGGTGCGCCCGGCGGCCTGTTTGTGCATGAGCGCCACCTCGGCACAGTGCCTGCGCTGCGTGGCTGGTGGGGCAACGACAAGGCAAGCCAGTTCAAGATGGCGAACGACTACGAGCGCGGCGAGGGGGCCGGGGCCTATCAGCTGGGTACGCCGCCTATCCTGTCACTGGCGGCCCTGGAAGGAGCGCTGGAGGTCTATGACGGCGTAGACCTGGCGCAGCTGCGGGCGCGTTCGCTGGAGCTGACCGGCTTGCTGCTGACCCTGGCGGATGAGCAGTTGCCCGAAATGCAGGTCATCACGCCCCGCGCTGAGGCAGAGCGCGGCGGGCACATCTCCTTGCAGTGGGAGCACAATCGGCAGGTGTCGCTGGCACTGCGGGCGCGCGGCATCGTTCCCGACTACCGCGAACCGGGCATCCTGCGTCTGGCCCCGATTCCTTTTTACAACAGCGAAGCCGATGTGCGCGGCACCGTGCAGGCCATCCGCGAGATCATTGACTCAGGCGAATACCGCACGGTGGGCGGGGGCAGCGCGGTGTCCTGACGTCAGCCTGTGCCCCCGGCCTCAGTCCTGATGCATCCGGGCTTCGTCGGGAGTGGGGGCGCGGCCCATACAGGGCAGTTCGGCTTCGCCTCTTTGCTCAGCGCCAGCCGCCTGCCCTTCGCGCACCTGGTAATACCGCCGCAGCCACTGGCTCAGGCCGCCCAGGTCGGGAAACAGCGTGCGTTCGGTGATGTTGGCCTGGTCCAGTTTGTCGCGGATTTCTCTTTTGAGTTTGGCAGGCAGAACAATTTGCTGTACAGCACCGTCGTGGGTCTCCAGCCAGTCTTCAAGCTCAGCGTCTGGGCTGGACAACATAGAAAACAGTGCCGACTGCTGCACAATGCGTTGATCCAGCGAGGGAGGCTCTAGAAACAGCAAAAAAGGTTGCCCGGCCACCGTTTCGTACTGTTCCAGCCAGTTGGTGTCACTACCGAAGCCCAGCTGTCCCTGCGCCAGATTGCCGGCAGACTTGCCCAGTGCATCCAGCATATCTACCGTGAAGACGGCGCTGCCCTCGTGCTCTAGCAGCTGGCGCAGCGGCGCAGGCAACCCGGCATTGGTCTGGGCGAAGTTCAGCATCCACACCACGCCGTCTTCACCGTGCAGGGCTTCGGAGGCGGTGGCAAAATGCAGCGCGACCAGTGGCGAGTATGACCAGTCCAGCAGCCGGGTAGGCAGGCCGTGGTGCTGCCCCACCGCCAGCCAGTACCACAGCAGGTCGCGGTCGGGCACGCTGCCATAGGCATACTTGCGGAACGCCCGCACGAGGTGCCGTTCGAGTTCGCGCGGGTCACCTCCCAGCCGCTGCAACGAAGTGGTCAGTGGCAACTGGCCTCCCTGCCCCCGGAACACGTAGGGCGAGCGAAAGCGCTGCAACGCTTCGTTCCAGGAGTCTTGGTGCAGCAGGTCCATCAGTTCGGTCCAACTGGAGGCTCGGCAGGTCTGCATGAGGCATGTCCTTTCGGAAAGGAAACAGGTCTAGGAGCCAGCGCAAAGAACGCGGCAAGGTCCTGGCCTGCCGCGCCGCTTGTCAGGAGGCAGGAAAAATGCTCAGCCCTGGCTCTGGCTCATCAATTTCTTGAAGGTGTTCAGCGCCTGGGCCACCACCTGGTCCATGTTGTAGTAACGGTAGGTGGCCAGCCGGCCCACAAAGGTCACGTCGGTGCGTGCCTGGGCCAGGGCCTCGTAGCGCTTGTACAGCTCGGCATTTTCGGGGCGGGGTACCGGGTAGTACGGGTCGCCCTCGGCGCGGGGGAATTCATACACCACGCTGGTCTGGTGGTGGCGCTGCCCGGTGATGTGCTTGAACTCGCTCACGCGGGTGTAGGCATAGTCGTTGGGATAATTCACCGTACCGACGGGCAGCAGGAAGTCCGCGCCGTGCGTCTCGTGCCTAAATTCCAGGCTGCGGTAGGGCAGCGGCCCGTAGCAGTGGTCAAAGAAAGCGTCTACCGGCCCGGTGTAGATCATGTGCCGCCAGGGAATCAGGTCCACCACCTCGCGGTAATCGGTGTTCAGCATCACTTTGATGTTGGGGCTGCTGAGCATGTTCTGGAACATCCGGGTATAGCCGTGCAGCGGCATCGCCTGGTATACGTCCGCGAAGTAGCGGTCATCGCGGTTGGTGCGGGTAGGCACGCGGGCGGTCACGCTGGCGTCCAGTTCGCTGGGGTCCAGGCCCCACTGCTTGCGGGTATAGCCCCGGAAGAACTTCTGGTACAGGTCGCGGCCCACCCGGCTGACCACCACATCTTCGGAGGTGCGGACCTGCTCTACCGGCTCGGCCACCGACGCGAAGAAGTCTTCTAACTCAAATGAGGTGAGGTTCAGGCCGTACAGCTCGTTGACCGTATCCAGATTGATTGGCATCGGCACCAGCTGGCCGTCCACGCTGGCCTTGACCCGGTGCTGGTAGGGCCGCCACTCGGTGAACTGCGACAGGTAGTCGAACACATCCGCCGAGTTGGTATGGAAGATATGCGGCCCGTAGGGATGAATCAGCACGCCAGCGTCGTCGTAGCAGTCATATGCATTGCCGCCGATGTGCGGGCGGCGGTCCACGACCAAGACCCGCTGGCCGCTGGCTGCCAGACGCTCAGCCAGCACGCTCCCGGCAAAGCCTGCGCCCACGATCAGGTAATCGAAAGGCTGCGCCTGCACGGCGTGGGCTGGGCCCTGTGACGTGTTCTGTGACGTGCTCTGTGTCGAGTTCTGGGTCAAATGTTCTTGGGGATCAGTCATCGGCGGCTCCTTGGTCGGCTTTGGGGTCGTGGGCGGCCTGCTCGATCAGCCCTGCCATGTCCTGCCAGGTCTGGTCCCAGGAGAGCCCGGCCAGAAATGCATCGGCGCGGGCTTGCCGCCTGGCAGCGGCGGGGGTGCCCGCTTCGGCCAGGGCCTGCGCACAGGCTGCCTCGAAAGCGTCTACGCCATCGGCAATGCGGGCCAGCTCGCCCACGCCGTAGGGCTGCACCACGTCGCGGATGCCGGTGGAGACGACGGACACACCAGCAGCCAGATATTCCGGTGTCTTGGTCGGGCTGATGAATTCGGTGGCTTCGTTGCGGGCAAAGGGCAGCAGGGCCACGTCCCAGCCGCTGAGGTAGGCGGGCAATTCGGCGTAGCTCTTCATGCCCAGGTAGTGCAGGTTGGCGGCGTGGGGCAAGTCTTCAGGGGCAATCTTGACCACGGGGCCAATCAGCACGAACTGCCACTCGGGGCGGCGGCGGGCCAGCTCGGCCATCAGCGCGGTATCAAAGCGTTCATCAATCACCCCATAAAACCCCAGCCGGGGCCGGGCCAACCCCGTTTGGTCCGCCGGGTCAGGCTGCCCGGCGCGGGCCTGGGCAAAGTGCGCGACTTCCACGCTGGACGGAAACGGGTGGACATTGGGGTGCTGCTGGCGCTTGGCTTCAAACAGGCGGTGGCCTCCCGTAAAGACAACATCGGCCTGGGCAAACAGCTGCTGCTCGCGCTCACGCAGTTCGGGTGGTGCGCTCCGGAAGTTGGCGAGTTCGTCCATGCAGTCGTATACGGTCACGCGGGGACGCAGGCCAGCGGCCACCGGCAGCTCCATCGGGGTATAGACCCACAGATCGTACTCGCGCAGGCCTTCGTCACGGATCAGCTGTGCCAGCAGGGCAGCAGTGCGGCGCTGAGACTCGTCGGGACTATGGCCGATTTCAATGTAAGGAGTACAGACCGTCACGCCACTGGGCTGCTCGCTGCGGCGCAGCTGATCCGGATGCTCGCCAAAAATCGGCTCTTCGATGTAGTAGACCCGGCGCGTCCTTGCGGCGCGGGTCATCAGGTGCTGGGGCCGCTGGAAGACAAATGCCCAGCGCAAGTGGGACAGGACCAGCAGCGCCGGCAAGGTGGAAGACTGCGTCATGACGGACTCCTTTGTGGGGTATCAGGGCTGAAGCAACGGTCAGGGCCGAAGTCGTTCCACCCTACTCTGTTCACAGCAGACTGAACGTCAGATTTCCGCGTTGTTGGAGTTTGGTTAAACTTGCCTCAGGGCCAGGCTGGCTAGACTGAACAGTCCGTGTCTCCTGGTTTCCATGCCCCGTCTGAACATCACATTGTCATAGCCATCCCTGCACGCAATGAGGAGGGTGGTATTCGGCAGACGGTGCGGGCACTGGGCCTACAGGACCTACAGCGGGAAGGTCGGGGCACGCCGGTCATGGTACAGGCCGCTTTACTGGTGAATAACACCTCTGACCGGACCGCCGAACTCGCCTGCCAGGAAGCGGCGCGCTGGCCTCAGCTGCGGCTGGCCGTGCGTGAGGTGAGCTGGGACGTGCAGGAAAGCGGCGTGGTGCGGGCCCGCCGTGAGGCGCTGGACTGGGCCGCGCAGATGGCCGGCGAGGACGGCATCATCGTCAGCACTGACGCTGACACCCGCCCCAGCCCCGACTGGCTGTGGCAACTGACTGCACCGCTGCGGGCGGGGCAGGCCCAGGCGAGTGCCGGACGTATTTTGCTGGACCCGTCCGAGCGGGCCGCGCTGCCACCAGCCGTCCGCTGCACGCATCTGCTGGACAGCGGCTACCGCTGGTGGGCGGAGGCGCTCACTGCCGCCCTCAACCCTGACCCTGCTGACCCCTGGCCGCGTCACTGGCAGCACTTTGGGGCCAGCCTGGCGCTGACCGTCCGGGCTTACCGGGCTGTGGGCGGCATTCCAGCAGTAGATGTACTGGAGGATATGGCGCTGGTGCAGGCGCTTCGGCGGCAGGATATGGCGCTGCGGCATACCCCGGCGGCGCGGGTCTACACATCGGCGCGGCGCTCCGGGCGGGTGGCGCTGGGGCTGTCCACCCAGCTTCAGGAGTGGGCCGCTGGTCCTGCTCACTGGCGCGTGCCCGGCGGCGCTGAAGTGGCGGCCCTGGCACGCGCCGAAGCGGGGCTACGCCGGGCCTGGCAGGGCCACCCCCTTTGCCTCTCGGAGTTGTCGCGGCTGTGGCGGGTGCCGCCTGACGCCCTGACAGCGGCGCTTCAGAGCGCTTTTTTGGGGCAAGCGCTGGAACAGGCGCACGCAGCGCGGCTGGCCGGTGAGTGGAGCAGGCTGTTTGCGGCGGTGCCGGTAGCGCAGGCGCTGGGGGAGGTGCGGGCCGAATGGGCTTTGGCCCGTGCCTATGCTTCGCTGTCAGGGTCGGAAGCTCGCCGGAACACGTCCAGTCGGTAGCCCTGCTCCTCATTGCCCTGGCGCTCGGCGTGCAGGTGCTTCAGGCCCCGGCCCACGCGGGCCAGCGCGGCCTCATGCACCGCGTCGCCGGTCTGCGGATAGTCGTGGACCCACGGTGTCCAGTGAACCAGCAGCAGCGTGCCGCCGGGTTCCAGCCGGGCCAGCACGGCGTCCAGCGCCCGCTCCAGGTCGGCTGGCGAGAGGTAATACAGCACCTCGCTCAGCACGATGAGATCAAAAGGACCGTCCGGCAGCTCGTCCGGCAATCCCGCCCGGCGAAACTGGATGTTGTCCTTTCTGGCATTGCGCTCTTTGGCCCGCTCCAGCGCCTGCTCGCTGATGTCCAGCGCCAGCAGTGCGTCAGTGCGTCCGGCCAGCTGCCCCGTCAGCACCCCGATAGAGCAGCCCACTTCCAGCGCCCGGCGGTAGCGCTCACGCGGCAGCGCGGCCAGGGTGCGGGCGTATTTGGCCGCCTCGTAAGGACTGCTGGCAAAGTCCCAGGGGTCTTCGTTCGCAGCGTACACGTCCTCAAAGTATTTGGGGGACAGGGTCATAAGTTGACTTCTCCTTCCCCGCCCAGGTCGAAAGCGGGCGGCGTGTCCTGGCTGGGAGTGGGCTGCGGTCCCTGCCCGTCGGGGGCCAGTTGGAAGCTCACCTCATCGCCGTGTACCCGGCAGGTGTACGGCCAGCTGCGCATCTCGCCCGCCTGCTCCGCACTGAGCGCGCCTTCACTCAGGCCCAGCTTCAAGGTTTGGCCGCCGCTGCGCTCGGTGTGGGCCTCGGACTGAAGTTGCTGAAATTCACGCAACTGCGCTGGCGGGTTCAGGTCCGCCAATTGCCTGCGGGCCGCCGCTTCACACTGCGCCGCCACGTTGCCCGGCGAGAAGCAGCCCGCCAGCAGCGCAGGCAACACTAGCGTGGGCCGGTGGGAGAGAGGGGGGCGGGGCATCTCCATCTACTCTACTGCGCCGTCTTGCAGTGCGCCCTCCTGCTCGCTAACAAGCCAGCAGGTCCCCAGTCGGTTAGACGGGAACCTGCTTGTCTGCTTGCTGTTTACCTGTTGGCCGGGTTGGTCACGCTCTCTTCAGCGGCGATGGCACGTTCTGCCCGGTCCAGGGGCCGCTTGAGCACGCCCAGCAGCAGGGTGCTGACCAGAGTGCCTGCCAGAATCGCGGCCACGTACATGGGCAGGTTGGTCACGGCACCCGGAATCAGCAGCACGAACGCGCCGCCGTGGGGCGCACGCAGCAGGCAGCCCGCCGCCATGCTGATGGCTCCGGCCACCGCGCTGCCCGCCATCAGCGCCGGAATGACGCGCAGGGGGTCGCGGGCGGCGAAAGGAATCGCGCCCTCGGTGATAAAGGAGATGCCCAGCACGCCTGCCGCCTTGCCCGCTTCCTGCTCATCGGGGGTGAAGCGGTTCTTGAACAGCAAAGTGGCGAAAAAGAGCGCCAGCGGCGGTGTCATGCCAGCGGCCATCGCGGCGGCAATCGGGCCATAGACCTCAGAATCAATCAGGCCAGTGGAAAAGGTGTAGGCCGCTTTGTTGATGGGGCCGCCCATGTCGAAAGCCATCATGCCGCCCAGAACGGCCCCCAGCAGTCCTGCCGAAGTGTCGCCCAGGCTGCCCAGCCAGGTGGTCGCGGCGGCCAGGGCAGCGGCGACGGGTTTGCCCAGCACAAAAATCATCAGCAGGCCGGTGATCATGGTGCCCAGCAGCGGCAGCAGCAGCGTGGGCTTGAGGCCTTCCAATGTGCGCGGCAGCCGGATGCTGCGGTTGAGCCAGCGGGTCAGGTAACCTGCGAGGAAGCCCGCCACGATGCCGCCCAGAAACCCCGAACCCGTCTCCAGGGCCATCATCCCACCGACCAAACCGGGAGCCAGGCCAGGCCGGTCCGCGATGGAATAAGCGATATATCCCGCCAGCACCGGCACGAACAGGCCAAACGCGCCGCTGCCTCCGCCGATGGTCATCAGCGCCTCGGCAAAGGGGCCTTCGGCATTGATGCCGCCAAATGCGAACGCCAGCGCAATCAGCAGCCCGCCCGCCACCACCAGCGGCAGCATGTGGCTCACGCCGGTCATCAGGTGCTTGTAGAGTTCCCCGCCCAGGCCACTGCCCGCCGCTGCGTCGTTCTTGGCCTGCTTGGCCGCCGCCGCTTGCGCCACGAAGTCGCCACCCGCCGCTGCACTGCCTCCCGCTGCCCCGTACACCTGCGCTTCGGCCAGGGCACGCTCCACCAGGGCCTGACCGCCGCTGATGGCGGGCTTGGTGCCGGTCTGGTACACCCGCTTGCCCGCAAAACGGCTGAGGTCCACGTTGGTGTCGGCAGCGATAATGACCACCTCGGCCCCGGCGATGTCCTCGGCGGTCAGCTGATTGCCTGCGCCCACACTGCCCTGGGTTTCGATTTTGACCGTGCGGCCCAGGGCTTTGGCTCCGCCTTCGAGTCCCTCGGCGGCCATGAAGGTGTGGGCAATTCCGGTGGGGCAGGAGGTGACACCCACGATGCTGGGGCCCGTGCTGGCGCTGGCTGGGGATGGAGTAGGCACTCCCGCGCTCACTGTCTGCACGGCCACAGCGTTTGTTCCCCCCTGGAGCCCAGCGCGGCTTAGGACACTGGCCGCGTCACGAATCAGGTCTTCGGGCGCGGTCTGAACGAACTCGCCCGTGGGCAGGGTGGGCGTCTGGGCGTCCGCCCACAGCAGCAGGTCTGCGCCAGCAGGGCGGCTCTGCGGGGCTCGGTCCAGCAGGGTCAGCGTGTGCCCTGCGGTTTCAGCGGCCTGGCGCAGTGCGGCGGCAGCCAGGGTGTGGGTCATGCGTCCGGTGGGGTCAATCCATGCGGCAAGCTGGGCCATAAATTCAGCAACCTTTCTGGAGGCGCACCTGACGGTGCAGGGCCATAAGTTCGTCGTGTGGGGGCAGCTGGGCACCCAGGCGGGTGATGTTGCCCGCAGCAAAGGCGGTGGCGCGGCTCAGCGCCTCGGCAGGACCGAGGCCCGCCAGCCGGGCGCTGACCAGACCGGCTACCATCGCGTCGCCCGCGCCGACGGTGCTCACCACGTCTACCTGGGGAGGCACGGCCTTGACTGCGCCGCCCGCCCAGACCAGCCAGGCTCCCTCCTCGCCCAGCGAGAGGGCGACCCATTCTGCGCCGCGCTCCAGCAGCTCGCGGGCAGCGGCCAGGCGGTCGGCGTCGGTGGGCAGCTCCCGGCCCAGGGCCACTTCCAGCTCGTGGATGTTGGGCTTGAGCAGGTGCGGCAGCGTAGGCGCGGCCAGCAGGCGGCGCAGCGCCTCGCCGCTGGTGTCCGCCGCCACAAAGGGCACTCCGCTTTGGCGCAGCGCGGCCACCACGCGGGCATAAGTCTCTGCGGGCACGCCGGGCGGGAGGCTCCCGGCCAGTACGGCGGCGTCCTGAGTCCCGGCCAGGTCGCGCAGCTGGCCCAGCAATCCGTCCAGCTGCGCGGCGCTTACCTGCACCCCTGGCAGGTTGAAATCGGTGGTGCTGCCCGCTTCAGGGTCCACGATTTTCAGGCCCAGGCGAGTCTCGCCCGCCACCCGCACAAAAGCGTCCTGAATGCCCCGCTCGCGGAACAGCGCCTCGAAAGGGCCTGCGTTGCCAGTACCCAGGAATCCGCTGGCGCTGACTTGGAGGGGCTCACCGCTCTGGCGTGTCCAGTCGGCCAGCAGCGCCGCCACATTCACGCCCTTGCCCCCGGCGTCGGTCTGGGCAGCGGCGGCGACATTGACCTGACCGGGGTGCCAGCTGGGAGCCTGCACAGTCAGGTCCAGCGCTGGGTTGAAAGTCACCGTCAGCACGTTCATGCGCCTGCACCCTCTCCCGTGTTCTCCAGGGTCAGCGGCTCCAGCAGCGCCCGCACGGCAGCCGCGTCTGGTTGCGCCAGGGCTTCACGGGCCACGCTTTGCAGCTGGCTCAGGTCAAGGCGCCGCAGCGCTGCTTTGACCCCGGCGACAGCTGGCGTGCTGACCGAGAGTTCCTTGACGCCCAGCCCTGCCAGCACCAGCGCCCCGGCGGGTTCGGCGGCGGCCCCGCCACACACGCCCACCCATTTGCCGTGGGCCTGCGCGGCTTCGGTGGTCACGGCGATCAGGCGCAGCACGGCGGGATGCAGCGCGTCGGCCTGGCGGGCCAGCAGCGGGTGCAGCCGGTCCATTGCCAGGGTGTAGCCGGTCAGGTCGTTGGTGCCCACACTGAAAAAGTCCACTTCCGGGGCCAGTTCACGCGCCATCAGGGCAGCGGAAGGCACCTCGATCATCACGCCCACCGGAATGGCGGGAGCGCCCACTTCGCGCCGCACATCGTCCAGCATGGCGCGGGCGCGGCGCAGGTCGGCCAGCGTGGCAATCATCGGGAACATGACATGCACATTCGGGTGGTCTTTGGCGACCCGCGCAATGGCCCGCAGCTGCGGCAAGAACAGGTCTGGGCGCTCAAAGCACAGCCGAATGCCCCGGATGCCCAGGAAAGAGTTGTCCTCGTGCTCCAGGCCCAGATAGGGCACAGCCTTGTCCCCGCCGATGTCCAGCGTGCGGATAATCAGCGGACGCCCTTCCAGCGCCTGCGCCATCGCCCGGTATTCGCGCTCCTGTTCGTCCTCGGTGGGCGCATGGTCACTTTCCAGGTACAGGAATTCGGTCCGCATCAGGCCCACACCTTCGGCACCGCTCTCCAGCGCTGCTCCTGCGTCAGCGGCGCGGTTGATGTTGGCAGACACTTCCACGCGGGCACCGTCGCGGGTCTGTCCGGGCTGCATCCGCCCGGCAAAGGCAGCTTCCCTGGCGGCGTCCAGCCTGCGGCGCTGCTCTCCGGCGGCGGCCAGGTCCGCGTCCGAGGGGTTCAGGTACAGGCGGCCCGCGCTGCCGTCCAAAATGGCGGGCGTGCCGTCAGGAACGCTGCTCAGGCCCGCTCCAGCCGCCACCACAGCGGGCACGCCCAACCCCCGCGCCATGATGGCGGTGTGGCTGGTGGGCCCGCCCACCTCAGTCACGAAGCCCAGCAGGGTGTCCAGGCTCAGGCGGGCCGTGTCGCTGGGGCTGAGGTCGGGGGCCAGCAGGATAAACGGCTCGCCCCGGTCCAGCGGCTGCTCCTCGCCCAGGCCCAGCAGGGAGCGCAGCACGCGCCGCTGCACGTCGCCCAGGTCGGCAGCGCGGCCTGCCAACACCGGGTCGTCCAGTTTTTGCAGGCTAGCGATGCGCTCATTGGTCACCTGCTGATAAGCCCAGGCCGCGCCGTGTCCGGCCAGCAGCAAAGCGGCTACGTCTTCCAGCACGCCGGAATCGTCCAGCAACTCCTGATGCGCCCGGAAAATGGCGGCCTTGTCCGGTCCAAAGCGGCCCTGCACGTCGGCAATCGTCACGTCCAGCCCGGCGCGGGCGGCGCTGAGGGCACGGTCCAGCGCCGCAGCCTGAGCAGCGGGGTCGGCCCCGCTTTCATCGCGTATGTCCAGTGCCTGTGGGCGGTACTGGCGGGTCACGCCCGTGACCAGACCGTCGGCGGCGGGCACACCTTCCAAAGTGGTCTCGGCCTGCGCGGGCACCCAGGCGGGCTCGCGGCGGGCCTGCGTGGGCTGGGCAGCGGCGGCGCTCAGGTCGTCGCCCAGTCCGGCGCGGACAGCGTCGCTGGCCGCCTGAAGCAGTGCCGGGCTATCGCTACTCAGGGTCAGCCGCGTGCCCTGCTTGAGGCCCAGGCCCAGCACTTCCATCAGCCGGGTCGCGTCGGCGCTCTGGGCTTCGCCCTCACGGGCTAGCCGTAGTCGCGCGCCCTGCGCCTTGACCAGTCCAGCCAGGCGCGTGGCAGGCCGGGCATGCATGCCCTGTGGATTGGGCAGCGTGACCTGGGCGGTGTAGGGCAGCTCGCTGGCGGATGTGGGGGCAGGGGTGGCAGCTGGTGCCGCACCCCCGCCTAGGGCAGCCGGTGCTGCTCCCCCGCCTAAGGCCGCCACCACCTCTGCTGGGTCGCCGGTGGTGCTCAGGCGCTCCACCAGGGCCGGGTCGTTCAGCACGCGGGTCAGCTGCCGCAGAATATCCAGATGTTCGTCGCTGGCGGCAGCGATACCGACCACCAGCCGCGCCGCTTCGCCGCCCCAGTCCACGCCGCCGGGCACTTGCAGTACAGCCACTCCGGTGCTCTGGATCAGGTGCCGGGTGTCCGGCGTGCCGTGCGGAATGGCAATGCCGCTGCCCAGATATGTGTTCGCCTGCTCCTCACGGGCAAGCATGCCCTGCACATAGGCCGGGTCGGTGTAACCGGCGTCGCTCAGCAGCGCGGCCACCTGCCGGATGGCGTCTTCTTTGGTGCTGGCCTGGGCACCCAGGCGAACAAGTTGTGGGGAAAGCTGAATCATAGCGGGGCCTCCTGGGGGTGGTCCGGGAAAAAGGGTAAACCAGCCTTGCGAACTTCTGACAATATTTGAGCAAAAATGATTATTTAGTGTAATTGGTGCCTGGGCTGGCTGCAACTGGGGACAGTGGGCAGCGGCCTACACCGGCTTTTTTGCCAGCGGCGCAGTCTGTTAGACTTGCTCACAGATGAGCCATCTGCACGCCCAGGAGCGGCATCAGCGGATCATGCAGCTGCTGCGTGAGCGCGGTTTTATGAAGACTCAGGCCCTGATTGCTGCGCTGGGGGCCAGTGGCGCAACTGTGCGCCGCGACCTGGAAGCGTTGGCGGCAGCTGGCCAGATTGACCGGGTTCACGGTGGGGCCAGCCCCCGCAGTCAGGACATCCGCTATTTGCAACGCCAGCGCCAGGAAGCCCCCGCCAAAGCGCGGCTGGCTGCTGCGGCACTCGGCCTGCTGCGTCCCGGCCAGACGGTGTATCTGGACGCAGGTACCACCGCCCGCGCAGTGGCCCGCGCCCTCAAGCGCCGCTCTGACCTCACCCGGACGCTGCGCGTGGTCACCCACGGCATAGACATCGCCTACGACCTGAACGGCGAGTGCGACCTGTACGTGGTGGGCGGCGAGGTCTATGGCAGCACCTATAGCCTCACCGGTCCCGACGCCATCAGTGCGCTGGAGCGCTACCGCTACGACCTGTTTTTTGTGGGCTGTACGTCCATTGACCCGCAGCGTGGGCCGACCAACTCCAACCTGACCGAAGCGCACCAGAAGGCCGCCATCATGGCCCGCTCCGACCGCAGCGTGTTGATTGCGGACGGGCAAAAGTGGGGCGCAGGCGACTTTGCGCCGTTTGCCCGCTTTGAGGAGCTGAGCGGCTGGGTGACTGACCAGGCCCCCGCCGAAGCCCGCGCTGCCTTTGAGGCGGCGGGAGCCGAAGTGGTTGAGGCCGGACCGGCCTGACGCTCCTCCCTTCCTGGCCCTGACAGCGCAGGCCAGATCTGCACAGCAGCGCCGCTGAGAACGGCCCTGGGTGCGCCTCAGCGGCGCTTTGCCAATTTGCCTTGCATTTGGCGCGGGGCCTTCGCTAGAGTGGCCTAGAAGCAACAATTCAACAAGTTCCAGCACCTGTTTTCCCGGCGGGGCACAGCTCAGCTTGCAGTGAAGCTGCCGCGCCTTTGCGGATTTCGGTGAGGGGAGGATTCATTGCATACGCAGGTCAGAACATCGGACGTGATTGTGATTGGCGGTGGGATTATTGGTGCGGCCTGTGCCTTTCGCCTAAGCGAAGCCGGTCACCGGGTCACTGTGCTGGACCGGGGCGCGGCACCGGGCCGGGGGTCATCGGGCCGCAGCGGCGCGGGCGTGCGGGTGCAGTTCTCTGAAGAAGTGAACGTGCGCCTGTCGTGGGAGAGCATTCAGGAGTATCAGCGGTTTCCGCAGCTGTATGGCCGGGAGAGCGGCTATGTCCAGAACGGCTACCTGTTTCTGGTGCCGGAGAGCGGCTGGGAGGCCCATGCGCAGGGCGTGGCGGTGCAGCAGGCCGTCGGTGCGCCGGTAGAAGTCATCTCGCCGCAGGACGCGGCCCGCTACGTGCCGTTCGTGCAAGAAGGCATTTACCGCTGCACCTATGGCCCGCAGGACGGTTACATTGACCCGCTGCTGACGCTGAATGCCTATACCGAAATGGCCCTGGCCCTGGGGGCCGAGGTCCACCGCCCCGCCGAAGTCACCCATATCGAGAAGCGCGGGGACAGCTGGACCGTGTATTCCAGCCAGGGTGACTTCACGGCCCCTATGATTGTGAACGCGTCGGGGGCCTGGAGCGGCGCAGTGGCGGCCCTGGCCGGGCTGGACGTGCCGGTGCGCCCACGCCGCCGCAGCGTGTACCGCACCCGCACCGGCAACGGTACGCCGGGCTATCCGCTCACCATTGACGGCACCACCAACCTGTGGCTGCGCGGGCACGGCGATACGGTCATCTTTACCGTGTCCAACCCCTACCAGCCCGACGGCCTGGAAGAAGGCATTGACTGGCCCTGGCTGGAGCGGGTGCGCGAAGCCGCCGCCGTGCGTTTCCCCTGGCTCAACGAGCTGGAAGTGGACCGCTCCTACAGCTTCTGGGGCTACTACGAAATGACCCCCGACGGCAGCCCGGTGCTGGGCCGGGTGGAAGACGAGCCGGGCTGGATCAATGCCTGCGGCTTTTCGGGACACGGGGTACAGCAGGCCGCCGCTGTGGGCCGCATCGTGACCTCGTTCGTGCGCGATGAGGCTCCGTTTCTTGACGTGAGCAGCCTCAAGCTGGAGCGCTTCGGGCGCGGCGCGGCGACAGCCGAGCGACACATCGTTTGAGCATTCTCGCAAAGGAGCAAATGACATGACTGACCGCCGAGAAACCCTGAAGTACGTGCTGGATGGACTGATGCGCCGCTACCAGGAGCGGGTGCCCGACGTGCAGAGCATCGTGAACGACATGGTGAAAGATGGCCTGATTGCCAAGGCCAGCGACATCGAAAACGACCACATCGCTTTCCGCACGATGGGCGTGCCGCAACTGGGCATAGGGAGCTTCGAGAAGATTTTCCTGCACTACGGCTACCAGCGCCGCGAGCCTTATCAGTTCGAGGGCAAGAAACTGGACGCCTTCTGGTACTCGCCGCCCGCGCCGCTCCCCGGCCAGCCCGCTTTTCCACGCATCTTTGTCTCGGAGCTGCGGGTGGGCGACCTGAGCGAAGAAGCGCAGCGCATCATCACCAGCTATACCGACGAGGTCAAATCGGACCCGGTAGATGACCTGGACCTGGACGACGGCACGCAGGTGGACGAGTTCCTGCACCGGGCGCTGTGGCGGCTGCCCAGCTACGCCGACTATCAGCGCCTTCAGGACGAATCCGAGTACGCCGCGTGGGTTATTTACAACCGCTATTACCTCAACCACTTCACGGTCAGTGTCCACAACCTGCCTGAAGGCTACGACACCATCGAGGAATTCAACCGCTTTCTGGAAGGGCATGGCTACACCCTCAATTCCAGCGGCGGCAAGGCCAAGCAGAGCCCCGACGGCCTGCTGATTCAGAGCAGCACGGTGGCCGAGATGATTGACGCCGAGTTCGAGGGCGGGCAGACCGAACGCATCAGCGGCTCGTATGTGGAGTTCGCGGAGCGCCGCCCGCTGCCGGAGTTTCAGCACCTGCCCAAGAGCGAACTGACCCGCGAAAAGCGCCGCGAGGGCTTCGAGGCAGGCAACGCCGACAAGATTTTCGAGAGCACCTATTCCAGCCAGACCGCCCAGCGCGGCTGAGCGACTGAACTTTCTGCCATTTCCCCGCAAGGAGCGTCCATGACCCAAACCGAGTCCCAGACCAAAGCTGCCCCTGTCAAGACCTACGGCCACCTGATTGGCGGCCAGGAAACCGTGCCCCAGGGCGCGCCCACCTTTCAGAGCCACTCCAGCGGCAAGCTGAGCGATGTGCTGGCTGCTTTTCCCGAAGCGGACCGGGACACCGTGCGCCAGGCCTGCCAGGTGGCCCGCGCCGCTTTCCCACGCTGGAAAGCCACGCCCGCCCCGGTGCGCGGCGAGATTATTGGCAACATTGGCCGGGCGATTGCCCGCGAGAAGGAGACGCTCAGCCGCCTGCTCAGCCGCGAGATGGGCAAGACGCTGAAAGAAGCGCGCGGCGACGTGCAGGAAGCGGTGGACACCTGCGCCTTTTTCCAGTCGGAAGGTCGGCGGCTGTACGGCCAGACCGTGCCCAGCGAGATGCCCAACAAGGAGCTGAAAACCTACCGCCGCCCGCTGGGTGTGGTGGGCATGGTCACGGCAGGCAATTTCCCAGTGGCCGTGCCCAGCTGGAAGATCATCCCGGCGCTGCTGACCGGCAACACGGTGGTCTGGAAGCCCAGTGAGGACGCACCGCTGACCTCTTACGCTTTTGCTAAGTTGCTAGAAGAAGCGGGCGTGCCAGACGGCGTGCTGAACGTGGTCTTCGGCGGTGGCAAGGACGCAGCGGGGCAGTTTCTGGTGGAAATGCTGGACGAAAAGCTGGTCCAGAAGATTGCCTTTACCGGCTCCACCGAAGTGGGCCGCTGGATTGGTGAGGTGGCCGGGCGCAACCTGACCCACCCCACCCTGGAACTGGGCGGCAAAAACCCCTTGGTTGTGATGCGTGACGCCGACATTGATAATGCCGTGCAGGGGGCGCTGTGGGCCGCCTACGGCACCGGCGGGCAGCGCTGCACCAGCGCCGGAAACATCATTGTGGACGCGCCCGTCTACGATGAGTTTAAGGACAAGTTGCTGGCCGCCATGCAGAATATCCGCATCGGGAACCCGGTGGAGCATGATGACGTGCTGTACGGCCCTTTTATCAACGAGCGCTTTTTCCGGTCGTGGGACGCCCACTACGCCTGGGGCGAGGAAGACGGGGCCACGCTGCTGTACGGTGGGGGCCGCATTACCCCCGAAAACAAACCAGCAGGCTTTCAGGGCGACCCCGAAGCGGCCTTTTATGGCTGGCCGACCCTGTGGGAAGGCGTGAAACCGGGCATGAAGCTGTTCCAGAACGAGGTCTTTGGCCCCACGGTGAACCTGGTCAAGGTAGACGGCTTTGACGAAGCGATTGCCGCCGCCAACGCGGTGGATTATGGCCTGTCCAGCGCGATTTATACCAATGACCGCACCTGGGCCAACCGCTTTCAGGAAGAAATCGAAGCGGGCATGACCTCTATCAACAACTCCACCACCGGCGCAGAAGCCCACATGCCGTTTGGTGGCACCAAGGGCAGCGGCAACGGCACCCGCGAAAGTGGCGTGTGGGTGCTAGATTCCTACACCTACTGGCACGGCGTGAATGACGACGTTTCCGGCAAGCTGCAACTGGCGCAGATGGACACCGAGTATGCCCAGCCCCGCGAAGCCTTCAGCGTAGGTGGCCTGACCCCAGGCGCGCAGGAGGCAGAAGGGGTTTAGGCCCCGGCCCACCTCAGTGCAGCCTGATGGGCGGCTCTGCTTCGGCGGGGCCGCTTTTGCTATTTGGGAGAAGGGGAGTTGCATAGTTATTAAAAATTGGAGGTGAGAGCTTGAGAGGGACAGGCCCAGAGGAAGCTATTTTTTGATAAGTGAAAGAAAGAAATTTCCGGTCCCTCGAGCCATACGCCATACGTCCTCTATGCAACTTTGTGCCACTCTTCTGGTTAACTATGCACACAGGTGGAGCCATTTGATCTACACTGGCCCGCATGACCGAGCTGAGCCGTCAACTGCTGGACCGTTCGCAGCGCCTTGTCATCAAGATTGGGTCCGCCCTGCTGGTGGACGAGCGCGGCCTGCGACGAGACTGGCTGAGCGGCCTGGCCGATGACGTAGCGGCGCTGCGGGCGCAGGGCAAGCAAGTGGTGCTGGTATCGAGCGGGTCTATTGCCCTGGGCCGGCGGCAGATGGGGTTGCCGCGTGGTCCCCTGCCGCTTGATGAAGCTCAGGCAGCGGCGGCAGTGGGGCAGATTTCGCTGGCCCAGGCCTATGCGGACGAGCTGGCGCAGCGTGGCCTGAGTGCCGGTCAGGTGCTGGTCACGCTCGAAGACAGCCGGGTGCGCTCGCGTTACCTCAACTCGCGGGCCACGCTGAGTGCGCTGCTGGACCACGGCGTGGTGCCCATCGTGAATGAGAACGACACCGTCGCCACCGACGAAATTCGCTTTGGGGACAATGACCGCCTGGCGGCCCAGATTGCTCTGACCTGCG
Organism: Deinococcus piscis; assembly: GCF_014653275.1. GTDB lineage: Bacteria > Deinococcota > Deinococci > Deinococcales > Deinococcaceae > Deinococcus > Deinococcus piscis. The sequence continues at coordinate 56,187 of NZ_BNAL01000002.1, forward strand.
GCGCAGACTGCCTGATCCTGCTGTCTGATGTGGACGGCCTGTACACCGCCGACCCCCGCCACGACCCCGCCGCGCAGCACCTACCCCGGATTGACGCTATTACCCCCGAAATTGAGGCTCTGGCCGGTGACCCCGGCCCCGACGCCAAGGGTGGCATGAAAACCAAGCTGATGGCCGCCCGCACCGCCATGCAGGCCGGCGCAGCGATGGCGATTATGCGCGGTGACTCGCTCAGGCCCATCTCAGCGCTGCGGGAAGGAGCGCGCACCACCTGGTTTGTGGGCAGTGAGACGCCCAAATCGGCCCGCAAAAAGTGGATTGCCGGGATGAAGCCGCAGGGCCGCGTGACCATTGACGATGGGGCGCAGGCGGCGCTGAACCGGGGCCGCTCGCTGCTGGCCGCTGGCGTGACCAAGGTCGAGGGCCGCTTTGAGCGCGGCGAGTGCGTCGAAGTGGTCCACGCTGGCCGTGTGCTGGGGCATGGCCTGTGCAGCTACGGCTCAGCGCAGGCGCAGCAGGTGGCTGGGCTTCACAGCGATGAAATTGCCCGCCTGTTGGGCGAGCCGCCCCGCGCCGCCTTTATCAACCGCGACAACCTGGCCCTCTAATCTCTGGCCTTGTTTTCCTATTCCCCTGCGCCATAGGAGCCTACACCATGACCCAAACCGCCTCCGAACTGCACCACACCGAACTCAAGCACACCATGAACATGCTGTTTGCCCAGGCCCGCGCCGCCGCCCGCGCGCTGGCTCTGGCCGGCAGTGAGCAGAAGCAGGCTGCGCTGGAGGCTGCCGCCGCTGCGCTCGAGCGCGACTGCGCCCGCGTGCTGGCCGCCAACGCCCGTGACGTGGCTTTTGCACAGGGCAAGGGCCTGAGCCCCGCGATGCTGGACCGGCTGCGGCTGGATGAAGGCCGCGTGGCTGGGGTGGTCGAAAGCCTGCGCAATGTGGCCGCCCAGCCCGACCCCGTGGGCGAGGTGATGGAAGCCTGGGAGCGCCCCAGCGGCCTGAGCATTCGCCGGGTGCGGACCCCGATTGGCGTGGTGGGCGTGATCTACGAGTCGCGGCCCAATGTGACCGCCGACGCCGGGGCGCTGTGCCTCAAGAGTGGCAACGCCGCCATTCTGCGCGGGGGCTCGGAAAGCCTGCACTCTTCCCAGGCGATTCACGCGGCGCTGGCAGAAGGCCTGCGGGCCGCAGGATTGCCGGAACGGGCCATTCAGCTGATTCCCACCCGTGACCGGGCCGCTGTGGGCGAGATGCTGGCGGCGCAGGGCCTGATTGACGTGATTGTGCCGCGTGGTGGGCGCAGTCTGGTGAGCCGGGTGCAGAGCGAAGCGCGGGTGCCGGTATTTTCGCACCTGGACGGCATTAATCACGTGTATGTTCATGCGGCCGCCGACCCGGTCAAGGCGCAGGCGGTCGTGGCGAATTCCAAGACCCGGCGCACTGGCATCTGCGGCGCCGCCGAGTGCCTGCTGATGGACCGCGAGAGCTTTGCAGCTCAGGGCGCGGCGCTGGTCTCGGCCCTGCAAGCCTGCGGGACCGAGATTCGCGGTGACCGGCACTTTCAGACCCTGCCCGGCGTGCGGCCAGCGGAGCCGGATGATTTTGGCTGCGAGTTTCTGGACAACATTATTGCGGCGCGGGTGGTGTCGGGCCTGAGCGAAGCGCTCACCCATATCGCGCACTACGGCAGCGGACACACCGAGTGCATCGTGACCGAAGACGCAGCGGCGGCAGATCGCTTTGCCCGCGAGGTAGACGCCGCCATCATCATGCACAATGCCTCGACCCAGTTTGCCGACGGCGGCGAGTTCGGTATGGGGGCCGAAATCGGCATCGCCACCGGCAAGCTGCACGCCCGTGGCCCGGTGGGGGCCCGCGAACTGACTTCGTTCAAGTATCTGGTGCAGGGCGAGGGCACTGTCCGCCCCTGAGCGCGGCTGCATCAGCGGATGACGGGGGTATTTACGGTTATGACCCGTGTCATCCAAACCGCAGCAGTACTCGAAGAGTTGTTCGGGCCTGTGGCGGCTCCTTCTCTCCAAAAGGAAGTGGCCACGCTGCATCCGGTGTATCAGCGCTGGACCGCGGCGTCACCGTTTGCGGTACTGGCGACCTCTGGCCCGGCGGGATTGGATGCGTCGCCACGCGGCGACCCGGCCAGTCTGGTTCACATTCAGGATGAGCGCACGCTCCTGCTACCGGAGCGGCGGGGCAACAACCGCACCGACAGTCTGCGCAACATTCTGCACTGCCCACAGGTGGGGCTGCTGTTCTTCGTGCCGGGGGTCAATGAAACCCTGCGAGTTGCTGGCCGCGCCCGGATTCTGGTCGGTGCTGAACTGGTGCAGCGCTTTGCCGTGGCGGGTCAGCCGCCCAAGTGCGTGCTGGAAATCACGGTAGACACAGCCTTCTTTCAGTGTGGCCGGGCCATTCTGCGCTCTGGGCTGTGGGCGGGAGCTGAGCGGGTAGACGTGCCAAGCGCGGGGGAAATGTTGCAGGCCATCACTGCCGGGCAGGTGAACGCCCTCCAATACGACGCCGAGCTGCCACAGCGCCAACAATCCACGCTGTATTGAACCCCTATATCTGGGAGCTGCTGATTTCTCGGTGTATCACCCAGCGGTTGCGCCCCTCCTGCTTGGCCTGGTAGAGCGCCTGATCCGCCAGCGCAACCGTCCGCTGTGCTTCGGCGCTGGCCGTGTGCCGTGCGCCGCCCAGTGACGCCGTGATGTGCAGGGGCACGGCAGAGTCCTCGTCGCCGACAAGTAAGGGCGTCTGCGCAATTTGGGAGCGCAGGCGTTCGGCAATCATCTCGGACGACCCCGACTGAGGCGCGTGCAGGATAACGGCGAATTCTTCGCCCCCATAGCGGTAGGCCGGGTCAGACGCCCGCAGGGTACTGCGCAGCAGCTGGCCTATGGCAGTAATGACCTGGTCCCCGGCAGCGTGCCCGTAGGTGTCATTGATCCGCTTGAAGTGGTCAATATCCAGCATCATCACCAGGTCACCCGGCTGCAGGTGAAGGAGGTCTTCTTCAAATTGCCTGCGGTTGAGGAGTCCCGAAAGGGCGTCCTGCTGGGCCTGGCGCTGAAACAGCGCGTTCAGCCGCACCAGCCTGAGCCGGTCACGCAGAATCACCGCCGCAGTCAGGAATCCGGCGACGTTCAGGGCCAGCAGGGGCAGGTACAGCTGGGCCAGCAGCTCGCGTCCATTAGGAAGCAGCAGAATGGGCAGGCCGTTGGGCGAGAACAGGACCAGCGCCAACAGGGCGAGGTGCGGCCAGGGCAAGTCTTCGGAATCAAAGTGCCGCCGCACCGCCGCCGTGACCAGCAGAATCAGCGCGATACTCAAGAAGGCGGGCAAGACCCCCGGCCCACCCAGGGCAAAGCGGTAGAGCAGCATGGGCACGCTGGCCACCACCGCTGCGGGCACGCCGTACACCAGGGCCAGCAGCACCAGCGGCACGGGCCGCATGTCAATGATGACTCCGGGCACCACTTCTGCCGGTTGCAGCAGCAGCACTACGGCAATCAGGCTGGCCGTGAGCGTGGCCTGTGCCCGGAAGGTCAGGTCCTGCCGCAGAGGCCAGGTCCGCAGGGTCAGGCTGAACAGATAGGCCAGCGTGATAAGCAGCGAGAAGTTGAGCAGCAGGGTTCTGAGCATAGTAGGGGGGACAAAGCAGGAGGCAGGCGAGCGAGACGGGGACAGTGACCCGTGTTGGAGTGCGGCAAGGGCAGCGCGGCCAGCGTTAGTGCAGAGCCGCCCCGCGTTGAAGTACTCCTGGTCCGACCCGCAGCGCTGCGCGGGGCCTTCATCCTAGCTGAAGGTGGAGACGGTGCGGTCTGGAGGCTGCGACTTGTCAGTGGCCAGAACAAGGGGAGAGGCTGACTCCTGACAGACATCCTGCGGGCTAGAATGGGAGCGACATGAGACAATTCAGACCTTTTGCTCTGGCCCTCTCGGCTGGCCTGCTGGCCGCCTGCGCTCCCACCCAGACTGCTGCACCCGCTACTGAGGCTCCCTTCCGGCTGCAACTGCTGCACTTCTCAGATGTGGACGGTGGCCGCGATATCGTCGGCAACGCGCCGCACTTTTCGGCATTGGTGAACCATTTCCGCGCCGCGCAGCCGAATACGTTGCTGCTCAGCAGTGGTGACAACTCTATCCCCGGCCCCGAGTACAACGTCGCCAGTGACAGCAGCCTGGATTCGGTACTGGGCAAAGCGGGCGCAGGCCGCGCTCACGTCGCCTGGCTGAATGCGCTGGGCGTGCAGGCTTCGGCGGTGGGCAACCATGACCTGGACATGGGCACCGGCGAATTCTCCGGCTTGCTGACCCGCAGCGAGGGCTGGAACGGGGCCAACTTTCCCTATCTGGCGACCAATCTGGACTTTGCCGCTGACGAAGCCACTGCCAAGATTGCGGGCAAAGACGGCCTGAGTGCCGCTGAGCTGGCGGGCAAGGTCGCTGGCTACACCACTGTGCAGGTGGGCGGCGAGACGGTGGGCATTGTGGGCGCGACCACGCCGCAGCTGGGCCGCCTGACCAGCGTGGGCAAGCTGGGGATTGCCCCGGCCAACCCGGAAGACCTGGACGCGCTGGCCGCCCTGATTCAGCAGGATGTGGACGCCCTCACCGCGCAGGGCATAAACAAAGTGATTCTGCTGGCGCACATGCAGAGCATCAACATTGAGCAGGCCCTGGCCCCGCGTCTCAGGGGCGTGGACATCATCGTGGCGGGCGGCAGCAATACCCTGCTGGCCGACGACACGGACCGCCTGCGCAGCGGCGACCAGCGGCAGGGCGCTTATCCGCTGCTGTTCAGCGGCGTGGACGGTGCCCCCGTGCTGGTGGTGAACACCGAGGGCGACTACACCTACCTGGGCCGCCTGGTAGCCGACTTTGACGCGCAGGGCCGCCTGATTCCGGCCAGCCTGAATCCGGCTGAGAACGGGGTCTACGCCGCCGACGCCGAGGGCCTCAGCGCCCTGGGGCTCACCCGCGAGCAGGCCAGCCCTGAAGTGCTGCGGGTAGCGGACGCTCTCCAGGCCGCCCTCAAGGCCCGCGCAGGCAACGTGGTGGGCTACACCAACGTGTACCTGAACGGCGAGCGCAGCGGCGTCCGTGCTCAGGAAACCAACCTGGGCAACCTCAGCGCCGACGCGAACCTGTTCTATGGGCAGCAGGTGGACTCCAGCGTGGCGCTCAGCCTCAAGAACGGCGGCGGCATTCGCGGTTCTATCGGGGCCTGTATCGTGCCTCCGGGCAGCACGGGCGGCACGCCGGTCTGCTCGGCTCCCCAGGGCACGCCCGGCGTCAGCGAGAAGGGCCAGATTTCGCAGCTGGACGTAGAAACCGCTTTCCGCTTCAACAACGGCCTCTCGCTGGTCACGGTGACGGGCGCGCAGCTGAACGCCCTGCTGGAACACGGTGTGGCAGGCGTGGAGAACCGGCTGGGTCAGTTTCCGCAGGTGGGCGGCCTGACCTTCGCCTACGACCCCAGCCGTCCGGCGGGGCAGCGCGTCACTGACATCGTGATTGAGGACGCCAACGGCGCTGCTGCGGGCACCCAGCGGACCGTGCTCAAGGCCGGTGGTCAGCTGAACGCTGAAGCGGCGGCCCGCGCCTACCGGATGGTCACGCTGGGTTTCCTGGCGCTGGGCGGCGACAGCTATCCCTTCCCCAAGGAGGGCAGCGCCGAGTTCGCTGCGCTGAACCTGCGCGACCTGACCCAGAAGGGTGTGCGCCAGGGCCGCTTTACCTTTGCGGATGAAGGCAGCGAGCAAGACGCCCTGGCCGAGTACCTGGGGGCCCGCTTCGGAACCGCTGCGGCAGCTTTTGCGCAGGCAGATGCGCCCGCTGAGAAAGACACCCGCATTCAGCGCCGCTGATGACGGGGCCGTGACAGGCGTCACTTGAGTCAGTCATATTTGAAGCGAAAGGAGCCCCCGGGTAGGCGGGCTCCTTTTGGCTTCTTTGTCCTGTGTGGCCGTTGGCGAGCTGCCAGTGATCAGACGTGCTCAGGTTCGGCGGCCAGCGCCCGGATGCCGCCACCCACAAAGGTGCCCAGCGTAGCGGCCAGAGCACGGGGGTCAAAAGGTTCTTCGGTCAGCTCGGCGTAGGCGGCGCTGCTCAGCAGGTGAATCATCAGAAAAATGAGCTGTTGCCCGGCTGGCCCGCTGCGCTGGGCACGGGGCAATTCGGCCAATTGCAGCCGACTTTCCAGCGCCTGGAGAAAGGTGCGGCGCTTTTGCCGGAACAGTGGCCCACCGCCGGAATGGAGCAGCATCAGCAGGTCACGTTCTTCTAGCAAAGCCAAAAATAGGCGGTCAAAGGCGGTCTCTGAATCGGTAGGGCTGTGGAGGTAGGGATGCAGCCGCCCTGGCAAGCCTTCGAGCCGCGCTTCAAGTAGGGCGTCCAGCATGTCCTCAGTGGACGCAAAATAGGTGTAGATGGTGGGCCGCGAAATTCGCAGGGCCTGCGCCAGGTCGGCCATGCCCACACTCTCGAAGCCGCGCTGGATAAACAGTTCGGCGGCCATGTCCAGAATCTGAGTGCGGCGGTCTTCAGCGCTTAGGCGGCGCGGCAGAAGCGAGCCAGAAGACTCGTGGGGGGCAATCGCAGCAGCGGGGGGCATGGCCCCAGTGTATCATCTATTTAACAAAGTGTCATTTGACAAAATGTCAGAGCGCCTGAAATACTGTGGTCCGGTGGGCAGCGTCGGCCTGCGGCAGCCCAGGGCTCACGGGACCACCGACACGTTCTGGTCGGCCAGGCACTGCCATATAGAAGTGGTTTCAGCCATATAGAACCGGTGTCAGTGCCCACAGTGGTGAAAACTGCCGCGCCCCGCCCCTCAAGGAGACCGCATGCCCTTTCAAAAGTTTGTCCAAGATTTCCGCCGCCTGACCCCCTCGGAGCGGTCCATGTGGCGCTGGCCGATGATGTGGCTGAGCACCGCTGCCATCGTGGTGGTGCCGTCGCTGTACGCCAGCATCAACCTTGCCAGTTCGCTGGACCCGTACGGCAACCTGCAGGCGCTGCCGGTGGGGGTGGTGAATCTGGACCAGGGCACCGAGCGTGATGGCGAAACCATCAACGTAGGCCGCGAGGTGATGGATGACTTCCAAGAGGACCCGCCCTTTGACCTGACGGTGTTTCCGACCGAGGCTGCGGCCCGCGACGCGGTCAAGCGCGGTGACATCTACTTTGCGCTGACCATCCCGGCTGATTTTAGCCGCAAGGCAGTGGCCGCAGACAGCAGCCAGCACGGCCTGCTGAAGTTCTATGTGGCCGAAGGCTCCAACTATTTTGCCAGCCGGGTGGCCGATTCTTTTGCCGCCCGGCTCAGCGACGAGCTGAACAAATCCCTGGGCGAAACGCGCTGGGAAGCGGTGCAGGCGTCGCTAGAAGACGTGCAGAACGGCTTTGGGGACATCAAGGACGCCACAGGCCGCCTGAGTGAGGGGGCGGGTGAGCTGAAGGACGGAGCGCGGCGCGTCAATGACGGAGCCAGCGCCCTGCAAGGCGGTCTGGACCGTGCCGCTGACGGCAGTACCCGCCTGGCCGATGGGGCCGCGCAGGTGTCTAGCGGTGTGCAGGCACTGACTGGCGGCACGGGTCGGCTGAAAGCAGGTATTGGAGAGCTGAACGCGGCGATTCCCACACCCGAAAAGCTTCAGCCTCTGCGTGAGGGGGCCGCTGCACTCAGCCAGGGCAACGCCCAGCTGGCAACCGGCCTGGGCCAACTCTCCGCCGGGGCCGGTCAGCTGGCAGCCGGAAGTGGCCGCCTAAAGGAAGGCGCAGACCAGGTGGCTACCGGAAACCAGCAACTGGCCGAGCAATTGCCCCAACTCCAAAGTGGTCTGGGCGAGTTGACGACTGGAGCTGGTCAGCTGGCAGCAGGGAGCACCCGCCTGAAGGACGGCGCGGACCAGGTGGCGGCGGGGAACAAGCAACTGGCGGAGCAATTGCCCCAACTCCAAAGCGGTCTGGGCGAGTTGGCAACTGGGGCCGGGCAGTTGGCGGCAGGGAGCACCCGCTTAAAACAAGGTGCCGACCAAGTGGCGGCGGGCAACCAACAGCTGGCCGAGCAGTTGCCCCAACTCCAAAGTGGCTTGGGCGAGTTGGCGACTGGAGCCGGGCAGTTGGCAGTCGGAAGTGGCCGCCTAAAAGAAGGCGCCGACCAGGTGGCGGCGGGCAACCAACAGCTGGCCGGGCAATTGCCCCAACTGCAAAGTGGTCTGGGTGAGTTGGCGACGGGAGCCGAGCAGTTGGCAGCCGGAAGTACCCGCCTAAAAGAAGGTGCAGATCAGGTGGCGTCAGGCAACCAGCAGCTGGCCGCACAGTTGCCGCAGCTGGAAACTGGTGTAGGCCGGGTGGTGACGGGAGTGGACGCCCTCAATACGGGTGCCGCCGAGCTGGCGACGGGGCTGACCCGCCTGAATGAAGGCGTGCGCGGCCAGCCCCTGCTGCCGGGACAGCTGAAATCTGGCGTGGCCGAGTTGAACCAGGGCTCGCAGCGCCTGCACAGCGGCACCAACGAGCTGCTTCAGGCCCTGCCGCAACTTCAGCAGGGCGCTTCGGCGGCTGCGGCAGGAGCACAGCAGCTGGCCGAGGGAGCCGGGCAACTGTCGAGTGGCGCAGGCGAGCTGAATGCCGGTGCGGAGCGTCTGTCTGAAGGGGCGCGCGCTGCGCAGCAAGGTTCCGAGCAAGCGGTGACCGGAGCCCAGCGTCTGGCCGAAGGAGCGGGCCAGCTTTCGAGTGGCGCAGGCGAGCTGAATGCCGGTGCGGAGCGTCTGTCTGAAGGGGCGCGCGCTGCGCAGCAAGGTTCCGAGCAAGCGGTGACGGGAGCCCAGCGTCTGGCCGAAGGAGCGGGTCAGCTTTCGAGCGGCGCAGGCGAGCTGAATGCCGGTGCCGAGCGTCTGGCCGAGGGTGCCCGTGCAGCGCAGCAGGGCTCTGAGCAGGCGGTCACTGGTGCCGAGCGGTTGGCTGAGGGAGCCGGGCAACTGTCGAGCGGCGCAGGCGAGCTGAACGCCGGTGCCCAACGTCTGTCCGAAGGGAGCCAGGCCGCCCAGGCGGGTGCGGGCCGGGCTGTGACCGGCGCTCAGCAACTTGCTGCGGGGTCAGCGCAGCTGTCGAGTGGCGCGGACGAGCTGAATACCGGAGCCAGGACCCTGGCCGCCCGCAGCAACGAAGCCGCAGCTGGCGCGGCCCGCTTGGCGAATGGGGCCGGGCAGGTCCAGGGCGGCGTGAATGACCTGGCCGACGGAGTCGGAAAAATTGGCGCGGGCGTGGGCACCATCAACAGCCAATTGCCCGCGCAGGCCGACCTGGACCGGCTGAGCAGCGGAGCGCAGACCCTGGCAGGCAGCAGCGCCGAGCTGAGTGATGGCCTGGGGCAGTTGGACCGGGGAGCGGGTGACCTCGCGGGCGGCACCGCCGACTTGCTGGACGGCACAGGGCAGTTGTCTGACGGCCTCAGCGAGCTGGACAGCAAGATTCCCACCGAGTTTGAGGAACTGGGCGGCGACCCCAGCGGCCTCACCCGCAGCGTGACCGCCCAAACCGAGAAGTTCGCGGCGGTGGCCAACAATGGCACGGGCTTCGCCCCCTATTTCATGGCCCTCAGCCTGTGGGTGGGCGCCGTGCTGACCACCTTCATCTTCCCCTTCCAGCAGTTGCCCTACAGCGCCCGGAGCACCGGGCAGGCGGCCAGGGTGCTGCGCAAATTCCTGATGCCTGCCCTGCTGGTCATCATTCAGGCGGTCCTGATGGTCTTTGCGGTGCAGGCGCTGGGCGTGGAGTACCTGCATCCGGCCCAGGTCATTGCCACTTCGGTGCTGGCGAGCCTCACCTTTTTCTCGCTGATTCTGGCGCTGATTTTGATGTTCGGCTCAGTGGGGCGGTTTATTGCGCTGGTGCTGCTGATTCTTCAGCTGGCGTCATCGGGAGGCAGCTACCCGGTGGAGCTGGCCCCGCCGGTGTTCCAGGCCATTCACAATTGGGTGCCAGTGACCCAGGCCGTCGGTGCGCTGCGCCACGCCATCGCGGGCGCGTATCAGGGGCAGTACCTGAAGTTCATGCTGTTCTTGCTGGCCATGATGGCGGTCAGTGGAGTCCTGGCGCTGCTGGCCCGCCGCCGCTGGGAACTGGTGGATGATGTAGACTTCCGCCCGCTGATCGTCTCGCCGCTGGCGTCCGGCCATGTCCACGAAGACGACCTGGAGCGCCGCGTCCGCGAGCTACGCGAAGGCCACGCGGCCCACGCCGGGGTCATGGGCGGGGAGGCAGCAGAGTCAGCAGCGCCTGACGCACCGCGCCGCGACTGAAGCTGCCCGGCGGGCCGGCGACCAGCAGCGCCGCGACCCGCCCACTGGCCGGGCAAAAGGCCAGCCCCGCCCGTGATTGCCGCGCCACTCCGTCATGCCACCACACGCCCCCGGTCACGAACCAGCCGGGGGCGACTTCGTCGGTGCCCGGAGGACGCCCACGTGGGGTGATGCTCAGGGTCCAGCCGGGGGCCAGTGGCCCGCTCAGGTGAGCCGCCCCGAAGCGCAGCAGGTCATCTGCTGTGGCCCAGAGTCCTCCGGCTCCCGCCAGCGTGCCGAAATCGGTGGCACGCTGGGGCCGTGCGGGGGGCCGCGCAGCCAGAAAGTTGGTGATGCGTAGGCCCAGCGGCCCGGTGACTTCGCGGGCCAGCAGGTCCGGATAGGGCAGGCCACCTGCCTCCGCCAGTGCCAGTGCCAGGACTCCGGCCCCCAGGTTGGAGTAGCCAAAGCGTCCCGCCTGCCCCGCTGCCGCCCAGCGCCGCGCTGAAGCAATCGCGGCTTCGCGGCTCAGGCTGTAGGGCGCGTAGGGGTCCAGGAGGGCAGTCAACCCTGCCCGCAGTGGGTGAGCGGGCAGCCCGGCGGTGTGGGTTGCCAGCGCGTAGGGCGTCACGAACGGCGGCATTCCGGCAAAACTTCCGCCCAGCCCAGCCACTGGGGCGAGCGGGTCCAGCTGGCCAGCGGCGGCCAATTGCCCCAGCAGAGCCGCTGTAAATGGCTTGGTCACGCTGGCAATCTCGTATGGGGCAGCCGGGTCCAGCTGGCCCACCCCACCGGTCAGAGCCCGCCCCTCCGCCTGCATCCCCAGCACCAGCCCGCGCCCTGCCAGTGGCCGCAGCGCTCCCATCAGCGTTGCTGGAGACGCACCGCTCAGGTCGGCAGCCTGCCGGGTCAGGGAAGAGAGAGCATCACGGCGGAACATGCGCCCCAGTCTAGGCGTCAGCGCCGGTGGTGTTATCTTTGCTTACCCTATGGCGCAGCAAAGCAGGATCCAGCAAGGAAACACATGGACGCACTGATGGCCCTGTCCGGCACCCTCGCCAACGTGGCTGCGGTGCTGCTGGGCGGCCTGGTGGGGCTGCTGCTGGGTGGGCGGCTCCCCGATCAGGTTCAGCGCACGCTGCTGCAAGCGCTGTCGCTGGTCACCCTGTTTATTGGGATGGAGATGGCCTGGTCGCTGCGTGAGCTGGCTTTCGGGCCGGTGCCGGGCGTGGTAGTGGGCCTGGTGGCCATGGTGCTGGGCGCGGTGGCCGGCGAACTGCTGGGCATCGAGGACGCGCTGGGCCGCTTGGGCGAGCGCGTGCAGCAACGCCTGCGCGGCGGGGACCGCTTTACCGAAGGATTTGTGGCCGCCACGCTGCTCTTTTGTGTGGGCCCCATGACCATTATTGGCGGACTCCAAAGTGGCCTGACCGGCGACCCCACCACCTATCTGCTCAAGGCGGGCCTGGACCTGGTGGCGGCGGCGGCGTTGGCCGGCGTGTACGGCAGTGGCGTGCTGGCCAGCAGCCTGAGCGTGCTGGTGGTTCAGGGCGGCCTTGCGCTGGGGGCTTTTGCGCTGGCGGGCAGCCTGCTCAGTGACCTGGACCCGGCCAGTCTGCGCAGTCACCCGGTCATGCTGACCCTGACTGGCACCGGCGGGCTGGTGCTACTGGGCATTGGCTGGAACCTGATGCTGGGCGGTCTGGAGCTGGATGACCGCCGGGTGCGTGTAGGCAGCTTCTTGCCAGCGCTGTTGCTGGGGCCGCTGCTGGCCTGGGCGCTGGGCCTGCTCTGGAGCTAAGGGTAAGGATTTGGGCTGTGGCTTGGCTGGTTGGCCTGCGCTCAGGCAGTGTGCCCCGGCTCTACTCAGCGGTGTCCACGCCCGCTGCGGCCAGTTCACTGTGGGCCGCCTGCGGCAGCTCTATCCCCCAGTGCTGCTCGATATGCTGGACCACCAGATACCCCAGTTTCAGCTGCGCCGCCGCTGACAGGTGAATGCCGTCAGCCGACATATCGGGGCCGAACGGTTCGGCGCTCGTTTCGTCGAGTGCGGGGTGAATGTCCAGCCGGTCCATCAGCGGCTGCACGTCCAGCACGCTGTGGCCGTATTCGTCCGCCAGACGCTGAATGGCAGTGTTGTATGCCTTGACTGCCCCCTGAACCTGGCGACTTTCAGCTGGGGTCAGGGCCTGCGGGGCGTCGCAGCTCAGCTTCTGCCCCAGCAAAAAAGCCGTGAGCGGCAGCCGGTTCTCGCTCTCCTGACAGCTTGCGTCGGTCACACCTTTTTCAAACAGCACCCCTCCAGCGCTCATCAGCGGCAGGCGGGTCACATCAGGCACCGTCAGCAGCAGGGTCCGGGCACCCGTGGGCTTGAGGGCGTCCAGCACCTGCCGGTAGTGGCGCTCAAATTCGGCGGGCGGCGTCACTCTGGCCGGGTCGCCACTGGTCACGCCGGGCAGGGCGTCGTTTGACCCAATCCAGAGGGTCAGCTGGTCCGGGTTGGACTTGAGCGCTGCTTCCACCTGGGTGAGCTGTGGTCCCAGAATCAGGCCATACATGCGCCGGGTCAGGTCATCGGTGCTGTCAGCCCCGCGCCTGCGGTACAGGTCCTGCACCTGCGCTCCGGGCACGGCGAAGTTGGAATTGCGCACGTCACGGCTGACCCGCTCACAGGCCCCTTCGTCCAGGCCGCCGCCCATCGGTGCCGGACAGCCACGCCGGGTGGCCGGAATGCCGAACGGCACACCAGTCAGGCGGGCCACCACGGCGGGGTAGGCGGCGTACTGGCCTGCCGCCGTGAGTCCAGCGGCCTGCATCCCCGCTGTCAGCGAGTCGCCCAGCGCCACATAGGCCATGCGCGGCATGGGCGTGCTGGTCAGTGGCTGCACCGGCTGTGCGGGCAGTTGCTCCTCGGTGACGGCTTCCAGTGGGTCCGCCGAGAACAGGTCGGGCACGGTCTGGGTGCGCTGGGGGCCACCGTCCAGGGCCAGCGCGGACGCGGACGGCTCAGGCTGCGGAGGGGTGCAGGCCACCGTCAAGGCGAGCACCAGCGTGCCCAGGCCACGCGTCCAGGCGGCACGGTGTGGTTGGCCCTTGCGGCGGCCTTGCAGAGTCATGTCGGGCAGCATAGCGGCCTATCCCCATCAGGAGCGTGGTCTGCGCCGCTGTCTGGACTCTGGGTCGGTGTGACCCAGCCCCCGTTGGAACACGTTCAACGGAGCCCAGCCCAGATGCCTCCCGATCCCCCCAATTCCTAATCACACTCTTAACTAAAAAAGGTCTTCAAGAGCCACACATCCTATTCCAATAGAGTGCTCATCTCTTTATTCTAAGAGCCGGAGGCAATCCATGAAAAAACTGACTTTCCTTGCGGGTTTGCTCACGCTGTCCTCTCAAGCTGGGGCCCTGCCTCAGATCGTGAACTGCGCGGGCAATGCCCAGAATCCGCGCTGTGTCAGCCAATCCATGCCGGACGGAGCCGGGACCGTGGGCAGCGGGCCGACCTTTTATCAGGGTGGGTCCAGCGATGACCTGCGCGGCGGCTTCGTGACTGCCGACGGCAAGAAGCTGATCGTGGCCATCAACACCCTCAGCATCACCGGAGACAAGTTCGGCGCAGTGATGGAAGTGGATCTGGACACCGGCAACCGCCGGGTTATCAGTGGGCATCTGAATGCCGTAGAAAGCCGGGGCCAGGGCGTGCCGTCGGGTTCGTACGAACTGTATGACCTGGGCAATGTCAATGACGTGAACCCACTGCCGGGCGGCGATTTGGTGGCTTATAGCGCTGGACAGGCCATTCGGATTGACAGCCGGACCGGCAACCGCAGCCTGCTGTGGACCTCCAAGACCAGCAGTGACATCAGCGTGCGTGACGGCGCAGAGCGCAAGTACGCTGCCGGGGCGCTGCCGGGCGCTTCTGGCGCAGTGCCCACGCCCAATCTGAATGTGAGTACCCCCCTGGGCAACGTGAACCTGGGCAGTCTCTTTGGTGGGGGCAACAGTGCGCCCGCTCCAGTGGCGACAGGCAGTGGACACCTGGGCAACGGTTACTTCTGCCCGCAGTTTGTGGCGTCCGAGCGGATGCCCGCCATTCCGCGTCCCAACATGGCCACGGACGCCCAGGGCAACATCTACCTGCTGCACGACAACAACCCTCAGGGCTCCGGCTTTGCGCTGTTCAAGCTGGATGCCAGCAAGGACTACCGCTGCACCGTGGTGTCGCAGTTCGGCACCCAGGGCAACAATGTGAAGGGCAGCGGCCTGCCCTGGACCACCAACGTGACCTCCTCCGGGCCGCTGTTCGGTGACCTGACCCTGGTAGGCGACACGGTCTACGCCGCCGGTGGCCCCAACCCCAACTACGTGGTGGTGAGCATCAACACTAAGACGGGCGAGCGTGCCCTCGTCTCGGGCCAGCGCGCTGGCAACGGCATCCAGGCCTTCAAGAAGGGCAGCGGCGATGCCATGATCAGTGACGTGGTGGTTCACAGCGGCGGTGCGCTCTACACCACCGAGGAGCAAGTCAACTCTGACAGCTTCAGCCTGGTCCGCATTGACCCCAAAACGGGTGACCGCACGGCTGTCCCTGTGAAGCCCAACACGCCACTCGCCACCGGCTTTTCCAGTGACATTCGGCTGTACAGTATTCCCAACTCCACCAACCTGCTGGTCTGGTTCCGCGATGCGCTGCACCTGCTGGACCCCAAGACGGGCGACAACATGATTCTTTCCCGCTAGAGCATTTGACAAAAAGACGTTATGTCTTTTTGGCGAGCGGAGCGAGTACAAAACAAAGAGCAGGACGGAGAATGGAGCTATGTGGAGTGGGGTTCTCCGCATAGCGTAATTCGGAGAACTGCTCTAGAGCATTTGACAAAAAGATGTATATCTTTTTGGCGAGCGAAGCGAGTGCAAAACATGGGAGCAGGACGAAGAATGGAGTGACTGCTGGTGCTTTTCCAGCAGGCACGTAATTCTGAGAACTGCTCTAAAAGCTCAAAGGTTCTGCAAAAGTCCCCAGTCCTCACAGGGAGCTGGGGACTTTTTTGGCCCTGTTTGTGTGCGGACCTGCGGAATTTCCAGGGCCAGGGCTGCCGGGAGGCTCAGCCTCGCCGACCTGCCAGCATCCAGACACCGACGGCGGCGCAGGCTGCGCTGAGCGGGCGCAGGCCCCGGCTGCCTCCAGTGATCAGGCCCACGGCCAGGGCTCCAGTGGCCAGCAGGCGGCTGGACTTGACCCGCTCCTGGGCAATCTGCGCGGTGTCCAGGTCGTTGCGGGCGTTCACCTCCTCAATGTTCACAGCGGCTGGAGCCACCACCAGCGCTCCGAGGGCCGCCAGCCGGGCAGGCAGGCTGTCACGCTCACTCGCTGACAGCAGCGCGGGCAGCAAGGCCGCAGTCAGTGCGCCCACGCCGGTCCAGGGTTCTTCCGGTCCCAGGTCGTCGCCCCGGGTGTGGCTCAGCAGCAGCGCCGCACCTGGGATCAGGGCGGCGGCCTTTTGGTCGGTGGTGCCGGTGGCCAGTGCGCCGCCCGCCAGCGCCAGCTGTTCTGGCAGGGTCGGCGCGGTGCCCACGGTGGCGCTCAGGAGACGCAGGCTGCCCAGCGTGACAAAAGCGGCCAGCAGTTCTTCCAGCGCGGCGAGGTCTTCCTGCGGCGGGTCCGCCAGGCCCAGCAGCAGCTCGGCGGCCAGTGCGGCGGCGGCGCTCTGCGCGTGGTCGGGGTCCAGCTCGCGGGCGGTGGCCCAGGCGGCAAAGGCTCCTGCGCCGGTCCGCAGGCCGCCTGCCCACGACTGACCACTCAAGCGGCCCAGCAACAGGCCCGCCAGCAGCCCCCCGGCAGCCAGCTGATTGGAAGGAATCGTCAGGTCCAGAGTGCGGGCCAGGGCCAGGGCCAGCGGCGGTGTGCGGTCAGTGTTCATGCCTCCGAATCTACCCCCAGCGGCGGCCTGACCACATCGGGCGGGAGCGGCCCCGCGTCCATCAATTCTTGGCATACGGGCGGCGATCCTTCGGGGCCACTTCTGACGCCAGCTGTTAGCGAGGCCAGCGAGCGCGGTCCCGGATGTGCCTGCACTTGCTGAAGCCGGACCAGTCCTTGCCTACACTGGGCAGAATGCGTGCCCTCATCATCCTGCTGGTTCTGGCCGCTGTGGCCTGGCTGGGTTATGTCACCCTGACCCAGGGCGCAGGCTCCTTGCTGACGGGTCAGGGCTCCTTCCCGCAACAGGCAGAGCGCCCGCAACTGCCGGACGCCGCCTCTGCGCAGCCAGACCGTGCCCTCCAGGCGCGGCTGCTTGCAGAAGCGGTGGCCCGCCAGCCCATTTCCATTCAGGCGCTGCGGGCGCGGGAGTATCCCGGCAGTGCCCTGACGGTAGAGCGTGAGTTGGAGCGCGGAGGGGGCTACTCGCGGCAGGTGGTCAGCTACCGCTCGGACGGCCTGAAGATTTACGCCCTGCTGACTGTGCCGGACGGCCCACCGCCCGAAGGGGGCTGGCCCGCTATCGTGTTTAATCACGGCTACATTCCACCCGCTGAGTACCGCACCACCGAGCGCTACGTCGCCTACCAGGACGCGTTCGCGCGCGCCGGATTCGTGACCCTCAAGAGCGACTACCGGGGCCACGGCGACTCCGAAGGAGAGGCGGGAGGCGGCTACAACGACCCCGGCTATACGGTGGATGTGCTGAACGCCGCCGCCAGCCTGAAGCGGGACGGGCGCGTCAATCCGGCGCGGCTGGGTCTGTGGGGGCACTCGATGGGCGGGCAACTGTCGCTGCGGGCCATGCTGGTGGACCGTGACCTGAAGGCGGCTTCGCTATGGGCCGGTGTGGTCGCCGACTACGCCGTACTGCAAACCGACTGGCACGCCCCGGATGGTGTTCAGCGGCAACTGGACGCCCTGAACCGGGAGTTTCTGCGCCAGCTCAGCCCCAACGCCTATCTGGCCGACCTGAATGGCCGCCCCATCCAGCTGCACCACGGCACCGCCGACAAGGACGTGCCCTACAGCTTTCAGGTGGCCCTGGCCAGCGACCTGCGGGCTGCCGGGCAAGGTGTGGAGGCCTACCGCTACGGGGGCGATGACCACAACCTCAGCGGCAATCTTGCGCTGGCCCTGCGCCGCAGCGTGGAGTTTTTTCAGCGCCACCTTTGAGGGGTGGCCCAGCCTGAGCGGCCTCATCCACGGCTGAGGCGTTTGCCGCGGAGCAAATGTGAAGTGTGTGTTTAAATAGAGCCGTTTTGATTTTTTCTGTGCAGGTCGGCGCTCTGCGCCCGCCTGGCCGACGGCCCAGCATGCTGCATCTGTAGCGGCAAATCTCCGTGCTGGAGACACAAAAGGCAGATTCTATGACCCAACATCCTTCCGCAGAAATGCCGCAGGCCCAGGCAGCGGCTGAGGGCCCGCGCCTGGGCCTCCCCGCCCTGACCGCGCTGGTGGTCGGCTCCATGATTGGCGGCGGTATTTTCGCGCTGCCGACCAACGTCGCGGTCAGTGCCGCCCCCGGCCCCATGCTGATCGGCTGGGCCATCACCGCCGTGGGCATGTTGGCCCTGGCCCTGGTCTTTCAGATGCTCGCCAACCGCCGCCCAGACCTGAATACCGGCATCTACGCCTACGCGAAGGCGGGCTTCGGCAACTTTATGGGGTTTTCCTCAGCCTGGGGCTACTGGATTTCGGCATTTATCGGCACAGTCAGCTATTTCGTGCTGATGGGCAGCACCATCGGGCAGTTCATCCCTGCCTTTGGCGAAGGCAACACCGCCGCCGCCATCGGGTTTGCCTCGGCGCTGCTGTGGACCATTCACGCACTGGTGCTGCGCGGCATCCGCACCGCGGCCACGCTCAACATGCTGACCACCATTGCCAAAGTCGTGCCGCTGATTCTGTTTCTGATCCTGAGCGTGCTGGCGTTCCGGTTCGGTGTGTTTACCGCCGACTTCTGGGGCCAGGCCAGCCCGAACCTGGGCAGCACCCTGGATCAGGTCAAGGCGATGATGATGGTCACCGTGTGGGTCTTTATCGGGATTGAGGGGGCCAGCACCTACTCCTCGCGCGCTGCTCGGCGCAGTGATATCGGCAGGGGTACCGTGCTGGGCTTCTTGTTGACCCTCTTTTTGCTGGTCGGTGTCAATGTGCTGAGCATGGGCATCATGAGCCAGCAGGAGCTGGCAGGGCTTCAGGACCCCAGCGTGGCTTACGTGCTGGAAGCGGTGGTCGGTCCCTGGGGCGCGTGGCTGATTCGTGCCGGGCTGCTGGTGTCGCTCCTGGGGGCCATGCTGGCCTGGACGCTGCTGTGTACCGAAATCTTATACGCCGCCGCCAAGGACAAAGAGATGCCCCGCTTTCTGGCCCGCGAGAATGCCTACGGCGTACCCAGCGGGGCGCTGCTGGCCACCAATCTCATGGTGCAGCTGTTCTTGCTGCTGACCTATTTCAATGACTCGACCTATCTGACCTTGCTGTACCTCGCCAGCGCCACGATTCTGCTGCCGTACCTGTTCTCGGCGGCATACGGTCTGATGGTGGCGTCACGCGACCACTACGCCAGCGCCCGCGAACGCACCCGCGACCAGTGGACTGCGGGCCTGGCAGTGCTGTACGCCCTGTGGCTGCTGTACGCCGCTGGGCCACAGTATCTGCTGCTCAGTTCGCTGCTGTATGCCCCCGGCGCGCTGCTGTTTGTCAAAGCCCGCCGTGAGCAGGGCCTTCCCGTGTTTAGGCCGTGGGAACTGGGCCTGCTCTCCCTGTTGGTGCTGGCCGCGCTGTACGCCGCCTACGGACTGAAGCAGGGCTTCTTGACACTGTAAGGCCGTTAGGACAGTTCAAAGGGCAAATTCCAGAAGAGAACTCGGGCAAAAAAAGGAAGGAGGCCCAGCGCGGAGCCTCCTTCTTTCTTGCCTGTGACGGTGCTTCAGGGCGAGCTCCAGAACTTGCCCCGGCGGACCCGGCGTTTGCCCGGCTTGCTCTCCCGCTGGGCAAGACAGGCCCCGGTCAGGATCAGTGCCCCGCCCAGCAGTTGCCCTGCCGAGAGATGCTCGCCCAGCAGCATCACGGCCAGGGCAATCGCCCACAGCGGGTCGGTGGTGGTCAGCATGGACGTGCGGGTCGCCCCGATGCGGGCCACCGCGCCGTACAGCGTGGGCATGGAAATCAGCGAGGGAATCAGCGCCAAGCCCACGATGGGTAGCCACTGCGCCCAGCTGTGCGGCACACTCAGGTCACCCTGCGCCGCGCCCATCCCAGCAGCGACAATGGACGTGACCAGGCTCACCACGGCGGTCACAGTCAGCGGCTTGATGCCCCGGTTCAGCCGGTGGCTGGCAAAAAAGTATCCGCCGTACATCAGCCCGGCCAGGCCGCCCATCATCAGGCCCACGGCGCTGGCGTCGGCGGGGCCAGGCATGCCGACCACCACGCTCAGGCCCAGCAGCGTGACCGTCAGGGCGATGACCTGCCAGCGCGAGGGCCGGATATGCGCCAGCAGTCCCAGCACAATGACCACCGCCGGCGCACAGTACACCAGCAGCGCCGTGGTGCTGGCCGATATATGTTCCAGTGCCGTGAAATAGGCCAGAGCCGACCCCACATGCAGCAGCCCCATGAACAGCAGAGGCCGCAGCTGCTCACGGCTGACTTTGGCATAGCCCAGCAGGATCAGCAGCGCCGCCAGCAGGCCAAAACGCCAGCTCAGCATGCTGGTCGTGCTCAGGCCCGCTGCTGCGCCCATTTTGGCCCAGATGCCCACTGTGGCCGAGGCACTGGCAGAAAATAGGGCCAGGCCAATGCCCACCCATTCGGCGGGCAAGGTTTGTAGGCGGGGTGGCAGGGAGAGGCGCTCAAGCATGCCCGGCAATCTACAGAATGTCAGCGGGGAGCGTCTTGAATGAAAAGGCGGGGCCTCCTGCGGTTTTTGGCATACTCCCTGTTTGGCATACTTTGGGCGTGCCTGCTGCGCCGCCTACACCCCTTGCCCGTCCCAGTCCCCAACTGCTCTCCGCCTTGCTGACGCCGCCCCACGCCTCGCCACTGGAGGCGCTGATGGACACGCAACCGGACCTGATCTTTTATGTCAAGGACGCTCAGGGCCGCTACGTGGTGGTCAATGAAGCCCTGCGCCGCCGCAGTGGCCGCGCCATGAAAAGTGACCTGCTGGGCCGCACCGCCGCTGAGGTCTTTACTGGCGAGGTGGGTGAGCGCACCCTGCTGCAAGACGAGCAAACCCTGCATTTGGGTCAGGAGCTGCATGACGTGCTGGAGTTCTACTTCACCGCGCAGGGCACGCCGGTGTGGTGCCTGACCGACAAGCTCCCCCTGCTGGGCAGCGCGGGCGAGGTGCTGGGGCTGGTGGGCCTGTCGCGTGACCTGCCGCCCGCCTCGCAGCACGCCGAGTTTCCCCGTGTGGCTTCGGCGCTCGCCTACATTCACGCCCACTTTGCCGAGGGCACGCTGCGGCTGCGCGATGTGGCTGCCCATGTGGGCCTGTCGGTTGACACGCTGGAGCGGCTGTTCCGGCGCGTGACCCACCTCACGCCCAAACAGTTGCTGCTGCGGGTGCGCTTTGACCACGCGGTGCGGCTGCTGCGCAGGCCCGAGCTGTCGGTGTCGGAGGTCGCCCATGCCTGCGGCTACAGCGACCACTCGGCCTTTACCCGCAAGTTTCGCCGCATGGCGGGTATCAGCCCCCAGGCGTACCGGCGGCGGCTGCGCGAGCTGGGGCAGTTGTAGGGGTGAAGGCCGTCCCTGGCCGTGCTGCTGGGGCACTACCCCCTTGCTCGTGGCCTATTGCCTGGAGGGTTGCACTTAGTTGTTCGTCCGGATGCCCTGCTGCGGTGAGGGTCGGTGGCATGATTTAGGCTCCCAGTGTTCAACGGCAAAAATTCGAGAACCGCTACACTCAGCTTTCTGACCAATGCCCAATACGTTTTTGGTTAACCAAAACCAGCGCTTCCCCGCGCCCCTTACCACCCCGCCAGATCATCCTTAAGATCGTCCGCCGCTAACCGGGCGTAACCCCGGCGGGTGGTGTCCACCGACTCGTGGCCCAGGTGCGCCGCCACCCGCCCGAAGTCCTTGATCTGTTGCAGCAGCCGGGTGCCCGCGTACTTGCGCCCAGGGTGAAAGCCCCGGAACTCGACCCCAGCGGCCTTGAACGCCCGTTCCAGGTGATACCGCGCCGTAGGCGTGGTGCCGTAGCGGAAGACTTTCTGCGGGGCCGTGGCCCGGCGGCCCGCGCCGAACTCCGGCCCGCCGGGGCCATAGGTCACGCGGTAGGCCCGCGCTGCGTCGCTCAGGCTCTGGCTCATGGCGACCATGCGGGCCTTGCGCCCTTTGCCGGAGCGCACATGCAGCCGCCGGGCCGCTTCATCTATATCGTCCCACTCCAGGCTGAGCGCTTCGCTGATGCGCAGGCCCCCGTGCGCCGTCACAAACAGCAAAAATCGGGTATGGACATCGGCTTGCTCCAGTACATCCGCGATTTCGCTCTCGGTGTAAGGGGGCCGCTTGATGATGCCGGGGGTGCGGTCCTTGGGCACCCGCACGTCGCGGAAAGGGTCGGCTTCGGTGGCTCCGGCCCAGCGCAGCGCCCGGTACAGGCAACCGGCAGCCGCCACTTTCAGGCCCACGCCAGCAGGTTTGCGCCCCTGCGCCAGCATCCAGTTCACATAGCCCTGAGCCATGTGCCGTCCCGGCTTGAGCAGGCTGACCGCATTGTTCTGGGCATATTCCACAAATTGCCGGGTGCCCAACTGGTACGCCTCAACGGTGCGGGGGCTGGTCAGCACGCCGCTGCTGCCCCCATGTGCCAGATAAGCCGTGGTCAGGCTGATCAGTTCAGCGCTGTCCTTGTCTGCGGCAGCCCGCACAGCCCGGCGCTTCAGCTCGTCGTCGTGTAAGTTGGTCCATTCCCGCGTGCTGGACAGCAAATCACCTGTGTACTGCTCAAGAGCGTGGGACAGCGTCATGACCGGCATGATAGCTTAGGGCGTTCCCCCAAATCCGCAGTTCACAGTGCAGGACACCATATCTTGTATCTGTAATTTTTCTACATACAAATACTTGTACTCTGGGCCTTGATTCGGTCCTACTGCCCCGCTAGAATCCGGGGCATAGAACCACAGTCCCACTGGCCTGTCGGCTCTCATCCTTCGGCCCTGACCGCGTCTGGGCAGAGGGACTGACTTGATGAACTCGCCCTGTCTACTGGGGCCCACTGGGCACCGAGTAGAGAGCTTTGGCATGGTTCAAAAGGAGCCCCACCCGTGCAACTCATCTTTGACACCCTGACTGGCAACACCCGCCGCTTCGCCCACAAGGTCGCCGACCTGACCGGAGTAGAAGTGGTCGCCCTGGCTGACGCTGACCCCCGCGCACCGTATCTGCTGCTGACCTACACCTTTGGCAGCGGGGCTGTGCCGGAGAGTACCGCCGCTTTTCTGGGGCAGCACAGCCACTGGCTGCGTGGCGTGGTCAGCAGCGGTTCCTACCACTGGGGCGAGAGCTTTGGCCGGGCGGGCGATGTCATTTCGGCGCAATACCGTGTCCCGTATGTTGCGCGGGTCAATAAGTCAGGCAATGCCGAGGATGTGCGCCGGGTCGCGGACTGGCTTCAGACCCACGCAGCCAACGCAGCAGACTGAACATGGTGACATTGCCCTGGCGGCAGCAGCAGGCCGGGGGAGATGACGGCTGGAAATCGGAAAGGCGAGGAGAACTATGGAACGCTGGATAGAACTGAACAACAAGGTGCTCTCGGGCACCGAAATCAACACCACCTATGACACCGACGCCCTGCAAGTGTACTTTCAGGAGAAGGTCAACCCCAACACGGTTTTTTTCCACGACCTCAAGGAAAAAATCCGCTACATGACCGAAAACGGTGTCTGGGACCCCAGCATCTTTGAGCGCTACAGCTATGACGAGGTGCAGCAGGTGTTCAACCGCGCCTACGGCTACAAGTTCCGCTTCAAGTCGTTCATGGGTGCCTACAAGTTCTATTCCGAGTACGCCACCATGACCCCGGACCGTTCGCGCTGGCTGGAGCGCTACGAGGACCGCATGAGCATCACCGCCCTGGCCCGCTCCAGCAACGTGGAAGAAGCGCTGGAGCTGGTACACCATCTGGTCAACCAGACCTTTACGCCTGCCACCCCTACCCTCATGAACTCTGGCAAGGCCAACACGGGCCGCCTGGTCAGCTGCTTTTTGCTGCAAGACTGCACCGACAACCTCAATTCGATCACCAAGACCCTGAGCTTCGTGGCCGAGCTGAGCAAAGGCGGCGGCGGTATCGGGGTTGAGGTGAGCAACCTGCGGGCACGCGGCGAGTCGCTGCGCGGCATCCAGAACGTGACCAAAGGCGTGATGGGCGTGGCGAAGATGCTGGATAACATGCTGCGCTACGCCGACCAGGCCGGGCAGCGCCCCGGTGCGGGGGCCATTTATCTCAGCGTCATGCACGCCGACTTCATGGATGTGCTAAGCGCCAAGAAAATCGCTTCCGACGAGGATTCCCGCCTCAAAACCCTCAGCGTGGGCGCGACCATTCCTGACATCTTTATGCAGAAGGTGCGCTCCGGCGAGGACATCTACCAGTTCTATCCCCATTCCATCGAGCAAGAAACGGGCCGCGAGTTTACGTCTATCGACTGGAACAGCGAATATCAGGAGCTGGCCGACAACCCCCGCATCCGCAAAAAGCGCGTTTCGGCCCGCCGCATCTTTGAGGACATCGCCATCACCCAGGGCGAGAGCGGCTACCCCTACTTGCTGTTTGAGGGCAACGCCAACCGCGCCAACCCCATTCCCAACGTGGGCAAAATCCTGATGAGCAACCTCTGCTCGGAGATTCTGCAACCCACCCGCCCCAGCTATTTCCACGCTTACGGCGAGGAGCACAAGGACACCATCGGCCTAGACGTGAGCTGCAACCTGTCCAGCCTGGTGATTGAGCAGACCGTGGAGAGCGGTGATATGGGGCGCGTGGTGGGAGCCGCCATCCGCATGCTGGACGACGTGGCACGCTCCACGTCCGTGACCGAAGTGCCCGCCGTCAAGCGGGCCAACGATGAGATGCGCTCGATTGGCCTGGGCGCGATGGGCCTGCACTCCTTCCTTGCCAAGAACGAGCTGATTTACGGCTCCGAGGAAGCGCTGGACTTCGTGGACACCTTCTTTGCGGCGGTTCACTACCATGCCCGCAAGGCCAGCATGGAAATTGCCCGCGACACCGGCTTCGTCTTCGGTGGCTTTGAGGGCAGCCGCTACGCCGATGGCTCCTACTTTGAGCAGTATCTGGTCAAGGACTTTGCTCCCAAAACTGCCGAGGTCGCGGCGCTGTTTGAGGGCCACACCCTCCCCACCAAAGAAGACTGGGCGCAGCTGGTCCGTGACATTCAGCAGCATGGCCTGGCCCACTCTTTCGTGATGGCGATTGCGCCCACCGGCAGCATTTCCTATGTCTCGCACGCTTCGGCGAGCATCATGCCCATCACTGAAAAGGTCGAGACGCGCACCTCCAACAAGGCCCGCACCATCTATCCCATGCCGCACCTGAACGTGGACACCGAGTGGTACTACGAAGAAGCCTACGACATGGACATGAACCGTGTGTTGGACACGGTTGCCACCGCCCAGCGCCATGTGGACCAGGGCATCAGCTGCACGCTGTTCGTGCCGGGCACCTCCAGCACCCGCGACCTCCAGCGCTACTACATCCAGGCGTACCTCAAGGGCGTCAAGACCCTCTACTACACCCGGATGCGCAAGACGACGATTGAGGAATGCCTGACCTGCGCGGTGTGACCGCCCAGCGGGCCTAAAGGTCAGAAGGTCTGAGAGTCTAAGGGCTACTGACCTTATCTCCAGGCCCTTAGACCCTTAGACGTTTTGACCCTTAGACCTGCCGACCTCCGAAGGAGCCCCCATGCAACCCCATACAGACCCCTTTTCTGCCACCAACTGGTCCGAGCCCGAAGACGGCTTCAGCACCACTTTTTATGAGAAGTACACCTCACAGCTGTGGTTCCCTGAAGAAATTCCGCTGAGCAACGACGCCATCGTCTGGAAATCGCTGAGCGACGCTGAGCGCTGGACCTATATCCATGCTTCGGCAGGCCTGAACGCGCTGGATACCTTGCAGGGCGAGGTGGGCATGCCCGCGCTGCGGCACCTGGTGGACGGCCATATCCGCAAGGCCACCATTCAGTTCCAGGGCATGATGGAAGACATCCACGCCAAGAGCTACTCGCTGATGAACAAGACCTTCCTCACCACGTCTGAGGAGCGCGAGGTGTTTGAGTGGGTCCGCACCCAGCCGCAGCTTCAGAACAAGATCAGCATCATCATGGGTATCTACAACGACCCTGACGTGTCGAACCTGGGCCTGTGGAAAAAGATGGTGGTGTCGTGCATGCTCGAAACGGCGCTGTTTTACTCCGGTTTCTTTTATCCGCTGTATCTGGCCGGGCAGGGGAGAATGGTATCGGCGGGCGAGATTTTCAACCTGATCATCATGGATGAAGCGGTCCACGGCGTGTATGTGGCGCTGCTGGCCCAGGAAAAGTTTGCTGAGATGAACGAAGCCGAGCAGGCCTACGCCCTGGCCTGGTACGAAGACACCCTGATGCGGCTGTACCGCAATGAGCTGGCCTACACCGAGATGCTGTATGCCGAGGT
Source organism: Deinococcus piscis (assembly GCF_014653275.1). Classification (GTDB taxonomy): domain Bacteria; phylum Deinococcota; class Deinococci; order Deinococcales; family Deinococcaceae; genus Deinococcus; species Deinococcus piscis. The sequence continues at coordinate 82,184 of NZ_BNAL01000002.1, forward strand.
GGGCCTCGTGGACGAGGTTAAGAAGTTCATTCGCTACAACTTCAACGTGCTGGCCGACAACCTGGGCGTAGAGCGCTCGTTTGAGGACGAGGAAATCAACCCGATTGTCCGTAACGGCATCAAGGCCAAAGGCACCACCCACGATTTCTTCAGCGCCAAAGGCAACAGCTATTCCAAGATTGCCGTTGAGGCCCTGACCGAAGAGGACATGGACGACATCTGGCCCGAACCCCGCCGCGTGACCCGCAAAGAACCCGCTCGCACTCCCCTCCTGGAGGCCCTGGCCCATGACTGAATCTGCAACCCTGACCCCTACCCAAACCCGCTTTGTGCTGCTCACCCAGGACAACTGCCCGAACTGCGAGCGCCTCAAGCTGATGCTGGCCAAGCCCCTGAAGGGCCAGTTTGATGACCAGATTGTGACCGTTCACCGTGAGGAGGCCGCCGCTGAGTTTGAGGCACTGGCCGCCGAATACAGCGTGCAGAGCACTCCGGCCCTGATTGACCGGGAGCGCGGCGAAGTGCTGCGCAACGCTGGAGGACTGGGCGAAGTCAAAAACTTTCTGAGCGTGTGACCGCTGAGAGGAGCCCTTTGAGGCTCCTTCTTCATGCAAATTGTTTTGATACGCGAATAACAAAACAAAACTTCTTTAAATCCCTTCTAAGCGGCTTTAACGCTTCCGCCCTGTTAAGCTGGAACAGATGCTGAGTTTTTTCCCTGCCCACTTGCCCTGGAGTCCCGCATGAGTGGTGGCTTGGTCGCCCTTTTGGATGACATCTCTGTGATTGCCCGCGCCGCCGCGGCTTCGGTGGACGATATCGGCGCAGCCGCAGCCAAAGCGGGCAGCAAAACCATCGGTGTGGTGGTGGACGACGCCGCCGTGACGCCGCGCTATGTGACCGGCTTTTCCCCTGCCCGTGAGCTGCCGATCATCTGGAAAATAGCCAAGGGGTCGCTGCGCAACAAGCTGGTGTTCATTTTGCCCGCGGTGCTGCTGCTCAGCCAGTTCTTGCCCTCGGCCATCACCTACGTGCTGATGCTGGGCGGCACTTACCTGTGCTTTGAGGGTGCTGAAAAGGTCTATGAAGCCTTTGGCGGCGGTCACCACGCGGCAGATGAGGAGCAAGTGGCGCAGCTGTCCAGCGAGCAACACGAGCAGCAGATGGTAAGTGGCGCGATTCGCACTGACCTGATTCTCTCGGCGGAGATCATGGCCATTGCCCTGGCCGAAGTGGCGACGGAGCCGCTGGGGTCACGTGCCCTGATTCTGTTTGTGGTGGCCATTTTGATTACTGCGCTGGTCTACGGCGTGGTCGGCCTGATCGTTAAGATGGATGACATCGGTCTGAAGCTGTCCCAGAGTCCGCGCCGGGGCACGGCGGCTTTTGGGCGTGGCTTGGTCAAGGCCATGCCGCATGTGCTGACGGCCCTGTCGGTCATCGGTACGGCGGCCATGCTCTGGGTGGGTGGACACATCATCGTGGCGGGCCTCGCCAAGCTGGGCTATCCCGAACTGGAGCACCTGATTCACGACTTTGCCGTGCAGGCCGCCCACGCGGTCCCAGCGGCCCATGCCCTCACCGAGTGGCTGGTGGGCACCATTGGTTCGGGCCTGTTTGGCCTCCTGGTTGGCTTTAGCATTGTGGGCTTGCTGCACTTGCGGCCCCGCCGAAACGCCGCTCACTGACCGGGAAGCGGGTCAGAGCCAAAGGGCCCACTTCCTACCATCCTTTAGACTGCCCGCATGTCTGTTTCTCCTGTCCGTACGGCCCTGCTGGGCTACGGCTCGGCCAGTCAGGTCTTTCATGTGCCGCTGCTGCGTGCCCTGCCTGAAGTTCAGCTGGTTGCCGTTGCCAGTCGCAACCCAGGTGCGGCTGCTGCCCTGCCAGAAGCCCAGATTTTCAATACTTCTGAGGACCTGCTGGCCGAATCAGATGCTGAATTGGTGGTGGTGGCCACACCCAACCGCACGCATGTTGACTTGGCCCGCGCCGCGTTGGAGGCCGGGCGGCATGTGCTGGTGGAAAAACCCTTCACGCTGACTGTGGCGGAGGCCCAGGCCCTGGTGACACTGGCGCAGGAGAGGGGGCTGGTACTCAGCGTATTTCACAATCGTCGCTGGGACGGTGATTTTCTGACCCTGCGCCAAGTCCTGGAGAGCGGCGAACTGGGCCGGGTGACCGCGCTGCACTCGCACTTTGACCGCTTTCGGCCCGAGGTGCGTGACCGCTGGCGTGAAAGTGCGGAGCCCGGTGCGGGTATTTGGTACGACCTCGGCCCCCACCTGATTGACCAGGCCCTGACCCTGTTTGGCCTGCCTCAGCGGGTCCGTGCTGACCTGGCCCGCGTCCGTCCCGGTGCCCAGAGTGACGACCGGGCCGAGGTGACGCTGGACTACTCGGACGCTACAGGAGAGCGCCGCGTGACCCTGCACGCCTCCATGCTGACGGCCTGGACTGCGCCGCGCTTCGCCGTGCACGGTACAGCCGGTTCCTTCGTGATTGAGGGCCTGGACCCCCAGGAGGAGGCGCTAAAAGCAGGGGAGACACCCGGCGCACCCGGCTGGGGCCACAGCGCTGGCCGGACAAGTGCGGCGGCTGGCCGCCTTATCACAGCGCAGGGAGAGAGGGAGATACCCCGCCTGCCCGGGGATTATCCGGCGCTGTACCGTGCGCTGGCCGCCTCCATCCGTGAGGGAAGCCCACCTCCAGTCACCGTGCAGCAGGCACTGGATACGGTGCGGGTGCTCGCAGCGGCGCAGCGCAGCCAGACCCTGGGCAGCGGCTGGGTCAGTCTGGACGCCCTGGCCTGAGCGCTACACTTGGAGCTGTGAAGACTTTCTTACCGGGTGTCCCTGCCCTGACACTGGTGGCTGGGCTGTGGCTTGGCAGTGTGCCGACCCTGGCTGCTGAACTCCCCAAGCCAGGATCTGCCGCTGCGGGGTCTGCTGTTGCTGGCGCTGCTTCCCTGCCGGGGACCGCACGGCTGAGTGCTCCGGCCCTGCTGGAACATGCCCGCCAGGCTGCTGGTCTGCCGACTGCGGGACTCACGCTGCTGCATGAACGGGTACAGACCAGCGAAGAGGGCCGTGGCCCGGCGTACCTCAGCGACATCTGGACCGATCTTGCGGGTCAGCGCCTGAAAATCACCGACTATACGGGCGATGTGCTGGACTCGGTGCATCTGCTGACGCCAGTGGGCAACTGTCTGTATACGCCACAGCACGGGACGGTGCCGGTGCCGCCCCAGCGGGCTGAAGTCCTGCGCTGGAACCTGCGCAGCGGGGTGGCCGGTCTGGGAGCGGCGTCACAGCCGGGAACCCGCCTGAGCGCTGCCGGGGTGCAGACCTGGCTGGCCGACGGGCCACAGCCCCTGCGCGGCAACGTGCTGGAGGTCAGCTGGCCGGATGGGGCGACCTGGCAGTATCTGCTGGACCCACAGACGGGCCAGTTGCTGGCGGACCGCAGTGCCAACGAGGACTTGGACATGCTCACCTTTACCTACAGTCATCCACGGGCCGCCACTGGTGTGAAGGTGCCCGGTGCCGCTGCGCCGCAGGCCCTGGAGGAACGCACGCTGTGGCTCGGCAGCGAGGTGCTGTACCGTGAGCAGGTGCTGACCCGCGAACTGAACCCAGTCTCTGTGCCCCACACCTTCGAGCTGCCTTCATCTCAGGAGAAGCGCCCATGAAAGCTCTCGCTCAGCTTCTGACGGGCCTGCTTCTGCTTGCTCCAGTCGCTGCCGCTGCGCCGCAGACAGAATCCGACGTCAGTGCCCAGGACCTCTTTGACGAAGTCATCTATGAACTGGCCCTCAACTATGGCGGGCCTTCGGAAGTGCGCGCCCAGGACTTGCGGGAGCGCTTTTTGCCCCGGGTGCAGGCCCTGTGCGCCGGTGAGAGCGTCTGCACGTCCAAAGCGGCTTATCCCGTCATCGGTGAGGTGCTGCGCGCCCTGAACGATGAACACACCAACTTCTTTACTCCTGCCGAGTGGGCGGCGCAGGAGCTGGAGTCGTCCGGTCAGGCCAGCGCCTTCGCTTTTGGACTGGTGACGCGGCTGGTCGAGGGCCAGGGCATCTTGGTGACCGAAGTCTTGCCCGGTTCCCCCGCCGCAGAGGCCGGGCTACGCAGCGGCGACCTGCTCACCCGTATGGGCCGGATGCCGTTGCTGTCTGAATGGGCCGGGGACAAGCTGGGGGCCGCCGGACGCTCAGGCCGGCGCACGACCCTGAGCTACTCGCGGGCGGGTCAGCCACTCCAGACCGAGTTGGCCGGAGGTGCGTTCGTGGCTCCAGCGGTCAGTGTGGACATGCTCGACGGGCGCACAGCCCTGGTGCGGCTGCGACATTTCGACATGGAAGGCGTGGCGCAGGACCTCCACGACGCCCTGCGCCGCGCCGGGAAGCAAGGCGCGGAGCGGGCGGTCCTGGACCTGCGCGGCAATCCCGGTGGCCTGCTGCCCGAAACCCTGCTGAGCACCGGGGCGCTGACCCAACCTGCCCCGCTGCTGGATGTGGAGCGGTCCAGCTCTGAGCTGCTGTCCTATGACCGGGGCCGTTATCTGGTAGACGGTGAACCGCAGCGCGGCGTACGGGTTTTCAAGCCGCAGCGCTTCGCAGGTCCGCTGGCGGTGCTGGTCGACCAGGATTCGGCCAGTGGCGCGGAATTCATGGCGCGTGATCTGCTGACACGTCCGCGCACCGTGGTGCTGGGCCGGCCCACCGTGGGGGTGGGGGACTCCGCCACGCAGCTGCTGGACCTGGCCGACGGCTCGGGCCTACAAGTGACAGTGTCGCGTGTACAGACGGCGGACGGCCAGCCCCTAAGCGCCCGCGTGCAGCCTCAGGTGCCCCTGAAACGCGATGACGCCGCGTTTGCCCGCACCGGCCAGGACCCGGAGTTGGCCGCCGCGCTCCAGGCTCTGGACACCCTCAAGCCCTGAATCTGCAAGGTAGAGGAAGGGCCCCAGCTTTTGCTCAGGCTGGGGCCCTGCTTCACGTCTTCAATGAGTTACTGCGGTTCTTAATGATTGGCCTTCTTAGTGACTGGGCTCCTCTTGCAGCGCCGCTTGGTTCACCGTCTGAGCAAGCTCGGTCAGCGACTGGTCCGTCTGGCTTTCTTCCTGCAAAGTGGTGTCCAGCAGAGCGGCGGCTTGCTCCTCACCCAGCAGCCGGGCAAAGTTCAGGGCAGTGCCGTAAGCGGCGATCTCATAGTGCTCTACGCGCTGCGCGGCAGCGATCAGCGCGGCGTCACGTACGGGACCGGCCTTGTTCTCCCCGGCCTCCTCGGCGCCTTCTTGAACCAGCCCCTGCATCGCTTTACACACTTTGCCGGAACTGGGCTCGTTCAGGGCGCTGAAGACGCTTTCCAGCCGCGCCACTTGCTCATGGGTTTGGGCCAGATGCTTTTCAAAGCCCTGCCTCAGTTGAGGGTGCTGGGCATTGGCGGCCATGTTGGGCAAGGCGGCCAGCAGCTGCGTTTCGGCTGAGTACAGGTCGCGCAGTTGAGAAAGATACAGGTCACGCAGGGAAAAATTACGCATGGAGACACATCCTTTGAAGTTGGGGGCGTGGGAAGAGACGTTGTCCTGCCAGTATCCTCTGCCCGCAGGCGGGGCACGCGCCAGCCGGCTTTAAGCGCTCTTAAAGTCCAGTGATCCATGTGACCCAGACCGGGTGACCATCAGCAAGGCCGCAAGTCAAATGTGAGGCTTTAAGAAACCTGCCATCCTGCGACACATCTGCCCATGCTGGCGCATACTGCCCGGTGATGTCGCCTGACTTTCCCGAATCTGGCTTCGTGCGCGTGCGCGGCGCCCGCGAGCACAACCTGAAAGACATTTCCGTTCAGCTTCCGCGTGACGCGCTGGTCGTGTTTACTGGCGTTTCCGGCTCGGGCAAGTCCTCGCTGGCCTTCGGGACGCTGTACGCCGAGGCCCAGCGCCGCTACCTCGAATCGGTGTCGCCCTATGCCCGGCGGCTGTTCAACCAGGTCGGCGCACCGGATGTGGACGCGATTGATGGCCTGCCGCCCGCCGTCGCCCTGCAACAGCAGCGGGGCACGCCCACGGCGCGGTCCTCGGTGGGCAGCGTCACCACCCTCTCCAACCTGCTGCGGATGCTGTATTCCCGCGCTGGCGAGTACCCCGAAGGCCAGGGCATCGTGTACGCCGAGGGCTTCTCGCCCAACACGCCGGAGGGGGCCTGCCCGGAGTGTCACGGGCAAGGGCGGGTGTACACCGTCACCGAGGACTCGATGGTGCCTGACCCGTCGCTGACCATTCGCGAGCGGGCGGTGGCGGCGTGGCCGACGGCGTGGGGCGGGCAGAACCAGCGCGATATTCTGGTGACGCTGGGCATCGACGTGGACGTGCCCTGGCGTGAACTGCCGCAGGAAACCCGCGACTGGATTCTCTTTACCGACGAGCAGCCCGTCGTGCCGGTCTACGCCGGATTCACGCCCGAAGAAACCCGCCGCGCGGTGAAGAAGAAAATGGAGCCGAGCTACATGGGCACCTTTTCCAGCGCCCGCCGTCATGTGTTGCACACCTTCGCCCACAGCGAAAGCGCCGCCATGAAAAAGCGCGTGCAGGCCTACATGATTTCCGAGGAGTGCCCGCTGTGCCACGGCAAACGGCTGCGGCAAGAGGCCCTGAACGTGACCTTCGCCGGGCTGGACATCACCGAGTTCTCGCGGCTGCCTCTGGCACGGGTGGCCGAGGTGCTGCGCCCCTACGCCGAAGCTGCGCCGGGTGAGGAAGGCGCGGCCCAGGCCATCGCCCGGCAACGCATGGCCGGGGACCTCACCCGCCGCCTGGACGTGCTGCTGGACCTGGGCCTGGGCTACTTGCAACTGGAGCGCTCCACGCCCACGCTCTCGCCCGGCGAGTTGCAACGCCTGCGCCTCGCCACGCAGCTGTATTCCAACCTGTTCGGCGTGGTGTACGTGCTCGACGAGCCGTCCGCCGGGCTGCATCCCGCCGATACTGAGGCACTGCTCGCCGCGCTGGACGGCCTCAAGCGGGGCGGCAACTCGCTGTTCGTGGTCGAACACGATCTGGACGTGATTCGCCGCGCCGACTGGCTGGTGGACGTGGGGCCGGAAGCAGGGGAGAAGGGCGGGCAGATTCTCTACAGTGGCCCGCCCGAGGGGTTGAAGGATGTGAAGGCGTCCCAGACAGGCAAATATCTGTTTACCGCTGCCCACTCCGAACCCCACGCCCCCCGCGAGCCGTCCGGCTGGCTGGACCTGAGCGGCGTGACCCGGAACAACCTGCAAGACCTCCGCGTTCGTTTTCCGCTGGGCGTGCTGACCAGCGTGACGGGCATTTCCGGTTCGGGCAAATCCTCGCTGGTGAGCGGGGCTTTGGTGGACGCGCTGGCGGCGCATTTCGGGCAGCCCGTGGCCGAGGAACCCGACGACCAGGACGACGCCCCCGCCTTGAGCGGCACCGCGCAGCTCGGCGGCGACCTCGCGCAGCTCTCGCGGCTGGTGCGGGTGGACCAGAAGCCGATTGGCCGCACCCCGCGCAGCAACATGGCGACCTACACGGGGCTGTTCGACCACGTTCGCAAGCTGTTTGCGGCGACTCCGCTCGCCAAAAAGCGCCGCTACAGCGCGGGCCGGTTCTCCTTCAACGTGAAGGGGGGGCGCTGCGAACACTGCCAGGGTGAAGGCTGGGTGATGGTCGAGTTGCTGTTCCTGCCGAGCGTGTACGCGCCCTGTCCGGTCTGCCAGGGAAAGCGCTACAACGAGCAGACGCTGGAAGTCGAGTACCGGGGCAAGAACATCGCCGACGTGCTGGACATGACGGTGGACACCGCCCACGAGTTTTTCGCGGACGAACCCGCCATTTTCCGCGCGCTGGACACCCTGCGCGAAGTTGGGCTGGGCTACCTCCGGCTGGGCCAGCCCGCCACCGAACTGTCGGGCGGCGAGGCGCAGCGCATCAAGCTGGCGACCGAGTTGGGCCGCAGTGGGCGCGGCGGCACCGTCTATATCCTCGACGAGCCGACCACCGGCCTGCACCCCGCCGACATCGAGCGCCTGCAAAAGCAGCTCGCCAGACTGGTGGACGCCGGACATACCGTGATTGCGGTGGAGCACAAAATGCAGGTGGTGGCGGCTTCCGACTGGGTCATCGACATCGGCCCCGGCGCGGGCGAGGACGGCGGGCAGGTGGTGGCCCAGGGCACGCCCGCGGAGGTGGCGGAGGCACAGCAGAGCCGCACCGCGCCCTATCTGCGGGCGGCGCTGGGCCTTTAGCTTTAGGGACTGAGTGGGCCGGCGGAGTGGCGAACCTCATCGCTGCTCAGGCCACACGCCGTTTCCAGTGCGCCGACGGTGCGTTCCAGTTCACGGAACAGCTCTTTGAGCCGGGGTCGTTCGCTCAGACGATGTTCCGTGCCCACAAAAGCGTCGGCCAGAGCGCGGTAATACTGCAGCGTGCCGAGCTGTCCCTGCTGAAAGCGCTCAAAGTAGACGGCGCGGTTTTCCGCAGGCAACCCCAGGACATCCACCAGCATGGTGCGGGCATTGTGCAGCTTGTCGGCGGCACTGACCAGCTGCGAGGAGGCGGGCAAGTCACCCAGCCGGCGCAGGTAAGCCCGCTTGCGCTCAGGCCAGGGGGCTTTGGGCTGCCCAGCACGCGGCGCGGCGTCGGTGGCGTCATCGACCAGCACCGTCACGCGTAGGCCAAAGCGGTCCAGTAGTTCGCCGCGCAGCCGCTCGGCGTCCTGGCCGGTGTTGGCTGGTCCGTCTTCGAGGGCGTCGTGTAGCAGAGCTGCGATGGCTTCATCCTCTGTGGCTCCGAACTCCAGCGCCACCGACGCCACTCCCAGCAGATGCGAGATATAGGGCAGCGTGGGCGTTTCCTCCGGTCCTACCTTGCGGTACTGTCCGTGATGCCAGTGTGCGGCCAGCAGCAGCGCCTGGCTGAAGCGGTCTGTCAGCGGAAAGCTGGAGCGAGAAGTCATATCCAGCAGCTTACCTGAGTCGGGACCGTAGACTCCGTGTCGTGCGAGAGAAGAACGGATAATATTCGGATTACAAAATTAACATGCTGACGTGTTGCTGTCGAATGATTACCATGCACTGAACATCATCTGCATCTGCCCATGCTTCAGCTTCAAAGCTTCGAGGTAACTGCATGATAAGTGATGCCCTCACAGAATGGACGAGAAGGGGCCTGCGCGGGGCGCTGAGGGGTGCAGGTAGGGTCAAAATGATGGGGAGAATACTACCCTAATCAGCCTTAGGGTAGAAACCCTATTTGGCTACCCCACTCTGAATCAGATGGTAGGCACAGCTGTAAGGCGCTGGAATCTGTGGCAGCTGGTCTGCCCTGAACCAGCGGGCCTCCTCAATCTCACCCGGTTGAGGCACAATCTCTCCGCTGACATACTCGGCACTGAAAGCCACCATGAGCGAGTGTGGCAGCGGCCAAGGCTGTGACAGCACGTACTGCGGACTCCGGACAGTGACTCCCAGTTCTTCCAGGACTTCGCGGTGACAGCACGCCTCCAGAGTTTCACTCGGCTCGGTGAAGCCTGCCACCACCGAGAACAGCCCCGGCGTATGCCGGGGGCCACGGGCCAGCAGGAATTCACGCTTCGTACCTGCGCCGCGCCAGATCAGCACCATGACTGCCGGGGCCACCCGTGGATAGACCGTCAAGCCGCAGCCCGCGCAGCGCCGGGCCACTTCATGACTCAGCGAGTCCGTTGGTGTGCCGCAGCGTCCGCAAAAGCGGTGGGTGCTGTGAAAGTCGAGCACCTGAGCGGCGTATCCTGCCAGACCAGCCGCGCTCTCATGGGTGGTCACCAACTGGCGCAGAGGCAAGCCGCCAGGCAGCTCATGCTTGCTGTAGGCTGCTGCGTAGCTCTGTCCCTCCCAGCAGCCCAGGCTGATTGGGGGTTGACTGAATGTCTCCTCTGCCAGGTCTTTCAGCCTGGGCCACCCTTCAGGGCCGGGAGCCTGGAGGGTGCGGCCATCAGGAGAGAGTAGCAGGAGCTGATGCTCAGGCGTGAGCGGTGTAGGAGTAGCCAGGAAGGTGTTAGGGCGGGAGAACGCAGATATGGAAGGAGACATGGCTGAGTATAGGGGGAGGCGTAGGAAGGGTACTTGTTTGTAATTCTCTTATTAACTGAGATTAATTTTCTTTTGACCACACGTCGCTCACTGAGGGAAGGCGGGAGCTGGGGAAATATTGGCGCTATAGTCGGATAATCAGCCACTTGTCCGGGCGCGCTTCCCGGCTTCAATTCATCTTCGGAGGAAAGACTGTGAAATATCCTGAAATCGTCGCTGCTGCTCTCATCACCGCCCTCACCCTGCTGTTCCTGGGAGTCACGCAGGTTCGCACCCAGCCTGCCACCGGCGAAGGCGCGGGGCAGATGCCCATCGTCAACCCGGTAGAAGGTGAAGTCGGCCCTGGTCAGCAGAGCCAAGGTGCAGAGGGAAGCGACCAGCCCAACAGCACCGATGGAAGCAATCCAGAGGGTGCAGCGGACGCCAGCAGCAGCGGCACCACTGCCCACTAAACTTAAACTGCCAGAATTGCCAGATAAGCAATACAAGATGGACATGACCGGGGACAGGCCAAACAAATGGTTTGTCCCCGGTGGCGAGTGGCCCAGCTTCTGACTGCACCACCCTTGGTCACTCGCCACCCTGTCACGGCTTCGGGCTAGACTGCCCGCATGCTCACAACTGTGCTGAGGGCCGCTCTGGGGCTGCTGCTGGCTGCCTTGTTGGCGCTGCTGGCGGGACTTATCTATGTAAGAACCCAGACGTTGCCGCAGCTGAGCGGGACACTCCATGTGGCCGGACTGGGCTCAGACACCACCATTACCCGCGACCAATACGGGATTCCACATATTCAGGCCTCCCGTGACGAGGACGCGGTCTATGCCCTGGGGCTGGTCCACGCCCAGGACCGGGCCTGGCAGCTGGATTTTCAGCGGCGCATTGCACAGGGACGGCTGGCAGAAGTGCTCGGTACAGCCGCGCTGGAACAGGACCGTTTTTTGCGGACTTGGGGCTTTCAGAGGGCAGCCGAAACAGCGCTGGACGCCCTCAGCCCGCAGAGCCGCCGCCTGATTTCGGCGTATACGGCTGGGGTCAATGCAGGCTTTGCGCTGGGCAAAACCGCGCCTGAGTTCTTGATTCTGGGCTACGAACCCGATCCCTGGACCGACGTAGACTCGGTGGCCTGGAGCAAACTGATGTCGTTTGATCTGGGGGGCAACTGGAAACAGGAACTGAGCAATGCAGCACTGTGTGCAGAAGGCGGCCCGCAGGCACTCAAAGCGGTTGCCCCCCCCTATCCGGCGCAGGGGCCGACCATTCTCAGCGAAGATGAATTGCCTGTAACGCCCTCTGCACCAACGAACAGCGACTCTGGCGCGGCCTGTCCAGCTGGGCTACCTGCCGCTCACGTGGAGCAATTGCAGCAGCATCTGGCCGCAGCGCGGCAACTGGGCATGGAATTCGAAGCCAGCCGGGGCAGCAACAACTGGGTGGTATCGGGGGCACATACCGCCAGTGGCAAACCGCTGTTGGCAGACGACCCCCACCTCAAGCTCCAAAGCCCGATGCTGTGGTATCTGGCCGAGGTTCAGGGCGAGGAGCTACATGCCATTGGGGCCACCATCCCCGGCCTGCCAGCGGTGGTGATTGGGCGCAATGAACGGGTGGCCTGGGGAGTCACCAACCATGATCCCGACGTGCAGGACCTCTTTATCCTGCCACCAGACGCGCCCGTCCAAACCCGCGAAGAACGGATTCGGGTCAAGGGCAGCGCGGATGTCCGGCTGAATCTGGAGCAGAGCGAGTATGGCCCAGTGATCAGTTCCGTGATCAGCGGGCCGCAGGGCAGCAAACTGGCTCTGAGCTGGCCCACGCTGATGAGCGGCGACACCACCATGGACGCTTTTCTAGGAGCCAACTACGCCCAGAATTGGGACGAATTCCGCACGGCCATGCAAAGTTACGTGGCCCCCAGTCAGAGCTTTGTGTACGCCGATGTAGACGGCAATATCGGCTACATTGCGCCGGGACGGGTGCCGGTACGCCGGGGCTGGGACGGCAGCTTGCCGGTTCCCGCCGATGGGCAGCACCGCTGGGACGGCTGGATTCCGTTTGGGGAATTGCCTCAGACCTTCAATCCCGCCGACGGCCTGGTCGTCACTGCCAACAACCGCTCGGTGCCGCAGGCTTACCCCTGGCTTCTGACCAATGACCGGACCTGGGCCGATCCTTACCGGGCCGCACGAATCACCGAGCAGCTGACGGGCAAATCGGGCCTGACACTGGATGACATGGCCGCTCTCCAGGGCGATGTCCTCAGTGGTCCGTGGCGGGAAATGAAAGAGGCACTCCTGGCCCTGCCCAGCGCTGGCCTGAGCGCCGAGGCCGCCCTGGACCGGCTGCGCCAGTGGGACGGTCAGCTCAGCACAGACTCCAGCTCAGCCACCGTGTTCGAGTGGTGGCTGGCTGAGCTGAAAGCGCAGGGCCAGCAGCACCTGGGAGCAGAACCCAGCACCCGCGCCGTGGCCGCTGCTCTGACCGCTGGAGAGGGGCCACTGTGCGGCGGCGCCAGCAAGCAGGACTGCACTCCCTTGCTGGCCAGCACCCTAGAAACAGCAGTCCAAAAGGCCGCCCGCCTGCCTTACGGGGAAACGCACCAGGCGCTCAGCACGCACGGAGCATTCGGGGAAATCAGGGCCCTGGCTCCGCTGTTCAATGCCCTGATTCCCGCGCCTGGCGGCAGCGATACCGTCAATGTGGCCCGGCCCAACCGGGAAGACGGCACCCTGGCCTTTACTCACGCAGCAAGCTACCGGCAACTGATTGACCTGAGCGACCCTGACGCCAGCCTCTTTACCGGCTCACTGGGCCAAAGTGGCAACCCACTGTCACCCTACGCACGCGACCAGCTGCGCGGCTGGGCGGCGGGGCAGTACCTTCCCATGAGCAGCGACCCCGCCGACTGGGGACGCACCCGGGTATTGCACCTTAGGGCAGCACCGACCCACTAGTCAGGCGGTGCTGGCCCAAAAAAAGCCGCCTTCCTCACGGGGCGGCGTTCGGCCTTGGCGCAAGCGTCCTGGCGTCTCAGCGGTTCTCGCGCTCTTCCATGCCCAGCTGTCCGCGCTGGTTGGGATGAACCAGCTCCAGATACTCCGGATTTTTCTGAAGGAAGCTGGTCACAAAAGCGCACTGCGGCACGATCAGCTTGCCCTGCTGGCGAAAACCTTCCAGTGCACCAGTCACCAGCTCGCTGCCGTAGCCCTGGCCGCCGCTTTCCGGGTCAATTTCGGTGTGGGTTAGCAGGGCGGCATTGCCCAGGTCCTCGTAGTCCAAGTGGCCCACCAGCTGCTCGCCCTGATAGGCCTCGTAGCGCTGCTTGGTTTCGTTGTGGCGGATGTCCAGTTGCATAAGGCTTACCCTAACGGGCCGGGGCGACCACTACAGGAGGCGCGGCTAAAGGGAGGTTCACTGTCGGTCAGTCGGGGACACTGGCCGCAGCAGACGGCCACAGTGGGCGGCCCAAAAGCCGGAACATGCCCAGCACCAGGGCCAAGCCGGTCAGCCACCCAGCCAGAACGTCGCTGGGGTAGTGGACGCCCAGCACAATCCGCGAAAATCCCATCATGCCCGCGTACAGGAGGCCCGCCAAGAGCACCAACCAGCGGGTCTGGCCCAGCCGGGGCCACAGCAGCAGCACAGCCCAGGTGGCCAGGGCCGCGCCCATCGTCGCGTGTCCACTGGGAAAAGAGGCGCTGGTCTCCTCCACCAGCCGGGGCCACAACTCAGGGCGGGGACGCGAAAAAACCAGCTTCATCAGCCCGCCGACGGCCACGGCACTGCCCGGCCCCAGCAGGGTGAACAGCGCCGCACGTCGGCCCAGATAACGCCAGGACCAGGCCGCGAGGACCAGAAAGAGCAGTGGCATCACCAGCGGGCCGCCCCAGAAGTGCAGCCACAGGGCCAGTGGGTCAAGGCGGGTGCCCACTGCCTCATGCACCGCCAGCATCAGCGGGGCCTCAAAGCGGAAACGCTCGCCTTCAAGCACTTCCTCGCCCAGCCAACCCACCAGCAGCAGGGGCAACAGCACGCCCAACACCAGCCCCAGCCAGCGGTGCGGCGACGCAGGGCGCGTGTCTGAAGGAGGAAGGGCGGCCTCAGAAGGCAGCGGCGCAGAGAGTGGAGTCGGCGGACCGGGAACTCGGGACATCTGGTTAGCCTACGCCTCCCTAACCAGGGCAGAGGTTGCCTGAAGCTTTGCTGAACCGTGCCTGCTGACTTGCCCAGACCAGGGCACACTGGCCTACACCATAGAGGGCCGCAGCCACAGCAGATACAGCGCCACCAGGAGCAGCGGCGAAACATACATCAGCATGACGCGGCCACGCTGCGCCCGCTCACGCATCAGCTCGCGGTCCTGCGGCTCCGGCATCTGCTCGGCCAAGCGCAGCTGCCGCGCACTGAGGAAATGCCCAGTCACCACGTCAAAGACAGCCACCAGCGCGATAATCAGGTCCAGGGTCTGGAGTTCGCCCATAAGTGCATTATGCAAGCTGACCTGCGGCCGGCGCACCCATCAGGCGGTCCACCGTGCGCTCCAGAGCGGCACACGCCTGCTCTGGCGTCATGACCCCCAGCAGCAGGTGCACACTCAGGCCATCAAGCGACGCTTGCAGGTCAAGGGCAGCTTCCTGCGGCGTACCTCTCAGGGTCCAGCCGTCCGCTTGCAGGTGCGTCAGGATATCCACCAGGGCCACATTCAGGTCACGGTAGGTCAGTCCCTGTACCCCGGCCAGCTGCGGGTCACCCACCGAGGCCCCCACAAACGCCAGCCAGACCTCCATCCACTCGCGGCTCTGGGCACTGATAGGCAAGGTGGCTTCCAGAAAGCTCAGCAGGTTCTGCCGGGGGGTGCCGTGCAGAGGCAGCTGGCGCAGCTGGGCCTCAGCCTGGGCACTCACCTGCTCGGCGGCAAAGGCCAGCACGGCAGCACGGCTGGGCAGATAGTGGCGCACAGCCCCGCTGGACCATCCGCTTTCCTGGGCCAGCGCACGGATGGTCACCCCTTCCAAACCGGAGCGGCGAATCAGCCGCCACACGGCCTGGGCCAGTTCGGCGCGGCGCTGGTCATGGTCCACCTGTTTGGGCATGGTTCACGTTCTAGCAGTATTGAGCACATCCGTGCTATTACATTTCCAAGTTAATTAGCACATACGTGCGAGAAAGGACAAAATATGGGGACTGAAGGTTTGGGCTGGACCGCTCTGCTGTTGGCCGGAGTGCTGGAAGTGGGCTTCACGACGGCGCTCAAATTGGAACAGCGGGACAAGCGTTACATCTGGCTGTTCTTGGTATGCGCCGTTCTGAGCTTCGGATTTCTGCAAGAGGCCATGAAGACCATTCCACTGGGTACGGCCTACACCGTCTGGACCGGCATCGGAGCGGTGGGCACCGTGCTGGTAGGGGCGGCCTTCTTTGGAGAGCGGCTGAACCGGGTGCAGCTGGGGCTGCTGGCGCTGGTGGTCGCCCTCATTGCGGCGCTGCGGCTGACTGGGAGCGGGGCGTGAGCGGCTGGCTGTGGCTGGCGCTGGCCGGACTGTTTGAAGTGGGCATGGCGACAGCGCTCAAGCTGAGCCAGATGCAGGGCGAGTACCGACTAGCTTTTATAGTGCTGGCTGTGCTCAGCTTCGAGTGCCTGGCGCGGGCCATTCGCACCATTCCACTGGGCCTGGCCTACGCCACTTGGACTGGCATAGGCGCGGTGGGGGCCATGCTGCTGGGAAACGTGCTGTTCGGAGAAACTCTGACCCCGCTGCGCCTGGGCTTGTTGGCGGCGCTGCTGGCCGCCCTGATCGGGCTCAAGCTGACAGCGCCAGCGCCACACGCTCAGGCCTAGTGTTCAGACCTAGCGCCCAGAGTTCAGGGTAGGCTGCGCGCCGCGCTCGGAGGTCAGCACCACCAGCAGGTTGTTCACCAGCTCGGCGCGGTTCTCGCGGTCCAGGTCCACCACACCGTCACGTTCCAGGCGCTCAATGGCCATCTGCACCATGCCCACGGCCCCTTCCACGATGACCTGCCGGGCCTGAAGCACCGCTTCGGCCTGCTGGCGCTGGAGCATGGCCGAAGCGATTTCCGGGGCGTAGGCCAGGTGGCTGATGCGCGCGTCCAGCACCTCTACCCCGGCCAGCGAGAGCCGGGCCTGGAGGTCTTCACGCAGGTAGTGGGCCACCTCATCGGGGCGGCCACGCAGACTCACCACCGGCTGGCCGTGCTCGTCCAGGCCATACGCTTCATAAGCGAACGCCGTGCCCAGGTGCCGCAGCGCAGTTTCGGCCTGCACGTCCACAAAGGAATTGTAGTTCTCGACGTCAAAGGACGCCCGCGCCGTGTCCACCACCCGCCACACGATGACTGCGGCAATTTCGACGGGGTTGCCCGCCGCGTCGTTGACCTTGACCAGCTGACTCTGAAAGTTGCGAATGCGCAGGCTGATATCCTGCCGCCCGGCAAACGGATTGGCCCAGAAATAGCCATTTTGACGCACTGTGCCGATGTACCTGCCGAACAGGGTTAGGACCACAGCCTGATTGGGAGCCACCACAAAGAACCCGCGCAGCAGCACCCCGGCCAGCGGAAACAGCAGCACCAGCGCGGGCACCAAGCCCACCGTCGCCACGGCACTGTTCAGCAGCGAACCCAGCAACTGCCACCCCACAAAGAGCAGGGCAGCGGTGGCCAGCAGCATCAGCGCAAAGGCGACGAACCCGTTGACCGCGAACGCCGGGCGCTCCTGCGAGGCGCGGTGGCCACTGCTGACCGGCAACTCGGAATGTTCGGGCATGTCCGGGACGGGACGACCCACCGGCGGCCTGGATTCAGGAGAGGTCATGCGGTCAGTGTAGCGGAGGTAGACCAGGCATCAGAGGAATGTCGGCGGCATAGGTGTTCGAGGGCTGCCACAGGCGTCCCCTCATTCTCTGTTGAGCACTACTTCTCAGCTGATATATGAACATCTATTCAGATATTCAGGTACATTAGGGCCATGCCTGACTCTCCCCTCCTGACTTACCGCGTTCAGGGCATGGATTGCCCCACCTGCGCACGCACCGTGGACGGCGCACTGTGCCGCCTGCCGGGCGTAAGCGGGGTGCAGCTGAACCACGCGTCGCAGCGGCTTCAGCTCACGCTGGACGAAGCGCTGACCAGCCGCACCCGCTTGGAGGCCGAGCTGCGGGCCTTGGGGCACCCGGCCACGCTGGAGCAGGGTCCGTCTGGCTCACCCCATCCGCTGACGCACGGGCCCGCCTGGTACGCCACACCCAAAGGCCGCCTGCTGCTGCTGAGCGCCGGAAGTGTGGGACTGGCCACACTCGCAGCGCTGATCTCCCCGGCCAGTGCGCCAGTGGCTTTCTCGGCAGCCGCTCTGGTGGCGGTGGCCCCGCTGGCCCGCCAGGCCTGGGCAGCGGCGCGGCGCGGCACTCCCTTTTCCATCCATACCCTGGTGACTGTGGCCGTGGTGGGCGCAGTCCTGATTGGCGAGGCTGCTGAGGGCGCGGCGGTGGTGGCCCTGTTCGCCGTGGGTGAATGGCTGGAAGGCTTCGCGGCGGGGCGGGCGCGGCGGGGCATTGAGGCGCTGGCCGCCCTGACACCGCGCACCGCGCAGCTGCTCGAAGGCGGCGTGCTGCGTGAAGTCAGCGCGGACAGCTTGCAGCCAGGGCAGTGCGTGCAGGTGGCGGCTGGGGCGCGGGTGCCCGCCGACGGGGTGATTCGGGCTGGTGTCTCCAGCCTGGACAACAGCGCGGTGACGGGCGAAAGCATGCCGGTGCGCCGGGAACCAGGCGCTGAGGTGTACGCAGGCAGTGTGAACGGTGAAGGGGTGCTGGAAATAGAAGTGATCCGCCCGGCCAGTGACGGCACCGTGGCCCGCATTGCCCGGCTGGTGGAACAGGCAGCCCAGGACAAAGCCCCCACCGAGCGCCTGATGGACCGCTTCAGCCGCCTGTACACGCCGCTGGTGCTGCTGGCCGGGCTCCTCACCGCTGCGCTGCCGCCCCTGCTGACCGGAGCCGAGTGGCTGCTCTGGCTGTACAAAGCGCTGGCGCTGCTGCTGATTGGGTGCCCGTGCGCCCTGGTCCTGAGCGTACCCGCAGCCATGACCAGTGCCCTGAGCGCAGGCGCACGCCGGGGCCTGCTGGTGAGCAGCGGAGCGGTTCTAGAAACCCTAGCTGGGATTCGCACAGTCGCCTTTGACAAAACCGGCACCCTCACTGCCGGACATCCGCAGGTCACAGCTGTCCTGGGTCTCGCTGGCCTGAGCGAAGACGAGGTACTGCAACTGGCCGCAGCGGTTGAAAGCGGCAGCACCCACCCGCTGGCACAGGCCATTCAGGCGGCGGCGCAGGAGCGCGGGCTCCACATCCCTGCTGCCACTGGAGCACAGACCCTGGGGGGGCGCGGGGTTCAGGCGGTGGTGGAGGGCCAGCGCCTAAGCGTGTCCTCGCCGCGCTTTGCCCAGACCACCGTAGAGATTAGCTCTGAGCTGCGCGGGCGCATAGCTGCGCTGGAAGGGGCTGGACACACCGTGAGCGTGCTGCATTCAGACACTCAGGCGCTGGGGGTGCTGGCCCTACGCGACCAGACCCGGCCCGAAGCAGCGGCGACCCTGGCACGGCTGCGAAAGCTGGGCGTGCAGAGCGTCATGCTCACCGGCGACAATGCCCGTACAGCGGCAGCGGTGGCCGGTGAGTTGGGCATCCGCTGGGCCGAGGCCGAACTGCTGCCCGAGGACAAGCTGCGAATCATCGGGCAGCTGCCTGGGCCGGTGGCGATGGTGGGCGACGGCATCAATGACGCCCCCGCCCTGGCCCGTGCCGACGCCAGCATCGCGATGGGCGGCGGCACCGATGTGGCTCTGGAAACGGCAGGCGCGGCGCTGCTCTCCGGGCGGCTAAGCGGCGTGGCCGAGCTGCTGGAACTGGGGCGAGCCACCCTGAACAACATCCGGATCAACATTGCCCTGGCTCTGGGCCTCAAGGCCATTTTCCTGGTCACCACGCTGCTGGGCTATACCGGGCTGTGGCTGGCGGTCCTGGCCGATACCGGAGCCACAGTGCTGGTGACTCTGAATGCACTGCGGCTGCTGCGCTGGCGCCCCCGGGAGGAAGCCGCATGACCGATAGGTGTGAGGTGCGCTGCGTTCACCCGCAGGCGGTGGCCGCAGCGCAGCAGACCATGCCCAGCGAGGACGTGGTGGCAGGCTCGGCGGAAATGTTCCGGCTGCTGGGCGACCCAGGGCGGCTGCGGCTGCTGCTGGCGCTGCGCGGCGGTGAGCTGTGTGTGTGTGACCTGGCCGCCGTCACCGGCGCTTCGGAAAGCAGCGTAAGCCACTCGCTGCGGCTGCTGCGGGCCAACCGGGCCGTGCGGAGCCGCCGGGAGGGCCGCAACATGTACTACGCCCTACATGACGGCCACATCGAACAACTGCTGGATATGATGACAGCGCATATGGGAGAACCCCGTGACCACTTTAGTGACTAACCCGAAAGCTAAGCGACCATCCATCCTTTTCGCTGCTGCACTGCTGGCCCTGCTGGGACTGGCGGGCAGCTGGTGGCTCACCGAGCGGCAGTGGTTGGGGGGGCTTTACTGCTTCGAACAGCCTGGGCAGGTTTGGGGTCTGGCCCCACTCCCAGCTGGCCTGACCCCGGAGTGCCCGGCATCCAGCAGCTACCGCCGGGAAGTGCGCCAGGGCCTGGGCCGTGTGGAGCAGTTCCGCCTCACCGGCTGGCAGCCCCGCGCCCTGCTGGATACCTTTACGGAGGCTGGCTACCTGCCCCAGACCGACGACCTGATGAGCAGCGATTACTCGGCTTTTCTGGCACGCGGCACAGACCGGATTCAGTACAGCGCAGTGCGCCAGGGCAACCAGACCCTGATTACGGTGAGTGGCGTGCCGCAGCGGCCCTAGAGACCAAGGAACGCCTAGCCTACATGCAAAAAAAGCGGCGGGCCCCGCCGATTGGCTGGGGCCCGCCGCTTCACAGTCTAAGTCTAGACTTAGAGGTTGCCCTTCAGGGTGGTGGCCACTTTGAAGGCCACTTTCTTGCCAGCGGGGATCTGGATCTTCTCGGTGGTGCCGGGCTTCACGCCGGTGCGGGCAGCGGTTTCCTTGACGCTCAGGGTGCCCAGGCCGGGCAGGCCCACGGACTGGCCGCCGCGCAGGGCTTCCACAACGGTGTCCAGCATGGTGCTGACGGCTTCATCAGCCTGCTTCTTGGTCAGACCAGTTTGCTCGGCCACTTTCTCCACCAGCTGGGACTTGTTCATCTTCTCCGCAGGAGCTGCTGCGGCTTTGCCTTTGCTTGCTTTTTTCGTCATAGGCGCAGTTTGCACGGCACGCTGCAAAATGTCTAGTCGGCAACACTATCAGGCTGCCGCCATCTCCTTATAGAAACCTTCATTTTGTGAGCCGGGATTGGGTCTGTCAGAGCCAAAAACAATGTCTGACACGCAGGTCATAAATTTAGAGTCAGCCAACTTCATCCACGGCGGTCCCTCAAGGTGCAAGGTGGAGTGATGCAGCCTATTTCACATCTACAGTCCTCCTGGCGAACCTCAGTCACGCTCGGCGCTCTGCTCACGCTGTCGCTCACCGCGTGCGGCGGTACCCCAGCGCCTGCGCCCGGGACTCCCAACCCCAGCACTGTCAGGATCAGTGGCAACGTGACGCTCCCGCAGGGCAGCCTCGCTCTGGGCGCACAGAGCGTAAAAACCACAGGGGAACAGGCACAGAACCCGGTTGGACAGGGAGGAGCAGACTGGAGCGCCCCACACGTTCCCGGCGAGCTGCTGGTGTCCTCGGGCGGTTTGTCGGCGCAGGCGGTCAATACCCGCCTCGGCGGACTCCACCAAGAGCACTTGAGCCAACTGAATATGATTCGCGTGCAGACCTCTGACCCGCAGGAACTGGCGCAGCAGTTGGCCGCCGAGGGTGTCTCCTCGCAGCCCAACTACCTCTATACGGCGCTGGCGATTCCAAACGATCCAGGCTTTCCGGGCAGGGCAGGCGTCCAGATCGGCGAAGGCCAGCAGCATCAAACCTACCTGACACAGATTGGGGCTGCTGAAGGCTGGGCACAGCTGGGGGCGGCTCCTGCGGGAGCACTCACCGCAGTGCTGGACACCGGCGTGGACCTCGGTCACCCGGACCTCAGGGGAAGACTGGCGAGCGGGTACGATACCTGCTCAGTCCTGGCGGATGCCAATTGCCAGGGCGAAGACGGCAACCCTTCCGAGGTCAAAGCGGGGCAGACGGGGCACGGCACAGCCATGACCGGCATGATCGCAGCGGCTACCAACAATGGCCTGGGCCTGAGCGGGATGACGTGGCAGGGGCAGGCCATTCCCATCAAGGTGTTCGGAGACAACGGCCAGACCTCATCAGCCACCACGGTCAGCCTGGCCAGCGGCATCGCCAAAGCTGTGGACCTCAAGGCCCGCGTGATCAACATGAGCCTGGGCATTCCGAAGCTCAACACCGACCCCAAAGTGCATGAGCAACTGCTGCGGGCCGCCAACGCCGATATCCTGATGATTTCGTCTGTTGGCAACACTCCTGGAGATGGCATCTACTTCCCGGCCAACCATCCCACAGTCATGGCCGTCGGTGCGGTCAACCCTGCCGGGCAGATGTCGTGCTTCAGCGCCCGGCCCCAAAGTGGACAGACGCTGGACCTGCTGGCCCCCGGCGGCGAGTACGGCTGTGACCGCCCCACCCACCAACTGCTGGAACTCGCGCCTGGAGGGTATCAGCTGGGCATCGGCACTTCCGAAGCAAGTGCACTGACCAGCGGGGCAGCCTCGCTGATTCGGGCGGCTTATCCGGGCCTGAGTGCAGCGCAGGTGCGGCAAGCGCTGGTCACGGGCGGCAAGCCCACCGACTCGGCCCAGCCGCAGCTGAACCTGCCGGGCGCACTGGCCGCAGCCAAAGCCCTGGTGGGAACCCCAGCGCCTCCCCAGCCGGTCTATTACGACCTGACTGTGCAGGCTTACCAAAATGGAAAAGCCGTCGGTGCCCCCTTTCAGAAGGTAGGCCAGCAGCTGACATCACTCAGCTTGCCCTATGAACTGAATGTGCTTCAGGGCACCTATGAACTGCGGGCCGTGGTGGACACCTCCAAGGCGTCCTACAGCGGCAAAACCACGGCGTCTGCTCCCGCAAGCGGCGTCAATATCACCGTGCAGTAAGTGCAGTAGCGCCGGAAGTCAGGGCCGGTAGGTGTCTGCCAGCCGCTCGGCTCCGGCATACACGGTCAGGCGACCATGACGCGCAAAGCCGCACAGCAACAGCCCAAATGCCTGTGCGGTCTGGGCGGCCAGGGTGGTGGCGGCTCCCACGCCCACTACAGCCCCGATTTCGGCCAACACAGCCTTCTGGGCGATTTCGTAGCCCAAGCGACTGCTGATGACCAGCACGCTTGCCGGACGGTGCAGCGCCGGGCGGTCCAGCGCCCAGCCGATGACCTTGTCGGCAGCGTTGTGCCGCCCGATGTCCTCAAACAGGCAGAGGGGGTCTGCGCGGCCAGGAATAAAGAGGGCCGCGCCGTGCAGCCCCCCACTGGCCGCAAAGCCGGCCTGACCGGCCCGCAGCCGCTCTGGCAAAGCGGCCAGCCAGGCCGGATCCAACGGCGGGCCAGGCGGCAAATCTCCAGTCCGCAGCAGCAAGCGCTCAATGCTGCCGCTGCCGCAGATACCGCAGGCACTGGACGCATGGCGCGCCGCGTAATCGGGCGGCACCTCACCTGACAGCACCCACAGATTGGGGTTCTCCGGGTGCGGCGTGAGGTCGCCGGACAGCCCTTCGGCGTGGAGCCAGCCGCGCAGCAGTTCACGGTCCGCACCGGGAGTCCGCATCAGCACCGCCAGGGGGCGCTCCAGGCCCGCTGCATCCCGCCCGCGCAGCTCCAGCGGTTCTTCTACGGCCACCAGGTCGCTGATCGGCTCCTCCAGGCCAGTCGGTCCGAAGCGCTGCACCGGCCAGGGGTCATTCAGGGCCATCTGTGGCCTCTGTTCCTGCCTCTAATGGCCCTGCTCTCCGCGTTGGCGCAGGCCAGCGCCCATGCCGCGCAGCAGTCCGAAGACCGCCCCCAGGGCCAGCTGCACGTCCGGGTCGGCCAGTTGCCGCAGAGCCCCTGCAGGCGTGACCCGCTCTCCTGCCTCGACACTGCGGGCTGCCTCACGTACGCCGCCGCTCAGAGCGCCCAGCAGAACTTGCAACTCGGCGGGGTCCAGCGACCCGGCCAGCTTGCCCAGTTCCACCACATTCCTGATGACGTTGGTGCCCGTTTCGCCGGTCACTTTATCTAGGGCCGCCGCTGTCAGGCCCTCACTCCCGCGCAGCAGCTTGAGCGCCAGGTCCAGGCCGCCGCGCTGGTGCAGCTCGGTCAGCAGTTCCAGGGCTTCGGCCAGGGCTGGTTCGGCCTGCGCCGTGGCCGCGCCCAGCTTCTCGGCAGGGGTAGGCGGGTGCGGGGTGTATTCAATTGCTTTTGCCATAAGTTCTCCTTGGAGGAAAGCCCCAGGGAAGAAGGGAAGGAAGCGGCGAAGCTCGCCTCAGGGTTCCCCTCTCCCCCGTGTGTGCTCAGTCGTCGCTTCCGAACGCCGGGGCCTGGCCCACGCCTGGGCCTTCTTCAGCCACGCCGCCCACATAGCTGCCGTCGGGGAAGAAATAATCATCACGGGCCCACTTGCGCTCGACTTCCACGCCGCGCTGCGGGGTGGGCTGACCGAAGCGGAAGTTGTGGCGCGGCAGCGGCGAGGGACCACGCTCGCCCAGCACTTCCAGGCGCACGGCGGTGTCCTTGTAGGCGGGCGTGTGGGTGATGGTGTCGCGGTTCTGGCCGGTGAGCAGGTTCACCGAGCCTTCCAGTTCACGCGAGTTCATGGGGATATAGATTTGCTTGCCGCTGACCCGTTCGGTCACCAGGGCACGCAGGCGCACTGCGCCATTTTTGCTTACCACGCGGACCCAGCTGCCGGTTTCTACACCGCGCTCGGCGGCCAGCTCGGGGCTGATTTCGACGAACGCATCTGGCGTCTTGGCGGCGATGCCGGGCACCCGGAACGTCATGTTGCCCTCGTGGAAGTGCTCCAGCATCCGCCCCGAGTTCAGTTGTAGGTCGTATTCGGCGTCCGGCACATTGACCGGGGCCACATACTCGGCGGGCCACAGCCGGGCCTTGCCGCCCTGGAAGTGGAACTCTTCAGTGTACAGCAGCGGGGTGTCGGTGCCGTCTTCGGCCACTGGCCAGCACAGGGTGTCATAGCCTTCCAGACGGCTGTAGCTCACGCCCGCAAACATCGGGCTGACGCGGGCCACCTCGTCCATGATGTCGCCGGGGTGGGTATAGTCCCAGCCCTGGGCCCCCATACGCTGCGCCACCGCCTGATAAATCTGCCAGTCGGGCTTGCAGCCAGGCAGCGGCTCCATCACCTGATACAGCCGCTGAATGCGCCGCTCGGTGGAGGTAAAGGTGCCTTCTTTTTCCAGGGAAGGTGTAGCGGGGAAAATCACGTCGGCGTAGCGGGCCGTGTTGGTGAAGTACAGGTCCTGTACGACAAACAGTTCCAGCGATTCATAGCCGCGAATCAGGTGGTTCACGTCGGCATCGGTCAGGCTCATCTCCTCACCGGTCAGCCACATGGCCTTGAGCCGCCCCTCAATAGCCGCGTCAATCATCTGGGTGTTGTCCAGGCCACGGTCAGGGCGCAGGGTGATGCCCCACTCGGCCTGCATGCGGGCCACCACTTCGGGGTCGGTCACGCGCTGGTAGCCGCTCACCTGGTCGGGCATGGCGCCCATGTCGGAGGTGCCCTGCACGTTGTTGTGACCGCGCAGCGGATACGCGCCAGTGCCGGGACGGCCATAGTTGCCGGTGACCAGCAGCAGGTTGGAAATGGCGGTGCTCGTCTCGGACCCGCCGCACTGCTGGGTCACGCCCATCGCCCACATGATGCACACCCGCTGATGAGAGGCAATCATTTCGGCCAGGTTCTTCAGGGTCTCTACGCTCCAACCGGTGGCCTGGGCCGCGTACTCCAGGGTGTAAGGCTCCAGGCTGGCGCGGTACTCGGCCAGGCCGTCCACCCGCGCCGCCAGGAACTCCCCGGCTTCCAGGCCATGATCCAGGATGTAGCGGCTGACCGCCGAGAGCCAGATAAAGTCCGTGGCAGGCCGGGGCTGCAAGAACAGGTCGGCGCGGCGGGCCAGTTCATGTTCACGCAGGTCCACCACCACAATTTTCTGGCGGCCCAGCTTCTGCGCCCGCTTGAGCCGGGTGGCAAGCACCGGATGGCTTTCGGCGGTGTTGGTGCCGATCCCGATAACCAGATCGGCCTGCTCCAGGTCCTTGATGGTGCCTGAGTCGCCGCCGTAGCCCACCGTGCGGACCAGACCCACCGTGGCGGGGCTCTGGCAATAACGCGAGCAGTTGTCCACGTTGTTGGTGCCGATCACCTGCCGGGCGAACTTCTGCACCAAGAACGCTTCTTCGTTGGTGCACTTGCTGGACGCCACGAAGGACAGTGCGTCGGGGCCGTGGCGGTCCTTGATCTCGGTCATGCGGCGGGCCACATAGTCCAGCGCCTCGTCCCAGCTGGCTTCGCGGAAGTGGTCACCTTCACGGATGAGCGGGCTGGTCAGGCGGTCTTCGCTGTTCACGTAGTCCCAGCCGAACTTGCCCTTCACGCAGGTCGAGATGCCGTTGGCCGCGCCCTGCTGCGGTTCCACTTTCAGGATGTGGCGGCCTTTGGTCCAGATGTCGAACGAACAGCCCACGCCGCAGTAGGTGCAGACCGTCTTGGTGCGCTCAATGTAGCCTTCGCGGGCCTGCGACTCAATTTCGGAGATGCCCAGAATCGCTTCCAAGCCGGTGCTGGGCTCGACGGCTTTGACCGCTTCCACCGCCGAGTTGAACACCGGCAGCGGCAGGTCGGTCATCAGCCCGGCCTCGCCCAGCATGCTCTTTTCCATCAGGGCGTTGCAGGGGCACACGGTCACGCAGTGGCCGCAGCTCACGCAGCTGCTGTCACCGATAGGCTTGCCGCCGTCCCACAGCACCACCGGCTGCTCGGCTTCCCAGTTGATGCTCAGCGTCTCGTTGACCTGCACGTTCTGGCAGGCTTCCACGCAGCGCCCACACAGGATGCACTGATCCGGGTCATACCGGTAAAAGGGGTTGGAAAAGTCCTTCTCGTAGCCCTTGGGGTGATAGGCGCGGTGCTGGTGCTCCAGCCGCAGGGTGCTGAGGGTGTTGTGAACAGTGCAGTTGCCGTTGTTGTTGTCGCAGACGGTGCAGTACAGCACGTGGTTGGCAATCAGACGGTCATAGGCATCGCGCTGAGCGGCGCGGGCAGGCGCGGTCTGGGTGCGGACGACCTGCCCGGCCTGCACCGGGGTGCCGCAGGCACGGGTCAGGGCACCGTCAATCTCTACCGTGCAGGTATCGCACGACTGAATGGGGCCCAGCTGCGGGTGGTAGCACACCTGCGCCAGCTCGGTGCCGGAGCGGTTGATCACGTCGAGCAGCGGCTCGCCCAGCTGCGCGGGGTAGGCCACGCCGTCAATCTGAACTTCGACCCATTCGCCGCTTTTGGGATGCAGCGGGCCGGGCGGAAACAGCAGTTCGGCGGTGGGTTCCTTAGGGCCGATATTGTTGGTCAGACCAGAATCGTTGGATGAGGTCACAGCAGGAATACCTTTCATGAGAGCTGAAAGTGGCAGAGCGAAGGCCGAAATGCGCGGGGAGTTCACTATACGTCGGCACTCCCCCCTAGAGGACTGGAAAACATCACTCTTTTTTGGGGGGTGGGCGCACTCCGGTGGCCACTTTGCGCTTGCATGACCTGGGTAAGCGCTGTGGGCCTTCTTTTTAGACCCAGTTCGGGTCTATCCGCCTGGGCAACACCTGGGAACCATGCGTAGGCTCCCCGCCCACCCAAACTTAATCCTGCACAAAGGAATTCCGCGTGTGAGGAGGGAGAAGCGCTGCTAGCCTGCGGCATGACCCACACCACTTCTCACGGGTCCACCGACCTTCAACTTCCGCGCAGCGTGCGGGTAGAACTGACGGTCAACGGGCAGCCTAAGCAGCTTGAACTGGACCCCCGCGTCTCCCTTCTGGACGCCCTGCGCGAGCACCTGCACCTCACCGGCACCAAGAAAGGCTGCGACCACGGGCAGTGCGGTGCCTGCACAGTGCTGGTGGGCGGCAAGCGCCTCAACTCCTGCCTGTCGCTGGCCGTGATGCATGACGGCGACGAAGTCACCACCATCGAGAGCCTGGGCACACCGGACGACCTGCACCCCATGCAGGCGGCTTTTGTGGAGTGCGACGGCTTTCAGTGCGGCTACTGCACACCCGGTCAAATCATGTCGGCGCTGGGCACGCTGGACGAGCTGGAGCGCGGCATTCCCAGTCATGTGACCGCCGATCTGAACACTGTGGAGTACAGCGACGACGAGGTGCGTGAGCGCATGAGCGGCAACATCTGCCGCTGCGCCGCTTACCCCAACATTGTGCGGGCTGTGCGCTCGGTGCATGAAGGAGGACAGGAATGAAGGCCTTCGAGTATGTCCGCGCCGAGGACGCCGCACAGGCTCCCGGTCTGCTGGCAGAGGGCGGCAAGTACCTGGCCGGCGGCACCAACCTGCTGGACCTGATGAAGCTGCAAATCGAGGCCCCGGCGCAGCTGGTGGACCTGAACCGCAGCGGCCTGGCCGAGATCACAGAGACCGAAGAAGGCGGCCTGAAGATCGGCGCGCTGGTGCGCAATACCGATCTGGCCGCGCATCCCCGTGTGCGCCAGGAGTACGCCGTGCTGAGCCGCGCCATCCTGGCCGGAGCGTCAGGGCAGATTCGCAACCGGGCCACCACGGGCGGCAATCTGCTTCAGCGCACTCGCTGCCCGTACTTCTACGACACCAATCTGCCCTGCAACAAGCGCGAGCCCGG
Organism: Deinococcus piscis; assembly: GCF_014653275.1. Taxonomy (GTDB): domain Bacteria; phylum Deinococcota; class Deinococci; order Deinococcales; family Deinococcaceae; genus Deinococcus; species Deinococcus piscis. The sequence goes on from NZ_BNAL01000002.1 coordinate 110,223, forward strand.
CACCGGCTGCGGTGCGCTGGCGGGCTTTAGCCGCCCGCTCGCCGTGATTGGCACCAGCGAGCACTGCATCGCCAACTATCCTGGCGACATGGCCGTGGCCCTGCGGGTGCTGGACGCGACCATTCAGACCCTGAAGGCGGATGGCAGCAGGCGCGAGATTCCTATCGGGGACTTTCACCGGCTGCCCGGTGACACCCCCCACATAGATACCGTGCTGGAAAGCGGCGAGCTGATCACCTCGGTCACGCTCCCGCCGCCCTTGGGTGGGCAGCACATCTACCTCAAGGCCCGCGACCGGCAGTCGTACGCGTTTGCACTGGTGTCGGTGGCGGCGGTGGTGACGGACAGCGGCGCACGCGTGGCCTTTGGCGGCGTGGCGCCCAAGCCCTGGCGCGTAGAAAGCGCCGAAGCCCGCTGGAACGAGGGCGCGCAGGCCGTGACCGACGCCGCCTTCAAGGATGCCCGGCCCACTGCCCAGAACGCGTTCAAGCTGGACCTGGCCCAGAGGCTGGTGCAGGCCGTGATGAACGAGACGCAGAGCGCAGGAACGCCGGAAGGAGGCGCGGCATGAGCAAGTTCGATTCACCGGCAGGCATCAACCCGCTAGATCAGGAAAAGGTACTCGCCCGCCCGCACGCCCGTAAAGAAGGCCCGCTGAAAGTCACCGGGCAGGCCACCTATGCTTACGAGTACAGCGCTGACCCGGACCTCCAGGGCACCACTTACGGCTATCTGGTGGGAGCAGGCGTGGCACGCGGCCAGGTGACATCGGTGGACTGTAGCGTGGCCGAGGCCATGCCCGGCGTGCTGCTGGTGCTCACCCATGAGAACATGCCCGCCCAGGGAGCCAGCGACACCCCCGTGCCTCAGGAGGACGACGCCACCCCGCAGATGCGGAGCGCCGAGGTGGATTACTACCATCAGGCGGTGGCGTTTGTCGTCGCTGAAACCTTCGAGCAGGCCCGTGCTGCCGCAGGAGCGCTGGTGATCGAGTACGACAACCGAACCGCCGAGGGCGACTACGTGCTGGCCGAAGTGATGGAAGACGCCGAAAAAGCGGGCAGCGACGAGGAAAGCAAGGACCAGCAGGTGGGCGACTTTGCTGGGGCTTTCAGGCGGGCAGATGTGCAGCTGGACGTGACCTACACCACGCCTTATCAGTCCCACGCCATGCTGGAGCCCCACGCTTCACTGGCCGTGTGGGATGAGGCCGGCGAGGAGCTGACGCTCTACACCTCCAACCAGATGGTGCACTGGGTTCACCGGGGCATCTCCAAAACACTGAATGTGCCCCAGAAAAATATCCGTATCGTGTCGCGCTATATCGGCGGGGGCTTTGGCTCCAAGCTGATGTTCTACGGGGACGCCGTACTGAGCGCTGTGGCCGCCCGCACGCTGGGCCGCCCGGTCAAGTGTGCCCTGACCCGCCCGCAAATTTTCAACCACACCAGCCACCGGCCCGCCACCGTGCAGCGCATCCGCTTTGGTGCCGACGGTGACGGACGTATTCACGCCATCGGGCACGATTCGTATTCGGGCAACTTGCCGGGCGGCAGCGCCGAAACGGCCAGCCACCAGACCAAGCTGCTATACGCGGGCGAGAACCGCCTGGTCCGCCAGCGCCTGAGCGAACTGCATCTGCCGCCTGGCGGGTCCATGCGGGCCCCCGGGGAAGCGGTAGGGATGCTCGCATTGGAGTGCGCGGTAGATGAGCTGGCCGAAAAGCTGGAGATGGACCCTATTGAGCTGCGGGTGCTGAACGACATCGGCTACGACCCGGAAAAAGGCCCCGAGCGTCCCTTTTCCAGTCGCCGCCTGGCCGACTGCCTGCGCCGCGGTGCCGAGGAATTCGGCTGGGAGCAGCGCTCGGCTCAGCCCGGCGAGCGGCGCGACGGCGAGTGGCTGATTGGCCTGGGCGTGGCTTCGGCCTTCCGGGGCAATCTGGTCAAGCCGAGCAGCGCGACCCTGCGGCTGGAAAAAGGCGGCAAAATCACCGTCGAGACGCAGATGACCGACATCGGCACTGGGTCGTACACCATCCTCGGCCAGACCGCCGCCGAGATGCTGGGCCTGACCTTAGATGACGTAGAGGTGCGTCTGGGCGACTCTGAATTTCCCAAATCAAGCGGTTCGGGTGGCTCCTGGGGAGCCAACAGCGCAGGCACGGGCGTGTACTACGCCGCCGAGGAACTGCGCAAAAAAATCGCCAAAGCCGCTGGTTACGACCCCAAAAAGGCCGTGTTCAAGGACGGCGAAGTCTGGGAAGACAACAAATGCACCCTGCTTGGCGTGGTGGCTGCCAAAGCCCCTGAACCCCTTGAGGCGACGGTTAACGCGACCTTCGGTGACCTGAACAAGCAGTACGCGCAGGCCAGTTTCGGGGCGCACTTCTGCGAGGTGGGCGTGCACCGCGTGACCGGCGAAATCCGCGTGCGCCGGATGCTGAGCGTCGCAGCGGCGGGGCGCATCTTTAATCCGGTTACGGCCCGCAGTCAGTGTCTGGGCGGCATGACGATGGGCGTGGGCGCAGCGCTGATGGAGGAGCTGCATGTGGACGGGGAGCTGGGCCTGTTCATCAACCACGATATGGCCGAATACCATGTGCCGGTCCACGCCGATATTCCCGACTTAGACGTGATTTTCCTAGAAGAACTGGATGATAAATCTTCGCCGCTCAAGGGCAAAGGCGTGGGCGAGCTGGGCATCTGCGGGGTGGGCGCAGCCGTCGCCAACGCGATTTATAACGCATCCGGCGTGCGTATCCGGGACTACCCGCTGACGGTGGACAAGATTCTGGCCGGCTGGGCAAGCCGCTCTGGCTCCCAAGGGCGGTGACTGAAGCGGCAGCGCCCGTGCCCCGGCGGGCGGGGGTCTTGCTGGCGGCGGGCCGGGGCACACGGATGCAGGACTCCGGCTCCCCTTTTGCTGGCCTGCCCAAACCGCTGGTCCCCCTGGCCGGCAAACCGCTGTGCCGGCACGCCGCCGAAGCCCTGGCCTACGCCAGCGACCTGGTGCGGTTGGCGGTGGTCCCACCGGGGCAAGCCGGTGACGCAGTGCGGGCCGCCCTGGACGGTTTGGGCTACCTTTACGCCGTGAACCCTGAGCCAGAGCGCGGGCTGCTGTCGTCCTTCCGGGCAGCGGTGCAGGCGCTGCCGCCAGGGCTGGACGGCGCGGTCTTTGCGCTGGCCGACATGCCGCTGGTAAGCCTGGAGACCCACCGGGCCCTGCGGACGGCAGCCCGGCCATCGCTGGCGGCCCAGTGCCGGTACGGTGCGGTCAGCGCTCCACCGCTGTGGCTACACGCTGACCTTTTTCCGGCCCTGCTGGCGCTGCCGGACGCCGACAGCGGCCCACGGGCACTGCTCACGGGTGCAGCGCAGGTGCCCTGCCCGCCGGGCGAACTGCTGGACGTGGACACGCCACAGGCGCTGGCTCAGGCGGCGCAGCTGCTGAGCGGTACACTCACCCCATGACCCGAACCATGAAGCATCTCCTCGCAGTCCGTCAGGGTCTGCCTGCCGAAGCGCTGGAACTTCACGAATCCCCTGTGCCGCAACCTGGCCCCGGCGAAGTGCTGGTGCGGGTCGAAGCGGTGGGGGTCAACTACGCCGATGTGCTGAGTGTGATGAACGAATACCTGACCCCGGCCCACTATCCTTTTGTGCCGGGCATGGAATTCGCCGGATATGTCACCGAGCTGGGCGCAGGCGTCAGCGGCGTGAAGCTGGGGCAGCTGGTGGCCTGCCTGGCCGGTCAGGGCGGGCTGGCCGGTTACGCCACGGTGCCGGTGCAGGCGCTGGTGCCGGTGCCGCAGACCTACACTCCTGTGCAGGCCGCCGCCTTTGGGGTGTCGTACCTGACTGCTTTTCACGGCCTGCGAACCCTGGGACGCGGGCAAGCCGGAGAGTGGGTGCTGGTTCAGGCCGCCGCTGGAGCCCTGGGCCGCGCCAGCATTCAGCTGGCAGGGGCGCTGGACATGCGGGTGGTGGCGATGGCCAGCACCGAGGAGAAGCTGGCGGTGGCCCGTGAGCTGGGCGCAGACGTGACGCTGCTGCAAGACGACCCAGAGCGGGTGCAAAAGGTGCGGGAAGCGGCTGGGGGGCTGGGCGTCCCCCTGATTCTGGAAGTCGTGGGTGGGCAGCGCCTTGCCGAGAGCCTGCGCATGGCCGCGCCCAGAGGCCGCATCATCCTGATTGGGAATGCCAGCCGTGAAGAAGTCCGCGTCAACCCCGTCGACCTGATGAAGCGCAACTTGACCCTGACCGGCCTGTGGCTGACCACCCTCCTGACAGACCCCCAGGCACAGGCCCAGACCGCCGCCGAGTTTGGCAGACTGCTCGACAAGGGCCGCATCGCGCCGCAGCCGGGGCCCAGCTACGCGCTGCTTGATACGGCCCAGGCGTTCAGCGACCTGCTGGACCGACGCACATCCGGCAAAGTGATTATTGAGCCCTGGCGCTGAGCGGCTCGCCGCTGCCGCCGTGCATCTCCGCCGTCACTTCGGCCAGGATGCTCAGGGCAATGCCAGCGGGGGTTTCGGCCCCCAGGTGCAGCCCGGCGGGCGAGCGCACCCGCGCCAATAGGGCCGGGTCCAGCCCCGTCTCGGCCAAAAAGCGCAGGACGGCCTGGCCCCGGCGGCGACTGGCGACCATCGCCACATAGGGCACCTCCGTGCCCAGCACCTGCCGCAGCACCGGCACCTCGTGCCCGTAATCGTGCGAGATGATGACCACGGAGGAGCGGGCCGAGAGCGGCGGCAGCTGGAGATCGCTGTCCGGGCGGCTGAGCAGCAGGGCGTGGGCATCCGGCAAGCGCTGGGCGGTCAGGCGGCTAGGCTGGTCGTCGCAGACAGTGACCCGCAGCCCCACCGTGCGGCCCAGGCGCGCCAGTGGTGGGGCAATCGGGCCAGCGCCCACCACCACCAGTTCGGCGGGCGGCAGCCGGGTTTCGGCAAAAGCCGCCGCGCCCCGCTCCAGCACTTCGCGGTCCAGCGGCAGCGCCCGCGCCTGAGTGACCAGCGCCGGGTCTGGCTCACTGCTACTGTCTGTCACCACCTCGCCCGATTCCAACAAGGCGAAGGGGGCACCTTCCGCTCCCAGCGGTGTGACCAGCCGCAGCGCCTCACCGCGCGCGCGGGCGGTGGCCACAGCTGACCAGAGGGCCGAAGCACTCGGCGTAGGCACCAGCTGCACCGTCACCTGCCCGGCGCAAGTCATGCCGAATTCGTAGGCTTCTTCGCTGCCCAGGTTCACATCCAGCAGGCGGGGCTGTCCAGACTGCCGCACCTCTTCGGCGGCCCGGCGTAGTGCGCCCTCTGCGCAGCCGCCCAGCGTGACCGACCCCAGGGTCTCCCCCGGCAGGAAGATGGCCCGGCGACCCAGTGGTTTGCGGCTTTCACCGGCCCCCACCAGCGTCGCCACCACCGGCGCGGCACCGTCCGGTAGCCGGGTTACGGCGCTTAGAAAGTCGTCAAAAGTTTCGTCCACAGTCTCCACAGCATAAAAAAAGCCCGCGCAGGGCGGGCCATAGAGCATTGCCAGACGGTTTAGAGTTGCGGCACTTCCTCGCCTGCAGCGCGGCGTGCGCCAAAGTCAGCCGCCGCCGTGAACAGCACATCGGTGCTGGAGTTGAGTGCCGTCTCGGCTGAATCCTGAATCACGCCGATGATAAAGCCCACACCCACCACTTGCAGCGCAATGTCGTCGGAGATCCCGAACAGCGAGCAGGCCAGCGGAATCAGCAGCAGGGAGCCGCCCGCCACGCCGGAAGCCCCAGCTGCACTGACGGTGGCCACCAGACTGAGCAGCAGCGCCGAAGCCGGGCTGACGGTGATGCCCACCGTGTTGGCGGCAGCCAGGGTCAGCACCGTGATGGTGATGGCCGCGCCTGCCATGTTGATGGTGGCTCCCAGCGGAATAGACATGGAATAGGTTTCCTCGCGCACGCCCAGGCGCTCGGCCAGGGCCAGGTTCACGGGAATGTTGGCTGCCGAAGAGCGGGTAAAAAAGGCGGTCAGGCCACTTTCGCGCAGGCAGGTCAGCACCAGCGGGTACGGATTGCGGCGAATCTTGAACCACACGATCAGGGGATTAATGACCAGCGCCATGATCAGCATGGCCCCGACCAGCAGGGTCAGCAGCCGCCCATAAGACAGCAACCCCTCGAACCCAGTTTCGGCCACCGTGGCCGCCACCAGGCCCAGGATACCCAGCGGGGCAAACGCGATGACCCAGCGGACCACGCCCGAGACGGCGTCCCCGGCATCTTGCAGCAGTTGCTTGGTGCCAGCACCCGCCTGACGCAGAGCCAGGCCCAGCAGCACCGCCCAGAAGAGAATGCCAATGTAATTGGCTTCGACCAGCGCCCGCACCGGATTCATCACCGCGTTGCTCAGCAGGTTGGTGAGTACCGTGATCACGTCGCCGGGCGGCGCAGCGTCCTGCACGGCACTGGCAAGCGTCAGCTGGGTCGGAAACAGAAAGCTGAGCACCACCGCCAGCACTGCCGCCGAGAACGTGCCCACCAGATACAGCGTCAGCACCGAGCGCATGTTGGTGTCCTGGCCCTGCTGGTGGCCGGAAATGGCCGCAATCACCAGCACGAACACCAGCAGCGGGGCAATGGCCTTGAGCGCGCCCACAAACAGGGTGCCCAGGAGGCCCAGGGCCGCACCGGCAGCGGGCCACAGCAGCGCCACTCCGGCCCCGATCAAGAGGCCTGCAATGATTTGGGGCACCAGGCCCCAGCGATTAAGTACACTTCACATTTTTTCCCCTCCGCCAGGTCAAAGCAGCCGGTTAGGGGCCGCTCTGGGCTCCCACCTTCCTGCACTGCGCTGACCTTTGGTGGCTCACCATACCCCAAAATGTCAGCGCAGGACGCGAACCCGGCCAGCCATTCGGGACCACCGACCTCAGGCCCCACATGGCACAATGGCCTTACCATGACAACCAAGCTCCCCTCTGACCTGGAGATTGCCCGGCAGGCCCAGCTGTGGCCCCTGGCCGATGTGGCCCAGCGGGCCGGACTGCCAGCCGAGAGCCTGATTCCTTATGGGCGTCACGCAGCGAAAGTGGACCTGGACGTGCTGGAAGGAGAACCCCAGCGCCCACCGGCCAAAATGATTGTGGTGACTGCCGTGACACCCACCCCGCTGGGCGAGGGCAAGACCACCACGGCGGTTGGCCTGGCGCAGGGCATGGCCCACATCGGCCAGCAAGCCATGCTGACGCTGCGCCAGCCCAGCATGGGGCCCACATTTGGCGTCAAAGGCGGCGCAGCGGGCGGCGGCTACAGCCAGATCGTGCCGATGGAAATGCTGAATCTGCACCTGACCGGCGACTTTCATGCGGTGACCGCCGCACACAACCTGCTGGCCGCCATGCTTGACGCCCACCTCTTTCATGGCAACGCCCTGGGCCTTGACCCAGACAACATTTCCTGGCGGCGCGTGCTAGACATCAACGACCGGGCGCTCCGCAATGTGGTCATCGGGCTGGGTCCAAAGGAGGATGGTGTCACCCGGCAGACGGGGTTTGACATCACGGCAGCGTCGGAAATCATGGTGATTCTGAGTCTGTGCTCCTCGCTGGCCGACCTGCGTACGCGGCTGGGACGCATCGTGGTCGGCTTTACCTATGGCGGCGAGCCGGTCACTGCCGAGCAACTGGGCGCGGCTGGAGCGATGACAGCCATTCTGCGGGACGCCATTCAACCTAACTTGATGCAGACGCTGGAACACACGCCCGCGCTGATTCACGCCGGGCCGTTCGGCAACATCGCCACCGGCAATTCCAGCGTGCTGGCTGATTTGGTCGCCAGCCGCTTCAGCGACTACGTGATTACCGAGGCGGGCTTTGGAGCTGACATGGGCGCCGAGCGGTTCTTCAACGTGAAATGCCGGGTGTCGGGCCTGATCCCCGCCGCTGCCGTGCTGGTGGTGACGGTGCGGGCGCTCAAGGCGCACTCGGGCCGCCACCGGGTCGCGCCCGGTAAGGCGCTGCCTGCGGAGATGCTGGAAGAAAACCCAGATGACGTGCGGGCCGGTGCCGACAACCTCCGCAAGCACATCGAGATTGTGCGCGGGTTCGGGGTCTCGCCCGTGGTTGCCATCAACGTGTTTCCCACTGACCATGAAAGCGAGCTGGAAGCGGTCCGCGAGATTGCCGAGGCTGCCGGTGCCCGCGTGGCCCGCTCTACCCACGTGGTACACGGCGGCGCGGGAGCTGCCGAACTGGCCCGCGCTGTGGTGGCCGCCTGCGAGGAGAGCAGCGAATTTAGACCCACCTACGCGCTGGACGACTCCCTGGCAAGCAAACTGGAAAAAGTAGCGACGCAGGTGTACGGTGCGGACAGCATCGAGCTGAGCGCCCAGGCCAAAAAAGACCTGAAGCGCTTCGAGGAACTGGGCTACGGCAGGCTGCCCGTGGTCATCGCCAAGACCCATCTGAGCATTTCCAGTGACCCCAAGTTGCGCGGCGCACCCACCGGCTGGACTCTGCCAGTCCGTGAGGTCCGCGCCGCCGTAGGGGCCGGGTATGTGTACGCCATCTGCGGCGACATGCGGACCATGCCAGGCCTGGGAGCCACGCCCGCCGCGCAGCAGATTGACCTAGACGAACACGGAGAGATTCAGGGGCTGTTCTGAAGTGCAAGCGGTACAGACGCAGACGCCGTGACAGCCCGCTCAGGTTCTTGCCTTGCCCGCCGCCTGGGCTGAGCAGGCACCAGTGCGGGCCCCTGACAGACAGCAAAGGCAACTGATACGGACTGCGGATGGAATCATAGAGCAGTTCTCCGAATGACGGCCCTGACACTCCATGCTCTGCTTCGCAGCTTTTCAAGTCGGACAGACACTCTACGCGCTTTTTCTGTTTCTCTGTCAATTGCTCTCATTCACGCGCAGCGGGGGCACTGGCGCGGGCTGGCCTTCGGCGTCCAGCGCCACCAGCACGAATTCGCCGCTGCACGCCAGGGTGCGGGCAGGCGAAGACATATCCTCGGTAAAGACCTCGACCCGCACCCGCATGGAGGTGCGGCCCACCACCGTGACCCAGGCCAGCAGCTCCACGATGGTGCCGCCCGGAATAGGCCGGGCAAACTCAGTGGTTTCCATCAGCCGGGTCACCACTTTCATGCGGCAGTGCCGGGTGGCGGCGATAAAGGCGGCGCTGTCCATCATGCTGAGCACCTCGCCGCCAAAGAGGGTGCCGTGGTGGTTGGTGGTGCCGGGAAAGACCACCTGGGTCATGCGTGTTATCTGCGCTTCGGTGGGCTGAGGCTGAGCAGGAAGGGACATGGATTCTCGCTTTCCGGCCACAGAACACTGGGGAAGCGGGAAGAAAGCGGCGCGGGCGGGTCGGCCAGCGGGCGGGCCTGCCCACCCTGACGCGGGGCAGCAGACCTTTCTTCTCACAAGCGAGCGACCGGACTGTAACCGTGGCGCGACCGTGCCGGACTGGGCAGAATGGAGATTGCTCTTTCTTCTGCCGTTACCGGACTTCCCTCAGCTCTTGTGGGCTGTAGATTTGGCCGCAGCATAACATGGTGGCTTAGCTCCCGCCGCGAAAGCGCTCCAGCGCCGCACGCGCGCCCTGCGTCAGGCTCATCACATCTGCGCCCACGGCCACAAAAGTGTAGCCCCACTCCAAGTAGCGCCGGGCGTCGGCCTCATTCACGGCGAGGATACCGGCGGCTTTGCCTGCGGCCCGGATGCGCACCGCCGCGCCGCGAATGGCGGCCTGCACGTCCGGGTGATTCGGCTGTCCCAGCCAGCCCAGGCTGGCGCTGAGGTCAGCGGGGCCGACAAATACGCCGTCCACACCGTCCGTGGCTGCGATGGCGTCCAGGTTGCTGAGGGCCAGGGCCGTTTCCACTTGCACCAGCACGCAAATTTCTTCCTCAGCCCGCGCCAGGTAGTCTGGGCGGGAGCCCCAGCGCGAGGCCCGCACCAGCGCCGAAGCGACCCCACGCACCCCGGCGGGAGGATAGCGGGTAGCGGCCACCACTGCTGCTGCCTGCTCGGATGTGTCCACCATCGGCACCAGCAGCGTGCGTGCGCCGATGTCCAGCAGTTGCTTGATGAGGGCGCGGTCATCGCTGACAGGTCGCACCACCACCTCACCCGGATAAGGGGCCAGAGCCTGAAGCTGCGCCAGCACGCTCGGCACGGTGTTGGGGGCGTGTTCGGCGTCTACCAGCAGCCAGTCATAGCCTGCGCCCGCTGCGGCTTCGGCGGCGTAGGGGTGTGCCAGCGCCAGCCAGTAGCCGTACTGCACGTCACTGCGGGCCAGGGCCTGCTTGAATTCATTGACATAGGTCATGGCTCTTTTCCTCTTCCCGCAGGTCAGCGCCCGCGCAGTCCCAGCAGATTGCCCCAGGGATCCATCACCTGACACATCTGCTCACCGTTCTCTATCGCCATCGGTCCCCGGTACAGCGTAGCGCCCAGCGCCTGCAACCGGGCCAACTCACCCGCGAAGTCCGGCGCAGACCAGTACACCACCGTCCCCGCTGCGCCACTGCCCACCTTGGCATCGGCGGGCACAAGTTCCAGGCTGATTCCGCCAACGTCCAGCAGGGGAAAACCGTCCACCTCGCGCCACTGCGCCTGCGGAAAGGCGCGGGCATACCAATCCAGCGCGGCGACTGGGTCAGAGACGTGAATCAGGACGGAAACCACACGGCCCTCAGGCATCTTTGAGCCTCGCTTCCCCGGTAAAGCGGCAGGTGAACACGCCCAGCGGACCGTAGTCAAAGGTGAATGTGTCGCCTGAAGCGATGTCTACCGGGCGGGTAAAGCTGCCGGCCAGCACCAGTTCACCGGCCTTGAGGCCCTCACCGTGCGGCGCGAGGCGGCGGGCCAGCCAAGCAATGCCGCTGGCCGGGTGGCCCAGCACCCCGGCGGCCACGCCCGTCTCCTCCACCGCCCCGTTGCGGATACACAGCGCCGCCGCCCAGCGCATGTCGAGGTCATCCGGGCGCATGGCGCGGCCACCCACAATCACGCCCGCATTGGCCGCGTTGTCCGAGATGGTATCGGTGACGCGGCGCGGCTTGCCCGTCGCCCTGGACACCCGCCGAATCCGGGCGTCAATGATTTCGGCGGCGGGGGTCACGTACTCGGTGGCCCGCAGCACGTCGAACACGCTCAGGTCAGGACCTTCCAGGTCGGCTTTCAGCAAAAAGGCCAGTTCCACTTCCACTTTGGGGGCCACGAAACGGGACAGCGGAATATCACCGTTGGGCTCAAAGAACATGTCGGCGGTCAGGGTGCCGTAGTCGGGTTCATCAATCTGCGAGCTGAGCTGCATCGCCCTGGAAGTCAGCCCGATCTTGTGCCCACGCACTGTGGCCCCGCCCTGCACCTTGCGGTCTATCCAGGCGCGCTGCACCGCGTAGGCGTCGGCCAGCGTCATGCCAGGAAAGCGTTCAGAAAAGGGCGGCAGCTGCACACCGCTGTCTTCGGCCTGCTGCAACTCGGCAGCCAGGCCCGGCAGTTGGGGGGCCGGAATGACGCGCTCGGTCATGGGAACTCCTCACCGTGAGTGGGGCTAGGGATAAAAAGCAGGACAGAAGAAATCCTACTATGTCCACGGCGTCCCCAGCCCGGTGTGTCCTCAGGCCTGCACGTCTACACCAAAAAAAGCCGGCCCAGAAACCGTCCCAGACCGGCGGGGCTGCGGGGGCTGGGTTACAAAATGTTCGCCACGCGGCCAGCGGTGTCACGGGCTTCCATGTGGAGCAGGCCCAGATTCATACCGCCCGGAGCCACGACAGCCAGCACCCCTTTGCGGCCAGTGGCGTAGATGTACACCTGACCAGCCGAGCCACTCACGCTCATTTCGCTGAGATCACCTGTGTCGAGGGTGGCGTTGATCCGCTTGCCCAGGCCCAATGCCGTTGCCGCCATCGCGGCCATGCGGCCAGCGTCCGTGTTGTCCGCAAAGGTCTGCGCGATAGGCAGGCCGTCCACGCTAGCGATCATGGCCCCCCGGACATCAGGGACAGTGCTGCGAAGGTCGCGCAGGGTGCGTTCAAGCTGTTCTTGTTTGCTTGTCATACTCAAAGACTCCTTGGTCAGCCTGAATCGGAAGGGGCCCCGGGCGAGAGCGGCCAATTCGCTGCCGCAGCTGACGGTTCGCCTGAATGAAGGGTTGGCCTAAGTGAAGCGCGCAGAGCCCAGGGCCCAGAAGATGAGCCAGGACTGCGGAAAGAACGCCGCAGTCCTAGGCCACCTGTGCCACGCGGTGTAGGCCGCGTTCAGGCACCAGCCGCCGCTGCGGGCTGCTCGGACAGCTGCAATTCCAGCAGCCGGATCAGCACCTTGCGGGAGCTGTCATTGTCGGTGGCGTTCAGGCCGCATACCTGCTCAGAAGGCAGGTCAAAGTAGCTGGCCACGTCCTCAGGCGTCCAGACCTTGGGCAAATCCTGACGGGTCACGCCCACCACGAAGGGCACCGGATTACGCGAGGTGATGAATTCCAGAATGTTGCGGGCATGCGGGAAATCTTCAGGCTTGTCACCGGCCACCAGCAGGGTCAGGCCCAGCGCGCCCTCACACAGCACGTCCCACATAAAGTCAAAGCGGTCTTGCCCCGGCGTGCCGTACAGCAGCAGCTCCTGGCCGTCCAGGTTGATGGTGCCGAAATCAAAAGCAACCGTGGTGTACTTCTTGCCGATATCTTCGCTGGCTTCGGCTTCGGTGGCGACCACTTCGGTTTCGGACAGCGTCTGTACAAAGGTGGTCTTGCCAGCGCCGACCGGCCCGGAGATCACCAGTTTCATAGGACCCATGTTATGCACCTCCAGTCAGGCGGCGGAGCGCGTTGAGAAAGCGGCGAACCGGGCCTGCCTTTTCAGGCTCAGCCGCGACCACTTGGGATTCGAACTGCGGAGTAGGCTGACCCGCGCTGTTCACGACGCCAGCGGCTCGGTACGGAGTCACCATGCCCGCAGCGCGCAGCCGGAACAGCATCAGCCGGGCTTCGTCCAGGCTGATAAACGCGGCCTGGGCCAGCTCGGTGGCACTCCCGCCACGGCTGAGCAGCGGTGCCACGCTGCGCCAGGCTCCCTGCAAGGTCACCGGCAAGCTGGGCACATGCGTCTCAGCGTCCGGCACAGTCACAAAGCGGGTGGACTCGTGCGGCAGCTGAGACTGGTCAATGTGCGCGTCCTGGACCAACGAGCGCAGCACCTGCGTCAGCGGCAGCGCAAAGTGAGCCGTCAGCTCATGTGGAGCCATCGCCTCAAACTCGTAGGTGCCCACTGCACTGTTCATCAGTTGGCGCAGGACGTCCTGCACCCGCAGCGCCTCGCGGACCGGGAAACCGTCCACGAACAGCGCCCGCAGCTCTCCCCGGTGAAGGTGCAGTTCTACACTCCTCCCCCCGAGGGCGGACTGCAAAAAAAGCGTCCCAGTGTGGCGCTGCAGCACCTTCGCAACGTCGGGAAAAGCATGATCGGCAAAATCACCGTAAATAGCCACGTGCAACAACCTTCCTTTCTTGATTCACATCCATAGTGTATGGAGTTCAGAACTTCGTCTCTGTCCTCATCACCCGCTTCAGCCGGGTGGGACTGCGCTCTGGCCATACCCTATCTCTAGGGCCGAGCTTAGGCCTGACTTCCTGTCAGGAGTCTCACACCTGGTAAGAGCAAACCCTCAGCCGCTCAGCCGTTAGCGGCGCCGGGGGCGCTTTTCGCCGCGCCGCTCTGGCCGCTCACGCCCGCTCCCACTCGCCTGTGCGGTCCCCTGGGCCTCACGGTAAGCGTCCACCATGTCCTCATCCAGCTCGCCGCGCAGGACCGCTGCCCGCACCGCGCAGCCCGGTTCGCGTCCGTGGGTGCAGCGCGAGAATCGGCACTCGGCGGCCAATTCCTCAATGGCCCAAAACGCCGCGCCTTCATCGTCCCACACAGCAATGTCACGCAGGCCAGGGTTGTCAATCAGAAGCGCGCCGCCACTGATATGGCTCACAGGCAGCCGGTACAGCGTGCGCCAGGTGGTGGTGTGCCGGCCCTCGCCCGAAAAGTCGCTCAGGGCGCCCGTGGCAGCGGCGTCCTCGCCCAGCAGCCGGTTGGTCAGGGTGGACTTGCCCATGCCCGAAGACCCAATCAGCGCCACCGTCTGACCAGCCTGCAAATAAGGGGTCAGTGCTTCTATCCCCTGTCCTCCCTGGGCGGAGATAGGCAGAACCGGGGCCTCCAGCCCAGCCACCTGCGCCCGCTCCAGCAAGTCACCACGGGCCAGGTCGCTTTTGTTCAGCAGAATCACCGGCTGGGCCTGCGACAACCGCACCGCCTGCACATAGCGGGCCAGACGCTCGGTGTCCCACTCCTCGGGGCTGGTCATCACAAAGACAGTGTCCACGTTGGCGGCCAGCACCTGTGGCTGGGTGCGGCGGCCCTTCTGCACCGAGCGGATAAAGGTATTGGTGCGGTCCAGCACGGCTTCTATGCGGAGCGCCTGCTCCACACCTTCTTCGTCCTCAGGCGGCGCATAGGCCACCCAGTCCCCAATCACCGGCACGTCCAGCAGCTTGTGGCGGCGCCCAGCGGGCCAGACGGCTTCTTGTTCACCCGACTCGGTCTGGAGACGGTAGCCGTTGCGCTCCACCCGGCTCACACGGGCCGGAAGCGTCCCAGGAAAGGCAGCGCGCGCAGCGGCCAGAGCCTGCGCCTGCGCTTCCCCGTAGCCGAAAGCTCTTAGGGCTGGAAACTCGTGTGGGGCCAGAAATTCAGCAGATGCAGGTGTAGAGGTCACTGCCCCACAGTCTAGCCACCTGTGCCTGGCACAGAGGCATTTCTAAACTCCAGCGCACCGCAGTTCATGTTCGCGCTCACAAATGCACAGTAGACTCGGCGCTTGATGATTGATCTGCGCGCCTGGCTGGCAGGACTGGACCCCACCACGCTGCACATCAGCACTTTCGGGCTGCTGTTCTTGGAGGGTATGGGCATTCCGGGGATTCCTGGCGTGCTGCCCATGATGGCGCAAGTGGGCCTGATAGACGCAGGCAAAACTACGCTAGAGACAGCGATTTTCTGGGGCACGTTGGGCAACTGGCTGGGCAGCATCTGCGGCTACTCCCTGGGCCGCTGGGGCGGGCGCTTTATTCCGGCGAGGTGGCAAGGGCAGCTGGACAGTGAGCAGGCCCGTGACCTGCTGCGCCGCTACGGTCCGCTCGCCGTGATCGCCAGCCGGACCATTGGGGCCCTGCGGACCCCAGTCACGCTGGGCGCTGGAGCCATGAACTATCCGCTGGTGCCCTACATCATCTATAGCCTGATCGGGGCCCTGATTCATATCGGGCTGTGGCAGTGGTTGCTGTGGCGCTTTGGCCTGCAAATCCTGCCCCACCTGGAGCGGGTAGGCGCTCAGGCCCTGATGGTAGTGGGTGCGCTGCTGGCCGCCGCGCTGCTGGGCCGCTGGTGGCTGATGCGCCAGCGGGCCGCCGCCACGCCAGGCACGCCCACCTCAGACTCTCCCAGCCCAAACTCGACCAGCTCAGACTCGCAGCCACTAGACTGACCGTTCGGTCAGCAACAGACTCGGAGTGGTTAATTTGTCCCCTGGCAGACTGCGCGGGCGGCAGGTATGGTGGGCTTACTGTGAACCGTTCTCAGCAAGACACCGAATCCCACGCCCAGCACTCGCCGGAGCCTCAGGGCAACCGGGCCACCGGGCAAAGCCCTGCCGACCAGGCCCTCCATGAGCCGCCCAAGCGCCCGATGCGCCCCTCTGTCAAGGTAGAACCGAATCCGGCCCTGGCCGACTCGGCTTTTTTGAAAGCGGCACGCGGCGAAAAGGCCGCCCACACGCCGCTGTGGTTTATGCGCCAGGCGGGGCGCTATATGCCCGAATACCGCGCCATCCGCGCTGACCGCTCCATGCTGGAGTGCATCCGCACGCCAGAGCTGGCCGCCGAGATCACCCTGCAGCCCATCCGCGCCTTTGAGGTGGACGCCGCCATTCTGTTCAACGACATCCTGACCCCGCTGCCAGTCATGGGGCTGGATTTGGACTTTGTGAAGGGCGCCGGTCCCCGCATCAGCAACCCACTGCGCTCCACCCGCGCCGTGGACCTGCTGAGCGTGCCCGCCGCCCGCGAGGTCATGCCCTACACCGCCGAGGCCATCCGGCTGCTGAAGCCCGAGCTGGACGCCCGCGGCATTCCGCTGATCGGCTTTGTGGGCGCGCCCTTTACCCTCGCCAGCTACGCCATTGAGGGCGGCGGCTCTCGCAACTACGAGTACACCAAGCAGATGATGTACGCCGAGCCCGCTGCCTGGTTCCGCCTGATGGACAAGCTGGCCACTGTGCAGGCCGACTATCTGGGCGAGCAGATCAAGGCTGGGGCCGCTGCCGTGCAGATTTTCGACTCCTGGGCAGGTGCGCTCTCGCGCTACGACTACCAGACCTTCGTGTGGCCGGCCACCCAGCGCCTGATCGAAGCCGTGAAGCCCTACGGCGTGCCGGTCATCTATTTCGGCACCGACACCGGGCACCTGCTGGGCGACATCGCCCGCTATGAGACCGATGTGGTTGGCGTGGACTGGCGCACCCCGCTGGACACCGCCTGGGCCCAGCTGAATAAGGGCCAGGCCATTCAGGGCAACCTTGATCCCCTACTGCTGGCCGCACCCTGGCGCGAGCTGAGGCACCAGGTAGACCGCGTGCTGGATGAAGCGGCAGGCCGCCCCGGTCACATTTTCAACATCGGGCACGGCATCCTGCCGACCACGCCGATGGACAACGTGCGCCGCGTGGCTGAGTACGTGCACGAGCGCACGCAGCAAGTCTAAAGGTCAAAAAGTCTAAGGGTCTAAGAGCTTTTCCTTTCGACCCTTAGACCTTTCGACTCTTCGACTTTCCTTATCCCCTCACAGGAGACACCATGACCAAGCAATCCCAACTCCCCGACACCGAAACGGCAGTCAATCCCTATCCACCCGTCCGGATCGTCAACGACTCGTTTGCGCCCAGCCTGCCCAGCACCCGCATTGGTGAGCACGGGCCGGTGACAGACGCGACCATCGGCGTCCTGTTTATGGCCTACGGCGGCCCCGAATCGCTGGACGAAATGCCCGGCTATCTGGCCGACATCCGCTCTGGTCGGCCCACTTACGCCGAAGTGCTGGAAGAAATCAGCGGCAACTACGAGGCGATTGGCGGCAAAAGCCCACTGCCGGAATTTACCCGCGCCCAGATCGAAGCGACCATGACCCAGCTTCAGACCACTGGCGGAGACTACCGCGCCTATGCAGGCATGCGGCACTGGTCGCCCTGGATTGAAGACGCGGTGCGCGACATGCTGGACGACGGCATTCAGCGGGCGGTGGCCATCGTGCTGGCCCCGCACTACTCCAAGCTGAGCGTGGAAAAGTACCAGAAGAAGATCAAGGCCGCACTGGAGATGTACCACGGCCAGATTGAATTTGTGTTCGTGAACGAGTATCACACCGAGCCCGGCTACATCACCGCGATGGCGGACCGGGTGCGCATGGGCATCGCCGAGTTCCCCGAAGACCAGCGGGGCAGTGTTCATACCGTGCTGAGCGCCCATAGCCTGCCGGTGCGCGTGATTCGCGAGGGCGACCCTTACGCCGACCAATTGCTGGAATCCGCCCGCCTCATCGCGCAGCAAGCGGGCCTGCGCGACGATCAGTGGAGCTGGAGCTACCAGTCCGAGGGCCGCAGCCCGGAGCCCTGGCTGGGGCCGCAGCTGGAAGACTGGCTGCCGCAGCTCAAGGAGGAGCGCGGTATCGACAAGGTCGTCAGCATTGCCATCGGTTTTGTGTCGGACCACGTAGAAATCCTGTTCGACATTGACATTGAGGCGCAGAAGGTGGCCCGCGAAATCGGCATGAAGTTAGTGCGCCCGCCCGCGCTCAACACCGACCCGCTGTTTATCGGCACGCTGGCAAGCGTGATTCACACCAAGGCACAGGAGCTTTGAGGTCTAAGGGAACCGGCTCTTAGACCCTTAGACTCTTGGACCCTTAGACCTTTTGACCTTTTGACTCTCCGCAGGAGAAACCATGACCAATCCTCTAAGTGCCGCCCCTTCTGTGCGCCTGCCTGAAGGCAGCGAATATCATGCCGCGTCTCCGGCGGAACAGCCTGTGATTGTGGTGGGCGGCGGACTGACCGGGCTAAGTGCGGCCTGGGAATTGCAGCAGCAGGGCGTGCCCTATGTCCTGCTGGAAGCGGGCGACTACCTGGGCGGCAAGGTGCAGACCGAATTCTGGGATGACTTCTTGATCGAAAAAGCAGCCGACGCCTTTGTGCTGGGCAAGCCCTGGGCACTGGAACTGGCCCGCGAGGTGGGCCTAGAGCCGGAGCTGATTCATCCCCGCGAGGACACCAAGCGGCTGTATTTCCTCAAGGGCGGCGAGTTGCTGCCTTTTCCGGAACACCTGAGGATGTTCGTGCCGCTGGATGAAGAAGCATTTCGGCGCAGCCGGGTGCTCTCGCCGGAAGGCACCGAGCGAATGCTGGCCGAGGTCAACGTACCGCCCCGCGAGAATGCGGACGAGGACGAGTCGCTGGCGTCGTTCGTGACACGGCGCTTTGGCAAAGAGGCCATGAACTTCATCGTGCCGATGGCGGCGGGCATCTACGTGGCAAACCCCTTTGAGTTGAGCATGAAAATGGCGTTTCCGCAGTTTCTGGCGATGGAGCAAAAGTACGGCAGCCTGATTGCCGGGCATCGGGCGTTGCCGCCGCGCACTACGCCGGTCTTCGGGTCGTTCCGGGGCGGCATGAGCGAACTGCCCCGCGCCGTGGGCCGGGCGCTGAGCGGCGAGGTGCGGCTGAATGCCCCGGTGCGGCAGGTTCACGCGGACGGGGTGACGCTGGCCAGCGGCGAGCGCCTACGCGGGCGCGGCGTGGTCGTGACGGCTCCTGCCTGGTTCAGCGGGCCGATGCTGGCAGGGGACTTTCCACAGGCAGCCGAGCTGATCGGGGAGCTAAAAACCAACTCCTCGGTGGCCGTGATTCTGGCCTACCGTGAGAACCAGTTCACCGCCGACATGAACATGCACGGGCTGCAAGTGGACTGGTCCGAAGGCATTCCCATGACCGCCATCACCGTGCATTCAGGCAAGATGCATGGCCGCGCCCCCGCAGGTCACGTGCTAATACGCGTCTTTTTCAAGGATACCGAGCCCGGCGAGGCCCGCCGCCTGGCCGAAGGGTACGTGCAGGAATTATTTGGCGTGACCGGCGAGCCGCTGTTTCACGCGTTTGGCGACTGGCGTGGCAAGAACCCAGCTTACGTGGTCGGGCATCTGGACCAGCTGGGGGCCATCCGTGCGGCGCTGCCCGCGCAGGTGCAGGTGGCCGGGGCCAGCTTTACCGGCGTGGGCCTGCCGGACTGCGTAAACGCCGGGCGCACGGCGGCGCGGGCGGTCATTGCAGCGGCAGCGCACTAAAGACCAAAGTGAAGCTCAGTGACCTGGCCCGTGCCCCCATGCCAGGCCACTGAGAAAGCTTCAGTTCCCCTTGTCCGGCTGTTCCTGCGCGTTCTGGTCCGTCAGGTGCGAGCCGGTCTGCTCATCCAGCTGCTCTGCGACCTTCTGCGGCAGATCGCCTGGCTGCGCGGCCTGCACGGGCGTTTCACTGGGCGGCGGAGACAGATGGCCTCCGTGCAGCATTTCGCCCACCTGCTGCTTGAGCCGCCGCATAGAGCTAAAGGCGAAGCGCCGCTGCAAATAGCGCCCAAACACCCGGAAGCCGATGCGGTAGAGCAGGTTGGGGATGTGCCCGGTCCGCGACACGGCGTGAATGCGGAAGGTGACGCGGCCCGTGTCCAGCGCCTTGTGAACGGTGAAATCAATCTGGCCCATTTCGTAGTGGCCTTCGAGCGTCTGGTATGAGTAGCCCCAGACCGCCTCCTGACCGCCTCCGGGTAGGTCACGAACCTCATCCACCACGCCGCTGACCTTGACCCCAAACCAGAAGGTAAAGACCAAAAAGCGCCCGCGCAGCACCATGATGCGTTCCTCCAGTGGCGTGTCCGGCGTGAAAATGCCGGTAATCAGGTCAGGCGGGGGAAAAGTGTAGTTGCGCAGCACCTGTTGCGCTGCCCGAAAGGAACCGTCCGGCCAGGGCGCACCGGGAATTTCGGGCATCAGGTCCTGCTCGTAGTCATCTACCTGCCAGCCGGTGGCGGCGGTGTAGTCGCTCAGGCGGCCAGGGTCGAAGTTGGGCCGGGCATCCACGTACTGAGCCAGGCGGTACTTCTGGCGCTCATACAGCTGCTGCCGCGCTTCTTCGGGGCTGAGTGGCGGGCGCAACCTAAGGGGCAAGCCACCCAGGCGACCCCGCCGGTTGGGTCGGACTGGGCCGGTCATTCGGCTTCGGCCTCGGTCTGGCGGTCCAGGTCTTCTTCGTAGCGGGTCCGCACCTGCACGTCCCCGATGGGCTCGCCGCCCGCGAACTGGCACACCCGCTCACAGAACTCCACCCAGGTCATTTCCTGAGCTTTCTTGCCCACGCCCAACTTGTCGTAGGTCAGGGCCACCAGGCCGTCGCGTGAGCGGGCCAGCGAGCGGATTTCAAAGTGCAGGGCGTTCTCGAACAGCTCCACCGGGGCGATAGAAAAGGTGATTTCACCGGCTTCGGGATGGCCTTCGAGGGTTTCCAGGCGGAAGTGCGTATCACCCACGTCCAGCACACGCACATCCCCGTTCCAGGGCCCCAGGATGGTGATGTGGAATTCGTCGCCGGGGCGCAGCGTGTAGTCAGAGCCTTCTTCCTTCTCGAAGCTGGCCAGCGTCCTCGGGCTGAATTCTTCGATGTTGCGCTGGATGTAGGTCATGATCTCCTGCGCCGACTTCTGAGCATTACGGAACTCGGTCCAGTAGCGCCGCTCAATCAGGGGGCCAAAGCCGTCGCTGGCCTTTTGCTTGGTCTGTTCGCTCATGGCTTTACTCTGCACCGCAGCCCAGCCTGGGGCCGCGCTGCGCAGCTAAAGGGGGCTTTATGGTCCGGCCCACTCTGGCGGGCTGGCCGGTTGACCAGCCACAAATCTTCAGTACCCCAGTTCCCGCAGTTCGGCCCTCAGGTGGCGCGCACGGTGCGCCGCAAAGTCGCTGAGGACCGAAATCTCGAACTCCCAGCGGGCCACCGACTCCGGCAGATGCCAGCGGGCCACGGTGCGGGGCATCTCGGGCGCGAGGAGCTGCTGATATTCGCTGATGCGGCTGTCAATCACCGCTGGAGCAAAGGTGCGGTCCAGATGGGTGTTCAGCCGCGCCAGGAAGCGCGCACGCAGCTCAGGCTGGGCCATGATGTAGCGCGTGACCTTGCTGACTGCCGTCTCGTTGTAAACGTCGCCCTCGGCACTGCGCCCCAGCACCCGCGTGAAGGAGCGCTCCGTAGGATCATTGAAGGACAGGTCGGTGTCCTCAAAGCCCCAGCGCCAGCGGCCGTCACCTGCCCCGGCCTGCGGTGTGCCGGTGTGCCGCCACAACGTAGCGTTGCGGTGCGGCCAGTCACTGTTGCCCACAAAGAACTGCGCGGCCAGATAATCAAAGGTGTTGTCCAGGTCCAGGCGCTGCTCAATCTCCTGCGGCGGTGCGGACAGTTCGAGCAGTTCCATCAGCTCCCAAAAGGGCACGTCGTCGCCGGGGTCCGCTTCTTCCAGCTCACCGTAAGGCCCCAGAATCACGATGTCCTTTTTGTTCAGGCCGTGGCGGCCCGCCAGATCCTCTGGCTTGGTGTCTTCGCGCAGGTTGTGCAGACCCCAGTATTCACCGTTCACAAAGACACGCACGGGGCGGCAGCGCTGGGTATCCACACCCAGTGGCCGCACCAGATCATGAATCAAGCAGTCGCGGAACCGGGTCCACTCCTGATCCTGACCGCTGGTGCGCAGGCGCAACTGGTCAAAGGAAGTCGGCCCGTCCGCACCAAACGGCGCAAAGCTGAATTTGGCCGGGCCGTACTCACTGCGGGCGTACAGGTTCAGCGATTTTTGCGGCAGCTCGCGGGTGGCGTTGCCGCTGATGCGTACTCCGGCGTCCTGAGCCAGCAGGCGCTGGCTTCCCTCGAACCATTCGATATGCACTGGGCGCTCGGAGGTGCGGCCCCGCTGGTTGTAGTTGGCGGCCTCACGGCTGCTTGCCGCCCCAGGAACATAAATCCCGCGCTCCGGGCTGACCCAGTCTGCGGGGTCCACCGTCAGGGCCACCACCGGCAGAGGACCAGACAGCAGCTCGGCGTTGCGGCCCAGCGCATAGGTGCGGGTCAGGATGGGACCGGCAGGCGCACCCCCAGCAAACGCCCGCATCCGCACCACATTCAGGCGCGGCAACTCTGCGCCCGGCTGCGGGGCTTGCCAGGCAGGCTGCACGCCCGGCCAGGTGGTGGGCTGGGCCGACAGGGGGCCTGTCTGCGGCGCAGGAGCACTCAGCTGAAGGGGAGCCGAGTACAGGGCCGAGCTGGCGGACGGCGGCTCACCGGTCAGGGTGTAACGGATGTCCTGGCCCGGCAACACTGGCAATGCAAGTTGCACCTGCCGGGGCTGCGGCAACGGCGACTCGGCCTCAAAGTTCAGCGTGGGAGCCGGTGCAGGGGCCTGAGGCGGCGAGGAACAGGCGCTCAGGAGGGCGGCAGTGCAGGCCATGACAGCAAGCGGTAAACGTGACATAGAGCAAGCTTAAAGAAATCTCTAATGTCAGAACACTGATAGATCTTAATCTTTCCTCATGAGTGGGTCGTGCTGCCCGCTGAGCTGCGGGCAAGGCGAGACCCTGCCGGGCGGTGTCCCAGCTCCCAGCCCACTTCAGCCGCAGCCGCCCGCAGCCGCCGCTCCAGCATCTCGCGCTCATTCAGGCGGTGACTGGGCAGGCTGAGCCCCAGGGCACACAGCACCTCGCCGCCCTCACCGCGCACAGGTACGGCCAGGCTGGAGGTGCCTGGGGACCACTCGTCACGGGTCACGGCCAGGCCACTGGCGCGAATCTCGGCGGCCTGCGCGGGCCAGTCGGGCAGCGGCAGCGGCAGGCCATGCAGTGCGAACAGCAACCGGCCACTCGCGGTATCACGGGCAGGCAATTCAAAGCGGGTTTCTCCCTCTACCGCTTCCCCTTCGCGGCCCTGCACACTGCGGGCAATACACAGCACCTGCGGCCCTGAGCGCGAATCCGCCGCCTGATCCAGCACCGCCACAAAGGCCAGGCGGCGGGTGCCCCGTGCCAGGGCGTTCATGGCATCGTGGGCCGGACCGTACCAGGGCAGCGAGGAGTACAGCGCACTCGACAGCTTGAGCAGCCGCCAGCCCAGGCGGTACCGCCCCCGGCCCGACTTGTGAAGCAGTCCGGTGGCCGCCAGGGTCGCCAGCTGCTCATGCAGGGTCGAAGTTGACAGGTCCAGCGCGGCGGCCAGCTCACTCAGGCCCCACTCGGTCCGGTCCGCATCGAAGGCTTCCAGGATACGGACGGCGCTGGTCACGGTCTGGAGGGTGCGGGACATGGGGGCAGTGTAGGGCGCGGCGGGCAGACAGGGAGGACTGGCCCGCTGCGCCCCGCTGCTGAGCCCAAAGCTCGCCGCTCTAATTTCACACATTTCTGAACTTTGTTACAGTGCCGGAGATGTCCAGTTCTTCCCCTCTAGAGCGGGCTGGTGCCCTGCTGGACTCCCTGGGAATACTGCCTTGGCAGGACCAGCGGGGAATACCATGAGCGCCCACCTGCCACTGCAGCGCGAGTGGGTGGCTTTGGCAGACGGCACCCAGCTGAGTGTGCTGATGGGCGGCCCCGTCGGCGCAGAGCCTGTGCTGCTGCTGCACGGCGGCGGCACCGACCACGCCTGGCTCTCGTGGGAAGAGACGGTGCCAGCCCTGCTGGCTACGGGTTACCGGGTCATCGCGCCCGATCTGCCGGGCTATGGACAGTCGCCGCCCGCCGCGTGGCCCTCGACCCGGCCCCATCTTAGCCGCGCTGTCTCAGGGCTGATGGTGGCTCTGAAGTTGCCCCGTGCCGTACTGGTAGGCGTTTCAATGGGTGGGTCGCTGGCGCTGGCCCAGGCGCTGCACTCTCCGGTCAGCGTGCGCGGTCTGGTGCTGGTGGGGTCGTATGGGCTGGCCCGCTGGGCACCGTATCACCGGCTGTCGGTGGGCCTGGCCCGGCTGCCCACAGGCACCAACAGCGTCAATCCTCTGCTGGCCCGCTCGCCGCTGGCGGTGCGCTGGACGCTGTCCTCCATCTTGCAGAACCCGGAAGCCATCACCCCAGGACTGGTCAGGCAAGTGGGCACCGCACTGCGTCACCGGGCCAGCGCTCAGGCGTTTGCCCAGTTTCAGCGGGACGAAATCCGCCCGGATGGGCTAAGCACCGACTTCCGTAAACGCCTGCCCGAACTGCAAATGCCGGTGCTGATTGTTCATGGTGACCGCGACATAGGGGTGCCACTCGCTGCCGCGCAGGAAGCGGCCCGCCGTATTCCAGGGGCAAACCTGCGCGTGTTCAGCGGCGCGGGCCACTGGACTCAGCGGGACCAGCCGGGCCGCTTCAACTATGAGCTGCTCAGGTTCCTAGGCACGCTGCCTTCGTAAGACGGCACAGGCGGCCCAACCGACCCAGAGAATCCTTACTCCTCTTTCCGCGCATTCCGGAAAGTAATGTTGCAGCGTTCTCACCTGGGCGGCAGCATGAGGACACATCCAAAACCAACAAGGAGGAATCCCCATGACGACTGAACCCCGTGTCATTCGCGCTCCCCGTGGCCCCCAGAAAACTGCCAAAGGCTGGGTACAGGAAGCCGCCAAGCGCATGCTGATGAACAACCTCGACCCCGAAGTGGCCGAGCACCCCGAGAACCTGGTGGTGTACGGCGGGCGCGGCAAAGCGGCCCGCAACTGGGAAGCCTTTGACCACATCGTAGAGACGCTGGACCGCCTAGAAAACGACGAAACCCTGCTGATTCAGTCGGGCAAGCCCGTGGCGGTGCTGCGGACGCACGAGTGGGCCCCCCGCGTTCTGCTCGCCAACTCCAACCTGGTGCCGCACTGGGCCAACTGGGAAACCTTCGACAAGCTCGACCAGGCGGGCCTGATGATGTACGGGCAGATGACCGCCGGCAGCTGGATTTATATCGGCAGCCAGGGCATTGTCCAGGGCACCTACGAGACGTTTGCCAGCGCAGGCAAAAAACACTTTGGCGGCGATCTCAAGGGCACCATCACCGTCACCGCCGGACTGGGCGGCATGGGCGGGGCGCAGCCACTGGCAGTCAAGCTGGCCGGTGGGGTCAGCATCAACATCGAAATTGACCCCACCCGCATTCAGAAGCGCCTCGAAACCCGTTACCTCGACGAAGTGGCGGACAGCCTCGAAGACGCCATCAAGAAGGCGGAGCAGTACAAGGCTGAGGGCGTGGCCCGCTCCATCGGGGTGCAGGGCAACGCCGCCGAACTGGTGCCACAGCTGGTGGACATGAACTGGACGCCTGACCTGGTGACTGACCAGACCAGCGCCCACGATCCGATGTGGGGCTACATTCCCGTGACCGCCCCCGACGAGGACGCCAGCAAACTCCGCACCGAGCATCCCGCCGAATACAAAGCGCGGGCTTATGAAGCGATGGCCAAGCATGTTCGCGCCATTCTGGAACTGCAAAAGCGTGGGGCGGTGGCCTTTGACTACGGCAACAACCTGCGCCAGCGGGCCTTTGAAGCGGGCGTGGAAAACGCTTTTGACTACCCCGGCTTCGTGCCTGCCTTTATCCGTGATTCCTTCTGCGAGGGACGCGGCCCCTTCCGCTGGGTGGCGCTGTCGGGCGACCCGGAGGACATCCGCGCCACCGACCAGGCGCTGCTGGAGCTGTTCCCTGAAGACGAGCGCCTGCAAAGCTGGCTGACCTACGCCGCCGATCAGATTGCCTTCCAGGGCCTGCCCGCCCGCATCTGCTGGCTGGGCTACAAAGAGCGCGATCAGGCTGGCAAGCTGTTCAATCAGATGGTCAAAGATGGCCGCCTGAAGGCCCCCATCGTCATCGGGCGCGACCACCTCGACGCGGGCAGTGTCGCCAGCCCTTACCGCGAAACCGAAGCGATGAAAGACGGCTCGGACGCAGTAAGCGACTGGCCGCTGCTGAACTTCGGCGTGGGTATCGCGTCGGGCGCAAGCTGGATGAGCTTCCACCACGGCGGCGGCGTGGGCCTGGGCTTCTCGCAGCACAGCGGCTTCGTGATTGTGGCCGACGGCACCGAGGAAGCGGAGCAAAAACTCTCGCGGGCGCTGGTCAACGACCCCGGCATGGGTGTGGTGCGCCACGCCGACGCGGGTTATGAGCACGCCCTGGACACCGCCAAGGAACGCGGCATTGACCTGCCAAGCCTGGGAATAAAAAACCGCGAGGACTGAGGAGTGAATGAGCGGCCACTTCCCTGCGCACTTGTCCCGTCAAAAGAGAAATTCCCGCCCCGCACAGTGGCAGGACGGGAATTCGGGCACACTGAATTACCGGGGCACGGGCATGTCAGCCTTGTGGATCACGTACAGCATTCCGCCCGAAGCGTTCAGCCACAGTTTCTCGAAGATGTCACGCGGATAGGTGCGCTGTACGCTCTCGTTGTCGGCGGCAGCCGGGTCGTTCACGACCGGGTTGCCCTGGGCATCGAAGCCAACAATAACGGCCAAGTGACCGTCGCTGGAAGGAATGGCCGCCCCCGGCAGTTCCCCGGCTTTCCAGCGGATACTGGCCACCACGGGAATTCCGGCCTTAATGTACTTTTCCGCTTCGGCCAGGCTGGCAGCGCGGGTGACAAAGCCACTCAGGCCATGCTCGGCGGCGTAAGCCACGTTGAACGGCCAGTTGCCCATGCCGTCGTACACGGCGTCGTAGGTGCCTGCGGCGGCGGTGGGCACCGGCACGTCAATCCCGTAGAAGGCCATGACCATGCTGGTCGAAGTGGGGCTGCACCACACTTCGCCTCCACCGGGGTAAATCATCTGGGAGCGCTCTGGAACGGCGAGCACCTTACCCCAGGCCGATTTGTCGCTGGTGGCTCCGGCGCTGTCCAGTTCCTTTCCGGTATCCACGGTATTCATGGCAAGCTGCTTGAGCGCCGCCCCGTTCTTCAGGGTCACGCGATACTGGTAA
Source organism: Deinococcus piscis (assembly GCF_014653275.1). GTDB lineage: Bacteria > Deinococcota > Deinococci > Deinococcales > Deinococcaceae > Deinococcus > Deinococcus piscis. The sequence continues at coordinate 137,335 of NZ_BNAL01000002.1, forward strand.
CGGGTAGTGGTGGCACTGCCGTAAAGATTGTTGGTGTCTGTCCAGACGGTGCCGTCCGCATCCTTCTGACCATCCACACTGGCCCGGCCCTCGGCACGGCTCCAGGTGCCGAAGGTGTACCACTTCGTCCAGGCATCATTGGCCTTCTGGTGCCTAACCTCCACAGTCAGGCCACCTTTGTCGCCCGTCTCGGCATTCCAGGAGGGAATCAGCTGGTCATAGGCATTCACCGTGACAACGTTACTGGTCAGGGTTCCACTGGTCTGATTTTTCGCCAGTATCACCTGATCCCCTTTAATTTCCAGCCCCTCCAGAGTGCTGTTCATCCAGTGGTTGTCCGTATTCCACACCAGCGTGGTGCTGTACGGCGTGTCCGTCATCCTGGTGGGCGCTTCCGCCACCGGGGGCTGTGGGGCCGGGGTGGAGGCGCAGGCACCAAGCAGCAAGGCCGCTGGCAGCAGCGCCAGAAAAGCTATTTTTTTCATGTGACACGTAGTTTAACAGGAGACCGCCAAGAGGTGATGAGGGTCACACAGCGAACCCCGGCAGCCCGCTGGTCAAGGCGATGGATGAACAGTGTGCAGGACAAGAGAGAAATTGAACTTCTCGGAACGAGGTAAACCATGACCCAACCCACTCACCTGACCTACTCCGGCATTCCCACGTTTGCCCGCGCTCCGCTGGTGGACCCGCAGGGCGACTGGCAGGCGGACGTGGCCGCGCTGGGCGTGCCGTTTGACATCGCGCTTGGCTTTCGCCCCGGCGCACGCTTTGCCCCCCGCGCCCTGCGTGAAGCCAGCTTGCGGAGTGTGCCACCCTTCACCGGGCTGGACGGCGTGACCCGCCTCGCGGGCGTGACGTTTGCCGATGCAGGCGACGTGATGTTGCCCAGCTTGGAACCCGAACTGGCACATCACCGCACCACCGAGGCCGCCAGAGCGGTGCGCCAACGCTGCAAAGTCCCCGTGTTCCTGGGCGGCGACCACTCGGTCAGTTTTCCTTTGCTGCGGGCCTTCGACGATGTTCCCGACCTGCATATTGTGCAGCTGGACGCGCACCTGGACTTTACCGATGTGCGCAACGACACGCGCTGGAGCAATTCCAGCCCCTTTCGCCGGGCCTGCGAGGCGATGCCGAACCTCAAGCACATCACCACCGTAGGGCTGCGCGGGCTGCGCTTTGACCCCGAAGCGGTGGCGGCGGCGCGGGCACGTGGGCACACCCTGATTGAACAGCGCGAAGTCGAAGCCGACTTCCTGGGCGTGCTGGAGCAGCTGCCCCAGGGGCAAAATGTCTACTTCAGCATTGACGTGGACGGCTTTGACCCGGCCATCATTCCCGGCACCAGCAGTCCTGAGCCCGACGGCCTGACCTACGCGCAGGGCATGGCGGTGCTGGCGGCAGCGGCGCGGAGCAACCGTGTGGTGGGCCTGGACCTGGTCGAACTCGCGCCAGGCCTTGACCCGACGGGCCGCAGCGAACTGCTGATGGCGCGGCTGGTGATGGAAACACTGTGCGAGGTCTTTGCGGCCCCGCAGGAGGAGCAGGCATGAGCGAAACCCTATTTACCGGCATTTCTCAGCTGGCGACCCCCCGCCCTGGCCCCCGGCGCGGCGCCGAGATGGGCCAGTTGGACATCACCGAGCAGGCCGCGCTGCTGGTCCGTGATGGCCTGGTGGCCTGGGTCGGTCCCGCCGCCCAGGCCCCTGACGCAGCCAACGAAGTGAACCTGGGCGGGCGGGCCGTGGTGCCGGGCCTGGTGGACCCCCACACCCACGCGGTCTGGGCCGGCCACCGTCTGGCCGACTGGGAAGCCAAGTTGCAGGGCGCGACCTACGAGGACATTCTCGCCAGGGGTGGGGGCATCCGCTCCACCATGCGGGCCACGGCAGCGGCCACCCTGGAAGCGCTGGAACAACTGACCCGCCCACGCCTTCAGCGGCTCACCGCTTCGGGAGCCACCACGGTAGAAGTCAAGAGCGGCTACGGCCTGGACTTTGCCGCCGAACTGCGCATGCTCGAAGTGGTGCGCAGGCTCCAGGGCGTCTACGAGCTGCAACCCACCCTGCTGATTCACGTGCCACCCGAGGAGAACCGGGCACGCTACGTGCAGGGCGTGTGCGAAGAACTGATTCCCGAAGTGGCCCACCAGGGTCTGGCAACGTCAGTGGATGTCTTTACCGAAAAAGAAGCCTTTAATGTGCAGGAAACCCGCGCCATTTTTGAAGCTGCCCGCGCCAATGGCCTGCACATCAAGTTGCACGCCGACCAGTTCCACGCCATCGGCGGCACCGAGCTGGCCTGCGAGATGGGCGCACTCAGCGTAGACCACCTCGAAGCCAGCGGCGAGGCGCAGATTCGCGCCCTGGCCGAGTCGGACACGGTGGCGACGGTGCTGCCGGGCGTCACCCTGCACCTGGGCCTGCCTGCTGCGCCCGCCCGCGCCCTGGTGGACGCCGGGGCGATTGTGGCTGTCGGCACCGACCTGAACCCCGGTTCCTCGCCGCTGTTCAGCACCCAGCTGGCCCTGGCCCTCAGCGTGCGCCTGAACAAATTGACGCCTGCCGAAGCCCTGAGCGCCTGCACCGTGAATGCCGCCCACGCGCTGGGGCTGAGCGACCGGGGCAGCCTCAGCCCTGGGCAGCGGGCGGACTTCTGTGTGCTGGCTGGCCCCGATTGGCGCGAGGTGGCCTACGCGCTGGGCGGTCAAGCGGTGCAGGAAGTTCACTGCGCCCACTCGGCACAGGCCGCCTTTGGCCCTTCCTCTTCCCCTCCAGGCACCTGACCGGAGCGCCCGTACAGAAAGGCTAACCATGACCCAGCACCCCACCTCCGCTCCATCTGACCGCCTGAGTCTGCTCAAAATGGTGCTGTTCAGCGCTCTTGGCATCATTCTATTTTTCGTGCCCATCACAGTGGGAGAGCGCAGCACCATCATCCCCGATCACCTCACCACTTTTCTGGTCACGCAGGCGCGCCCGCTGGCTGTGGGGACCGTCCTGCTGCTGATGCTGTGGGGAGCCGTTTCACCACTGCTGGACGGACGGTTCCGCAGCAGCACCAGCGAAAAAATCTTTACCGTGTTCAAATGGCTGGGCCTGCTGCTGGCGGTGCTGTACCTGAGCGGGCTGGCCCCTGCCTGGGCCGCTGCGCCCGACATGCTGCCTTTTCTTTTCGAGAAGCTGGCGCTGGTGGTGGGCATCCTGATTCCCATCGGGGCACTGGCCCTCACTTTCTTGCTGGGCTTCGGGCTGCTGGAAGCGGTGGGCGTGCTGATGGAGCCGGTCATGCGCCCGCTGTTCCGTACGCCGGGCGGCTCGGCCATTGACGCCGTAGCGTCCTTTGTGGGCAGCTACTCTATCGGCCTGCTGATCACCAACCGTGTCTTTTTGGAAGGCAAATACTCGCTGCGCGAGGCAGCCATTATCGCCACCGGCTTCTCGACAGTGTCGGCCACCTTCATGGTGGTGGTGGCCCGCACCCTGGGGCTGATGGACAGCTGGAACTTTTATTTCTGGTCTACGATGGTCATCACCTTTGTGGTCACGGCCATCACCGCGTGGCTGCCGCCTATCGCTGGCCTGAACAATGTGGCCGCCGACCCCGACCCCTTGCCGCAGCCAGGCAACCGGGGCGCGCAGGCCCTGGCCGCTGGCCTGGACGCCGCCAGCCGCCAGCCCTCGCTGGGAAGGCTGCTGCTGGACAACCTGCGTGACGGCATCAACATGGCTTCGGTGGTGGCCCCGTCCATTCTGGCGATTGGGTTTCTGGGGCTGGTGCTGTCCAAGTACACCCCAGTGTTTGACGTGGTGGGTACGCTGCTGTGGCCGTTCCTGTGGTTGACGGGTCTGCCGGGCGTCACCGCGCATGCCGGTGCCCTGGCCTCGGGCCTGGCCGAGATGTTCCTGCCTGCCCTGCTGCTCAAAGACGCCGACCTGGCCACCCGCTACATCGCCGCCGTGACCTGCGTGAGCAGCGTGATTTTCTTCTCAGGCAGCGTGCCGTGTATGCTCGCCACCCGCATTCCACTGGGTCTGGGCCGCCTGCTGGTCATCTGGCTGCTGCGGACTGGCCTGACCATCTTGCTGGCGAGCCTGGTGTACCGGATGGCCGTCGGTGCAGGCTGGTTGAGCTGAGAAGCAGCCGGTTGAATCCCCTGCCCCATCCCAGGCTGAGCTGCCCTCCCACAGCTCAGCTTGCCCTTTATCCTAGAGCTGAGCCCAACAGCAACCCAGCAAAATCACCGGTAAAACATCGCCGGGCAGGTCAGCTTGGGCTGACAGCAGCAGCGGGCCAAGCAGTTTGCGCGGCAGCCTGGCCCGCCCTTTGCCCCGCATGACCCGCCCGCAACACTCACCCACACGCAACGAAAAAGAATTGGAGAAGCACTTATGATTCTGGACAACACCCTCACCCTAGACGGCTTTATCTCGGTGGTGCGCGGCTCCGAGAAGGTAGAACTCTCAGCGCCCGCTAGAGCACGCATCCAAACCGCCCGCGACGTGATTGAGCGCATCGTGGACGGCGAACAGGCGGTGTACGGCGTCAACACCGGCTTCGGCAAGTTCGAGAACGTCCAGATTGACAAGCACCAGCTGGCGCAGCTGCAATACAACCTGATCGTGTCGCACGCGATTGGCCTGGGCGACCCCCTGCCTGACGAAGTGGTGCGCGGCATGCTGCTGCTGCGGGCACAGTCGCTGGCGCTGGGGCACTCGGGCGTGCGGGCAGAAGTGGTCGAACTGCTGCTGGCGTTCCTCAATCACGGCATTCATCCCCGTGTACCCGCGCAGGGCAGCGTGGGCGCATCGGGTGACCTCGCGCCGCTGGCCCACCTCGCCCTGGCCCTGATTGGTCTGGGTGAAGTGGACTACGGCGGGCAGGTGCGCCCAAGCGCCGAAGTGCTGGCCGAGCTGGGCCTGACGCCGCTGACCTTGCAGGCCAAAGAGGGCCTGGCCCTCATCAACGGCACGCAGCTGATGGGCAGTGTGCTCGCTTTGGCCCTGGCCGACGCCCGCACGCTGCTGGACACCGCCAACCTGGCCGCCGCCATGACAGTAGAGGCCAAGTACGGCTCGCACCGCCCCTTCCAGCCGGACGTGGTGGGCCTGCGCCCACACCCCGGCGCGGTGGCCGTCGCGGGTGAGCTGCGCGCCCACCTGGCCGGGTCCGACATTGCTCCCAGCCACCTGACTGGAGATGGCCGCGTGCAGGACGCCTACAGCCTGCGGGCCGTGCCCCAGGTTCATGGGGCCAGCTGGGACGTGCTGGCCCACGCCGAACGGGTGCTGGCCACCGAGTTCGCTTCGGTCACCGACAACCCCCTCATCTTCCCAGACACCGGCGAAGTGGTGTCGGGCGGCAATTTTCACGGGCAGCCACTCGCCGTGACTGTCGACGCGCTCAAGGTGGCGGTGGCCGAGCTGGGCAGTATTTCCGAGCGCCGCACCGAGCAGCTGCTCAACCCGGCCCTGAGCGGCCTGCCCGCCTTCCTGACGCCGCAGGGGGGCCTGAACAGCGGCTTTATGATTGCCCAGTACACGTCGGCGGCCCTGGTCAGCGAAAACAAGGTGCTGAGTCACCCAGCCAGCGTGGACACCATCCCTACCTCCGCCAACCAGGAGGACCACGTGAGCATGGGCGCACACGGGGCGCGGCAACTGCGCGACATCGTGAACAATGTGGCGGGTGTGCTGGCAATTGAGCTGGCCTGCGCCGCGCAGGGACTGGACTTTCAGGAGCTGACGCCCGGCGTGGGTGTGGACCGCGCCTGGAAATACATCCGCACGCTGATGCCCACGCTGGAAGGGGACCGCTATTTCCGCCCTGAAGTGCTGCGGATTCGTGAGGCGGTCCTCAGCGGCGAGCTGATCGCAGCGGCGCGGGGCGAGTAAATACCAGAACCAACTATGGATTAGTGAAAAGGGGCGCCCTCACTTGGGGGCGCCCCTTACTGATGGTGACAACGCTCAGGCCGAAGCAGCGGGCGTTTCCTGTTCGGCGGGCGCGGCGCTGCGGCGGCTGACCAGCGGCAGCACCGGCACGAACAGCGTAATCAGCAGGCCCAACGCCGCCACCCAGATGGCGCTGCCGAACATGCGGGTCATGGCGGCGGTGAAGCCTTCTTTCAGCCCGGTGTTGACCTGCCCGGCCAGCTCGGTGCCCTGCTGATCCAGCTCGGCCTTGATGCTGGCCAGGGCCTGAATCTTGGCCTGGGCGTAGGCGGCGTCCTCCTGAGCCAGCACACCCTGGCTGACTTGAGCGGCCACAGCGGCTGAAGCCTGCGGGGTCGCCAAAGCCTGGGCGGGCAGGGCCTTCAGCTGGGCTTTGAGGGCGTCCGGTGTCTGGGCACTGTTCAGCAGCGCCTGGCGTCCCGGTTCGCCCTGGCTCAGCGCCGACTGAATCGCGGCAGCCTGGGTGCTCAGCTTCTCATGGACCTGGGCTTTGAGGCCGCCGCCCACCAGCGTCTTCAGTTCGCCGGGCACCTGTGGGTTGGCCTGGATGGCCGCTGCCGCCGCCGCGTCGCCATTCAGCGCCTTTTCAATCTGGACATACTGCTCACCAAAAGCCTCTTTGATTTTCTCGCCGGGGCCGCCTTGGCCGCTGCCCGCAGCACGCAGGGCGCCGAGGTCCATGTTGCTGGCGTCCATCTGTGCGCCGGGCACCTGGGGCAAGTGCTTGGGCAGCTCGGTGTGCAGGTTGTTCATCAGCAGAGTCCCGAACACCGCTGCGCCGATGGTCGAGCCAATCTGACGGAAGAACTGGCTGGAAGAGGTCGCCACACCCAGTTCACGCACCGGCACGGCGTTCTGAATTGCCAGGGTAAAGAGACTTTGTGACGGCCCCAGGCCCAGCCCCACGATAAACATGCGCCAGTACAGGTCGGGCAAGGTGGAGTCGGCGTGCAGCCCGGTCAGCAGCCACATGCCCACCACCAGCACGATGCCACCGCCAATCATCCAGGGCTTGTAAGCGCCATTTTTTGCCACGATGTTGCCGGCCAGGATGCTCGAACCCATCAGGCCCGCCATCAGCGGCAGCATGCTCATGCCGCTCTTGGTGGGCGATACGCCCAGCACCATCTGCATATACAGCGGCAGGAACATCACCACCCCAAAAAAGGCCATGCCCACCACGAACGACGCCAGGTTGCCGGTGCTGAACATAGGCACCCGGAACAGGCTCAGCGGAATGATGGGGTCCGGAGCGCGGGATTCGGCGTAGAGAAAGGCCAGCAGGCTGACCAGCGAGCCGCCCAGCAGCCCCAGAATGATGGTGCTGTCCCAGGCATAGGTCACGCCGCCCCAGGTGAGAGCCAGCAGCAGCGGAATGGTGGTGCTGAGAATCAGGGCCGCGCCCCAGAAATCAATCTTGCCGCCGGTGCGCTGACCGATGCGTGGCATCTTGGACATGATCAAAAACAGCGCAAACAGGCCCAGGGGCAAATTGACGAAGAAGGTCCAGCGCCAAGACAGCGCGTCGGTCAGGAAACCGCCGATCACGGGGCCGACCACGGCGCTCAGTCCAAAGATGGCCCCGAACAGCCCGCCGAACTTGGCGCGCTCGGCGGGGTCGAACATGTCGGCCAGGATGGTAAAGGCGGTGGTGAACAGTGCAGCGCCGCCGAAGCCGGCCACGGCGCGGAAGGCGATCAGCTGATTCATGCCGCCGCCCAGGAAGTTGCCCAGGAACGGCTCGCCAGCCAGGCCGCACAGGGCGCTGCCCAGCAAAAAGACCACAATGCCGAAAACCAGCACCGGCTTGCGCCCGTACAGGTCCGACAGCTTGCCGTAGATGGGCACCATCACCGTGCTGGCCAGCAGGTAAGCGGTGGTGACCCAGGCGTAAAGGTTAAAGCCGTGCAGGTCTTCAATGATGCGCGGCATGGCAGTGCCCACCACGTTCTGGCTCAGGGCCGCCAGCAAGAACACCACCATCAGACCAGTCAGGGTGATTTTGCGCTCGGCGTCGGTGTAGTGGGGCAGCGTATCTGGCGTGGGCACGCCGCTGCTCGGAGAGTCGGAAAGGGTCGTCATGCTTGCTCCTTGGGAATCAGTGGGCCGGGATGGCTGGTCAGGTTCAGGTCCGAGAGGACCTCAATGGCTTCGAGCAGCGAGCTTAGGCGCTCAGGCTCCAGCTGACCCAGCCGGTCTCTGGTGTTGTGTTTGATGGCGTCCATAGCGCTCTCCAGGGCTTGATGACCCGCCGGGGTCACCTGCAGCAGAATGCGCCGCGAATCGGCAGGATCCAGCCGCCGCTCCACAAAGCCCAGCGTGCGCAGCTGCTCCAGATAGCGGCTCAGCAGGCTGGCCGGGAAATCAAGCGCTTCGGCAATCGTTTTGGGGTGGACCTGTCCCCGCCGAATGGTCAGCAAAATGAAGTACAGCCGCAGGTCCAGGCCCAGCGGCGTCAGCAGCGGAAGCACATCTGCCTTAATACGGCGGTTGAGCTGCCACAGCCCACCCAGAAAACGCAGGATTTGGGTGTCATCCAGGGGGCCATCTGCAGGCAGATGTTCGGAAGAAAGAGAAGACATGGTGAAAAAAGGCCTCCAGGCAGTCAGGGGCAGCCAGATGCGAAGCGGGGCCGGAGAAAACAGACACAGACCGCAGGCGAAAGAACTTTGGCACGCCCAAAAAAGGCGGGGCGATGGGCACTTAACCTACGCTTATTATTGACTCTAGTCAACTATTCTCAAAAGTGTAACTCGGCCAGATATTCAGCTCACTTATAGCAGGGACTCAACTCCCGGTGCGTTATAGACCAGAGCGATAAACTGCCCGCTATGAGAGTCAGTTCAGATCAACTGGTCGCCTTTTCGGTGGTGGCAGAGTTGGGCAGTGTCAGCCGGGCCGCCGAGCGGCTGAACCTCAGCCAGCCCACGGTCAGCAGTCAGCTGCGCGCCTTGCAGGAGCAGTTCGGCGAGCCGCTGTATCGCCGCCGCGCCCACGGGGTGGAACTGACCCCAGTGGGTGAGGGGCTGCTGCCCTATGCCCACGCTGTGGCCCACGCGCTGCGGCAGGTTGGTGACCATATCGCCGGGGTGCAGGAGCGACCTGAGCGCACCCTGCACCTGGGGGTGTCGTACTCGCTCGGGCGGCGCTCCTACGGGCTGGTGACGGCGGGCGCAGCGCAGCGGCTGCATCTGCAACTGCTGGCCGGCGACTCCAGCACCCTGGCCGGGCTGGTCATGGCAGGCGACCTGGACGCAGCGCTGGTGCTGGGGCCGGTGAATCTGCCCGCAGGCAAGGTGGACCTGCACCAGACCGGCGAGGACGAACTGGTGGCTGCGCTTCCCGCCGGTCACCCGCTGGCCGAACTGCGCTACGCACCTCTACACGCACTGCGGGACGAGACTTTTCTGTGGGCGGTGCGGTCCTCGTCGGTGCGGCGGCAGTCTGACCGCCTGCTTCAGGAAGCTGGCCTGACGCCCCGCAGCCTGGAACTGGGCAGCCTGATTGCGGTGCGCGAAGCCCTGCTGGACGGTCACGGCGTGGCCCTGTTGCCGCGCGAATTTGTCCAGCGCGAGCGCGACCTGGGCCTGATTGCCACGCTGGGCCTGGAAGCGCCACTGGTGGGCATCAGCCAGCTGCTGGTCACACCGCCCGCCGCCACCCAGGGAGCCGAACACCGGGCCCTGAGCGCTTTTCTGCGTGAAGCAGCTCGGGCGCGGCACTGAGGCAGGGCTTGGAGGCGGGAAGAGCCATCCACGCCACTCGATTCTCTGGCCTGGCGCGCTGCCCTCCCAAGTCACCGGCACGGCAGGAACGGCTGGTGCTGGGGACAGTGAGGACAGAGGCCCTGCGGTAACCAACGCGAACGCCCACAGGCAGACGGCCCTCTGACATGCGGTGCTTATCCTGGCGGCATGAACAAAATTCTGGTGGTCTCCTTCCTGGCGCTGCTAGGTGCCTGCGCTCCGGTGCAGACCGCTGATACGGCGGCCCCGGCACTGGCGCAGCAGACGGTACGCATTGCCTCGCCGCTGCCCCGCGCCCACGCCCACAACGACTACGAGCATGAGCGGCCCCTGCTGGACGCACTGGCCCAGGGCTTTACCAGTGTGGAAAGCGACGTGTTCTTGCGCGGCGGACAATTGCTGGTCGCCCATGAGGCCAGCCAGCTTCAGCCAGGGCGCACGTTGCAGAGCCTGTATCTGGAACCGCTGCGCCAGATCGCCGCGCAGAACGGGGGGCGCATCTATCCCGCCGGGCAGAGCCTGACCCTGTACATCGACGTCAAGGACGACGGCGAGGCCACCTATCAGGCGATTGACCGGGCGCTGGCAGAGTACGCGCCCCTGCTGACCCGCTACGAAAACGGGCAGGTGACCCCTGGCGCAGTCAGCGTGGTGATTTCGGGCAACCGCGTGCCAGCCACCATGCAGGCCCAGACCCTGCGCTACGCCGGGATGGATGGCCGCCTGAGCGACCTGGGCGGCGCTCCAGCGTCCCTCATTCCCATCATCAGCGACAACTGGACCAAGACCTTCAGCTGGAACGGCGAAGGCGAATTCCCAGCGGCTGAACGCCAGCGGCTCCGGGACATCGTGGCGCAGGCCCACGCGAACGGGCAGCGGGTGCGCTTCTGGGCCACTCCCGAGCACCCCGCCGTGTGGCAAGCGCTGGTGGACGCTGGCGTGGACCAGATCAACACCGACGACCTCGCGGGCCTGCGGGCTTATCTGCTGGAACGGGACCGCCGCTAAGCGGCCCACCCGCCAGCAAGCCCACTCAGGACCTATTCAGAGCTGACGCAGCAGCCGGTCAGCAGCCACCAGCGGAAAATCCCAGGTGCTGGAAAAGGGCGGGGCATAGGCCAGGTCACTCTCGAAGAGGTCCTGCACGCTGCCGCCCACGCCCAGCAACGCGGCCACCACATCTATGCGCTTGGCGGCGTGGTGCTCCTCGGCCACCATTTGCGCCCCCAGCAGCCGGCCAGTGCCGCGCTCACCGGTCAGGCGGAGATGCACCGGGCGGGCATCCTGATGGTAGCCTGCAGCGTCAGTGGTGGTCAGGTCCACGGAAACGGCGTCCAGTCCAGCCTTTTCCGCCTGGGCCTGGGTGAGTCCAGTCAGCGCCACACCCAGCCCAAATGTCTTGAAGATGCCGGTGCCGAGGGTGCCCGGAAAAGTGGCGTCGCCGCCCGCCATATTGACCCCGGCCACCCGGCCCATACGGTTGGCCCCCAGCGCCAGCGGGATGTACACCGGCTGGCCAGTCACCCGGTGCAGCGACTCAGCGCAGTCGCCCGCCGCGAAAATGCCGGGCACACCGGTTTCCTGGCGGGCGTTCACGGCGATGGCTCCGGTGGCTCCCAGTGAGACACCTGCCGCCTGCGCCAGCTCGGTGCGGGGGCGGATACCTACGGCCACCAGCACGGTATCGGCGCGGATCAGGCCCGCGTCCGTCTGTACGCCGGTCACGCGGCCCTGCCCAGTCAGGCCCGTCACGCTGACACCGGTCCGCACGTCCACGCCGCCCGCTTCCAGCGCCGCCCGCACGGGAGCCCGCAGTGGCCCGTCCAGGACGGACGCGACCTCGGCGGCCCGCTCTACCAGGACCACGCTCAGACCACGCCCGCGCAAAATCTCGGCCATCTCCAGCCCGATGTAGCCCCCACCAATGATGCACACCCGCTTGGAGCTGCGCAGGGTTTCCTCAAGCGCTTGCCCGTCGGGGATGGTCTTGAGGAGATGCACACCTCTCAGGTCGGTCTGGGCAAAAGGAGGCCGCACCGGCTCGGAGCCAGTCGCCAGCAGCAAGCGGTCATAGGGCTCAGCCGTGACCGCGCCGTCCGGACCACACACTGTGACGGTGCCTGCTTGCGCGTCTACCCCCTGCACACGGTGGCCCAGCCGCACGGAAATTCCCCGGCCCCGCATCTGCTCCGGCGTACGGATGACCAACCGCCCGAAGCCTTCTTCTTTGAGCTCACCGCCCAGCGCATAGGGCAGCCCACAGGCCGCATAAGAGATGTACTCGCCCGCCTCAAACACCACGATGTCTGCGTCTGGACGCTGCCGCTGCGCCCGGCTGGCCGCACTCATTCCAGCGGCCACGCCACCCACGATCACGATTCGCATAGGGTTCAGCTTAAGGGCTATGGCCCAGCGCAGGGTCAGCCGCACCGTTGGACAAAGAAAAAGAAAAGCGGACGCCCTGGCCCGCTTTTTTTCTTTTTCTCCCTTGCCTTGCTCGGTAGACTCCTGAGCGCTGCCCTACAAGTCCAACTGAGGAACTGAGGCCGCCCCAAGTCAAACACTTAGGGGTTCAGTTTGGTGATGCGGTTCTGTGCGCCCGGCTTCACAGAGCCGCCCTGCAGATAAGCTGACAGTGCGTCCACATCCAGCCCGCCGCCCAGGCGGTCACGGCCCTCTTTCAGCACGCTGAAGTTGTCGCCGCCTTCAGCCAGGAAAGAGTTCACGGTGACGCGGTACTCGGCACTCATGTCGAGCGGCTGGCCGTTCAGGGTGATGGTCTTCACGCGCTGCCCGGCAGGCTGGGTCAGGTCGTAGCTGTACGCGAAGCCTTCGCTGACCTGCAGGATGCGGTTCTGTCCGGCGGCAGGGTTGCCAAACTGCTGCTCCAGCAGCGTCCTGATTTGCTCGCCGCTCAGGGTCAGCACGGTCAGCAGGTTGCCGAACGGCTGCACGGCGAAGATATCGCCGTAGGTCACGGTGGTGGACGGCTGCGCGGGCAGGTCAGCGCGGATGCCGCCGGGATTCATAAAGGCCATGACCGCACCGCCCTGCTCAGCGGCGCGGGTCGCAGCCAGCTGGGCGTCGGCAATCACATCGCCCAGGGCACTTTCACCCGCAGCGTTGGCCTGACGGCTGATCTGTCCAGCGATGGTGGCCACCACCCGGTTCGCCACCGGGTCGGTCTTGGCTTTGGCTTCGGCGGCCAGGGCGGCCAGCTCGGGCGAGCTGTACTTCTGCGCGTCTACCAGGACATTTTCGGCCTTGACAGCGCTGACCCGGGTGACGCCCTGCTTGCGGGTCACGGTGAGGTCCAGGCGCTGCATCAGCTGGCCCTGCGCGGCTCCCTGGATGACCGGACGCCCCGCCACCACGCAGTTGTAGGCCTGGTGGGTGTGGCCGGTCATCACGGCGCTCACGGCGGGGTCCAGGCGCTGCACCACATCCACGATAGGCCCGCTCAGGTCAGTGCAGCCGGGCTGGTCGTAGGCCGACTTGGCCGCCCCGCCCTGGTGAATCAGCGCAATGACGGCGTCGGCTCCAGCCCGCTTGAGTTCGGGCAGGGCCGCGTTGATGCTGTCGGCCTCGTCGCGGAAGGTCAGCCCCGCGATGCCCGACGGGGTCACCACGCTGGGGGTTTCTTCCAGTACCGCGCCCACAAAAGCGATGTTCAGGTCGCCCACCTTGACCATACGATAGGCAGGAAATACGTGGGCACCATTTTTGTCAAAGACGTTGGCGGCGATATAGGTGTAGCTCGCCCCTGGAAAGGGATTCACGAACTGGCAGTCCTTGTCAGGGCGGGCGACGCTGTCACAGCCGCCCTTTTGGAAGCGTTGCAGCTCCTTGAGGCCGTAGTCCAGCTCGTGGTTGCCCAGCACATTCACACTCATGCCGAGGCGGTTCATGGCCATCACCGTAGGTTCGTCGGCCAGCAGGCTGCTGCTCAGCGGGGACGCGCCGGTCAGGTCACCTACGCCCACCAGCACGGTGTTGGGGTTGGCGGCGCGGACTTCCTGGACCAGTCCGCCGATGGCCGAAATGCCGCCCGCCGGGGCCGCTACGGTCTTGCCAGGGTTCTTGGGGTCGGGAATCTGCTTGCCCCGGAAGGAACTCTGTTCCAGCTGCCCGTGAAAGTCATTGAGGCCCAGCACGGTCACGGTGGCAGTGCCGTCGGCAGGCCGGGCAGGCTGGGTACAGGCGGCCAGCAACAAGGGCAGTGAGATGAGCGGCATGAGCTGTTTCATAAGGTCAATGTAGGTCGGCTGCGTCTGCCGGTTGTCATCCGTCACCTGGCGGCTGCATCCTAGCCACAGCCGCCCCGGTTGACACTGCCCCGCCAGCCCCGTACACTCGGCGGCATGACGATTCAGAGCAACCGCTGGTGGTGGCCCTCGCAGAAGCGAGCCGGCCAGCGCGTCTGAATTCCTCACAGGAACCCAGGACCCCTCCCGCCCCGCTTCAGCGCAGGCGGGCGAATTTTTTTTGGAGCAGGCTGGCCCGCCTGAAGACCCTCTCCCCTCTTCAGAAAGGCCCTGTCCATGTCTCTCCTTTTTCCTGCTTCCACCCCGGCCCGCTACCACCCCGACGCGCTGCACTGCTTTCAGGCGCTGCGCCCTGGGGACCACGCCGAAGCTGTCTTGCTCGAAAGTGCCGATGTCACGTCCGGCGCTCATCTCCAGAGCCTGATGCTGCTGCGCCCGGCCCTGCGGCTGACCTGCCAGGGCCAGGCGGTGACGGCGCAGGCACTCACGCCCACTGGCCACAGGGCACTGGAACTGCTGGCAGAGCAACTTGCCTCTCACATCAGCGCCCAAAGCGCAGGCGAGCTGACCCTGCATTTCGCGGCCCCGCCCACAGGCCTGAGTGAGAGCGAACGGCTGAAGTTTCCCAGCAACGTAGAGCCGCTGCGCGTGTTACAGCGGGCGCTGAACGGCCAAGACGAGCTTCAGCCATTGCTGCTGGGGGTCTTTGGCTTTGACCTGCTCGCCTCGTTCGAGCGGCTGCCGCAGGTGAAAGAAGGCGTCAACACTTGCCCGGACTACCGCTTTTATCTGGCTGAAACCGCCCTGGTGCTGGACCATCAGCAGGAGACGGCGCAGCTGCTGGGCCTGGGCACGGCGGCCAGCGAGGGGACGCTGCGGGCCGAGCTGGACGCCCTGGCCGCGCAGTTGGAGCGACTGGACGCGCCCACGCCGCTGCTCCCGCTCCCCACGCCGCTGCCCCAGCCTCAGGCCCAGGCTTTTCCCGACAGCGCCACTTTCCAGGCGCAGGTGAGCGCGCTGCAAGAACACATCCAGGCCGGTGACATCTATCAGGTGGTGCCCTCGCGGCGCTTTACCCTGCCCTGCCCAGACGCCCTGGCCGCCTACGCCGAGCTCAAGCGGCTGAATCCCAGCCCGTACCTCTTTTATCTACACGGGGGCGAATTCGAGCTGTTCGGAGCCTCGCCCGAATCGGCGCTGAAGTTCACAGCGGCTGGCCGCCAGGCCGAGTTGTACCCCATCGCAGGCACGCGGGCGCGGGGCCGTGACGAGGAGGGCCGCATCTGCCCCGAGCGCGACAGCCGCCAGGAGCTGGAACTGCGGCTGGACCGCAAGGAGCTGTCCGAACACCTGATGCTGCTGGACCTGGCCCGCAACGACCTGGCGCGGGTGGCGGTGCCGGGCACCCGCCGCGTGGCCCGGTTGCTGGACGTGGACCGCTACTCGCAGGTCATGCACCTGGTCAGTCAGGTGGTGGCCCAGCTGAGCCCCGAGCTGGACGCACTCGACGCCTACCGCGCCTGCATGAACATGGGCACGCTGAGCGGCGCGCCCAAGCTGGAAGCCACCCGGCTGCTGCGCATGACCGAGGGTGAGCGGCGCGGCTCCTACGGCGGGGCGGTGGGCTACCTGGCTGGGGGCGGTGACATGGATACCTGCATCGTGATTCGCTCGGGCTTCGTGCAGGGCGGGCAGTGCACCGTGCAGGCGGGCGCAGGCGTGGTGCGCGACTCGGACCCCGCCGCCGAAGCTGCCGAAACCGAGCAAAAAGCGCGGGCGGTGCTGCTGGCCGTGACCCTGGCGAGTGGATGGGGCGGGAACACTGCCGACCCCATCTCGATGCGGCGGCCTGCCCGCCGGGAGGAACTGGCATGAACAGGCCAAATGTACTGTTGCTCGACAACCGCGACTCGTTCGTCTACAACCTGCAAGAAGAATTCGCCTCAGCAGGCATGAACGTGGACGTGTACCGCAACGACGTACCCGCCGCCGAGCTCTTGCAGCGGCTGGAACAGAGCCGGGCGCTGCTGGTGCTCTCGCCAGGGCCAGGCCACCCGCAGGATGCCGGCGAGTTGATGCCACTGCTGCGCGCCAGCCTGGGCCGCTTTCCGGTGCTGGGCATCTGTCTGGGCTTTCAGGCACTGATAGAGGGCAGCGGCGGGGCGGTGGGCCGGGTTGGGGCGGTCCACGGCGAAGCGCAGCCGCTCACGCTGACCGCTGAGGGCACCGGGCATCCGCTCTTTGCTGGGCTGGGCCGCGTCAGTGTGGCCCGCTACCACTCGCTGGGCACCCGCACGCTGCCGCCCGACCTGCACCCACTGGCCGAGATAGACGGCATCTGCATGGCCGCCGAGCACCGCTCCGCCGCCGCGCTGGGCTACCAGTTTCACCCCGAATCTGTCCTTACGCCCCATGGCCGCGAGCTGCTGCTGCGGGCCGCCGCCTACCTCTGTCCATCCGTTCCCCAACCCCAGGAGGCCACCGCATGACCCAGACCACCATGACCCAGACTGCTATGACCCGCACCGTTCCCACCCCCGCCGACCTGCTGCGCTCTGCCCTGCTGGGCCAGCGCCTGACCCAGACCGAGTCGCAGCGCCTGTTCAGCGCCATGATCGCGGGCGACTTGACCGAAGGGCAGATGGCCGGCCTCCTGATGACCATGAAGACGCGCGGCGAAACGGCCGAAGAACTGGCAGGCGCGGCTCTGGCCTACCGCGAAGCCTGTCTGCCCTTCCCGCAGCAGCCGCGCCCCATTGCCGACTCGGTGGGCACTGGGGGCGATATGGCGGGCACCATCAACATTTCCACGGCAGCCTCGCTGGTCGCGTCCAGCCTGGGCGTGCCGGTTGCCAAGCACGGCAACCGCTCGGTGAGCAGCCGCGCCGGCTCGGCGGACCTGGCCGAAGCCCTGGGCATTCCCACCCAGCTGAGCACCGAAGACGCCGCCCGGCAGCTGGCCGAGCATAACTTTTGCTACATCTTCGCCACCCAGTACCACCCGGCAGTAGGCCGCATCATGCCGCTGCGCCGGGCGCTGGCAGTGCCCACCCTGCTCAACTTCCTGGGACCACTGCTCAATCCGGCGCGCCCCACCCGCCAGCTGCTGGGCGTGGCCCGCGCCGAGGTCGCGCCGCTGCTGGCGCAGACGCTGGCCCAACTGGGCGCCACGCGGGCACTGGTGGTGCACGGCTCAGGACTGGACGAAATCGCGCTGCACGGCCCCACCCAGGTGTACGAGGTGTTCGAGGATGACCGCATTGAGCACTACACGGTGACGCCCGCCGACCTGGGCCTGAAGGACCGGCCCCTCTCGGCGCTGGTGGGCGGCGAGGCGCACGAGAACGCCCGGATGATTCAGGCGGTGCTCGAAGGCCAGGGCGCAGAAGCCCACCGCGAAGCCATCGCCGCCGCCACCGGAGCGCTGCTGTACTTGATGGGTGACGCAGGCACCATCCGGGACGGGGTAGAACAGGCCATGGAACATCTGCTTTCAGGCCGCGCAGCCGAGCATGTAGAGCGGCTCAAAACCTCAGTCCACACGGAGGCAGACGCATGAGCGAAGTCCTGAAGCGTATCGTGCAGCGGCGGCGCGAGCGGCTGCCGGAGCTGCGTGAGCGCTACGCCCACCTCAGCGCCCAGGCACTGCCGCCCAGCACACGCAGCCTCAAAACGGCGCTGGCCGCTGGCAACGCTTTTATTCTGGAGTGCAAAAGCGCCAGCCCCAGCCTGGGAGCCATCCGCACCGACTACCGCCCGCAGGAGCTGGCCCGCATCTACTCGCGCTACGGCGCGGCCATTTCGGTGCTGACAGAGCCGGATCACTTCGGCGGCAGCTACGCGCACCTGACCGCTGTGGCCCTGTCCACCCATCTGCCGGTGCTGTGCAAGGACTTCATCGTGGATGAGGTGCAGATTCTGGCTGCCCGCTCGCACGGCGCCGACGCCATTTTGCTGATGCTGTCGGTGCTAGACGATGCCGAGTACCGCCGCCTGGCCGCACTGGCAACCTCGCTGGGCCTGGACATCCTGACCGAAGTGAGCAGCGAAGAGGAAATGGGCCGCGCCGCTGCACTGGGGGCCGGGATCATCGGCATCAACCACCGCGACCTGCGTGACCTCAGCATTGATCTGGGCCGCTCGGCGGGGCTGGCCCCCCTGGCTCCGGAAGGAGCGCTGCTGGTGGCCGAATCGGGCCTGAAAGACAACCGGACCGTGCGGCAAATCGCCCCCCACGTCCACGGCTTTCTGGTGGGCAGCAGCCTCTGCGCACAGCCGGATGTGGACCGCGCCGCCCGCCGCCTGATTTACGGCGAGCACAAGGTCTGCGGGCTGACAGCTCCCGAAACGGCGCAGGTGGCCGCCGCTGCCGGGGCCGTGTACGGCGGGCTGATTTTTGCGCCCGGCTCGCCGCGTCAGGTGAGCGTGGACACTGCCCGCAGCATTACGGCGGCGGCCCCTGAGCTGGATTATGTGGCGGTCTACACCGGCCACGACCCCGCCGAAGCCGCTGCACTGGCCGCCGAGCTGCCGCTGACCGCCGTTCAGCTGCACGGCGGTCAGGACGACATATTCATCACAGCACTGCGTGAGCGGCTTCCCGCTGGCGTGCAGGTCTGGTACGCGCTCAACATGGCCGCCCGCCAGCCCCAGCCCGGCGTGCCCGTAGACCGCTTCGTACTGGACAGCGGCGCAGGCGGCACCGGCCAGGTGTTCGACTGGACACAGATTCCCGCTGACCTGCGTGACCGTGCGCTGCTGGCAGGCGGTCTGAACCCCGGCAATGCCCGCGCCGCCCTCCAGACTGGCGTGCTCGGCCTGGACTTCAACTCTGGCCTGGAGCGGGAAAAGGGCGTCAAAGACGCAGTGCTGATTGCCCAGGCATTTGCAGCCGTGCGCGACTACTAGCTTTCCCTAGACCCTTAGACCCTTGGACCTTTAGACCCCAACAGGAGCCTTCCCTATGACCACCCAGACTTCCCCCGCCAACGCCCCAACCCCCGGCGGCCAGCCCCGCCTCCCGGCCTACTTTGGCGAGTTCGGCGGTCAGTTCGTGCCCGAAATCCTACTACCCGCGCTGGACCAGCTGGAGGCCGAATTCATCGCCGCGCAGCAAGACCCCGAGTTTCAGGCCGAGTTCCGCGCCCTGCTCAAAGACTACCTGGGCCGCCCCACCCCACTGACCGAGTGTCGGCATCTGCCACTGGAAGGCCGGGCACGCATTTTTCTCAAGCGTGAAGACCTGCTGCATGGCGGCGCCCACAAGACCAATCAGGTGCTGGGCCAGGCCCTGCTCGCCAAGCGCATGGGCAAAAAGCGGGTGATTGCCGAAACCGGCGCAGGGCAGCACGGCACCGCCACCGCCCTGGCCTGCGCCCTGATGGGCCTGGAATGCACGGTCTACATGGGAGCCAAAGACGTGGCCCGGCAGCAGCCCAACGTGTTCCGCATGGAGCTGATGGGGGCCAAGGTCGTGCCGGTAGATGCGGGCAGCGGCACCCTCAAGGACGCCGTGAATGAGGCGCTGCGCGACTGGACCGCGTCATATGACACCACCCACTACCTGCTGGGCACCGCCGCTGGGCCACACCCCTTTCCCACCATCGTGCGCGAGTTTCACCGCATGATTTCCGAAGAAGCCAAGGCGCAGATGCTGGAGCGTATCGGGCGGCTGCCCGACGAGGTGATTGCCTGCGTGGGCGGCGGCTCCAACGCCATCGGCATGTTCGCGGACTTTATTGATGAGCCGGATGTGCGCCTGACCGGGGTAGAACCGGCGGGCGAGGGCCTCGACAGCGGACGCCACGGCGCGCCCATCCACGCGGGCAAAGTGGGCATTCTGCATGGGTCACGCACTTTTGTGATGCGGACCGCCGAGGGGCAGGTCGAAGAATCTCACTCGGTGTCGGCGGGGTTGGACTATCCCGGCGTAGGGCCGCAGCATGCCTACTTGCAGGCGTCGGGCCGGGCGCAGTACGTGGGCATTACCGACGCAGAAGCGGTCGAAGCGTTCGGGCTGCTCAGCCGATATGAGGGCATCATTCCCGCGCTGGAATCAGCCCACGCGCTGGCCTACGCGCTCAAGGTCGCCAAAGACGCGCCGGAAGGCACGGCGCTGCTGGTGAATCTGTCGGGCCGGGGCGACAAGGACATTGACCACGTACGGGTGATGATGGACGCCGAGCCGCATGAAGGAGGTGAGGCATGAGCCGCTACGACAAGATGTTTGCCGGGCTGCGTGAGCGGGGAGAAGGCGCTTTCGTGCCATTCGTGACGCTGGGCGACCCGGACATAGAGACGAGTGAGCGCATCCTCCGCACCCTGCTGGACGCCGGCGCCGACGCGCTGGAACTGGGCCTGCCCTTTTCCGACCCAGTGGCCGACGGCTCCACCATCCAGGCGGCCAACATCCGGGCGCTGGCAGCAGGGGCGGGCCTGACCACGGGTCTGAATACCGTCCGGCGGGTGCGGGCCGATTATCCAGACGTGCCGCTGGGCCTGCTGGTGTACGCCAATCTGGTGGAATCCTACGGACTGGATGCGTTTTACGGTGGGGTGGCCGCCGCTGGGGCTGACTCGGTGCTGGTCGCCGACGTGCCACTGCGCGAGGGGGGCCGCTTTCAGGCGGCAGCGCAGCGGCACGGGGTCGCGCCTATCTTTATTGCACCGCCAGATGCCAGCGAGGAGCGACTGCGCGGCGTGGCGCAGGAGTCGCGTGGATACGTATACCTGCTGGCCCGCGCCGGCGTGACTGGCGTAGGAGGCGGCACCGCAAAACCCGCCGAGCGCGTGATTCGTACCCTGCGGGACGCGGGCGCGCCGCCCACCCTGCTGGGGTTCGGCATCGCTCAGCCGGAGCATGTGCGGGCCGCTTTGGACGCGGGGGCAGACGGGGCCATCAGTGGCTCGGCGGTGGTGCGAATCATTGAGCAGCATGGGGGCGACGAGGCAGCCATGCTGGCGGGCCTACGGGCCTTCGTGCAGGAGATGAAGGCGGCGACCCGCACTGAACCAGAGCACGGGACCAAAGGGAGCTAGTCGCCTTGCTTGGGGGACTGGTCCTGGCTGTCCAGCACCCCCTGGGCCAGGCCCAGGGCTTCTTTGTAGGCTTTGGGGCTGACGTAGCCGGCGTCCAGATAGGTCAGGGTTTGCCCAAAGTCCCGCAGGGCCGCCTGCCGCAGATGCGAGGGCGGCACGTAGTCCACGTTGGCTTCCTTGCAGGTGCGCCACAGTGCCTGCCGGAACCCGGCGTCCGTGCGGATGGTCAGCACATGCCCCTTGGAAAAGAACCAGCCGCCGTGCTTGTCGGCAAGGTGCTGAAGCGAGTGCAGCACTTCGGGAGCCAGGTGGGTCTCGGTGCGGCGGCGCAGGATGGTGCCGCGCTGCGGGTCAATGTCCGCCCACTTCAGGTCCAGCACCTCGCCGGTCTGGAACGCCTGGCGGGTAATCAGGCGCAGCGCCGCCCGCATTTCCGGGTCCTTGGCCTGAAGAATCAGGCGCTCAATGGCCGGTCTGGACGGCAGGTAGTTCAGTTGGCGCTGCGCGGGTGGGCGCTTGTAGCCGTACAGCGGGTCGCGGCGAATCAGCCCCTCTTCGTACAGGGCACGGTACATGGCCCCCAGCAGGGTCAGGCGGGTGCGGACCGTGTTGGGCTTGGCTGTGTCGGGACCGCTACGGGTTTCACCCAGCGGAGCGCCCAGCCAAGCCTGAAAGTCCTCCGGTGGGCTGAGCAGGTTCACGCCGTCGCGCTCCGCCGCCTCGAAAATCCATTTCAGGGTAGAGCGGACCGTGTGCTGCGGCGCACGAAAGGCATCTGGCAGCATCGCCACTACCCGGTCCAGGTCCGCTTCCTGCACGGCGCGGGCCAGCTTGAGCTGACGCTCGTCCTGGGCCACTTCGGAACCCCCGCCCGTCATGGTATGGCCTGCCCCACCAGGCCCAGCTTCACTGTCCCCGCCTTTTGTCATACGCGCAGTATGTGACAGTGACGGTCAGGGCGCAAGTCTGAGGCGTACGGGGGGATAGATAAGGCCGCCACGAAACCCCTACGCGGCGACAAATGCAGCGTCCAGCCCCGCTAGGTCCGCTATCATGCAGGGCAACCAATGACGCAGCCCCCCTTTTCCAACTCCTCTGCCGCCGCTGGGAGCCAGGAGCCGGACCTGACTCCCCTGTCCCCTGGAACACGGGCCGGTGACTACCGCATCCTGTCCATGCTGGGGCAGGAGGGAATTCGCGGCGCTACCGTGCAGCACTACCGGGTAGAGGACGCCCGGCTGCCTCAGGATGCCGCGCAGGAACCGCTGGAACTGCGGCGCATTCTGCCCCCGCCGCCCACAGCCCTCACCGAAGCCGAGTGGCTGGCCGCCGTGCAGGCACGTGCAGACGCCGGTGAGCGCCAGGCCTTTGCGGACGCCCTGGCCGCCTGGAGCGATGCCCAGGCCAGCTACCTGGTGAGCCGCCCACGGGAAGGGCAGAGTTTGCAGCAGTATCTGGCCGCGCACCCTTCCCTGACGGCACAGGACGGCGAACTGCTGGCGCGTGGGCTGCTGGGCGTCCTGGCAGGGCTGCACAGCGCGGGGCTGCACCTGCCGGAGCTGACGCCCGCACAGGTCTGGCTGGGCCGCGACGGCAGCGTGGGCCTGCACGACCTGTGGGCGGCCCTGGGCCACGGCTCGGTGGGCGGCGACCTGCGGCGCACGGGCGAGCTGCTACGCGGCGCGGTTCAAGTTCCTGCGCCAAACACCCCACTGGCCCGGCTGCTCGACGCGCTGGGTGCTCCCGCCAGTAGTGGCCTGCCCATCTCCGCACACGCGGCCTTGCGGCTGCTGGACCGGCCTGCACCGCTCAGCGCTGTACCCGCCACCACAGCAGACGCGGCCCCGCCCTCTCCCCTTGTTTCTGCGGCAACGCAACCACTCACGCCGCAGACTACAGACCACACCCACGACCTGACCACCACAACCGAGCAGAAGGCGCCACGTCCGCTCTGGCCCTGGCTGCTGCCCGTCGCAGGGCTGCTGCTGGGCGGCATTATTTATCTGGGCTGGCCGCAGCTGAGCGAGGCGCTGCGCGAGAAGACGGCCCCGTCACCTCCATCTATGGCCTCGGCCTCCACCACAGAGCAGAGCGTGCGCACCAACGCGGCTGCGCCGCAGCCAGGCGACGCCGCCCAAGTGATGACCGTACCGGCCACACTCAACCTGCGTCCAGGCGCGGACGCCTCCGGCACGCCGCTGGCCGCCATTCCCAGCCGCACCCTGCTGCCGGTCCTGTCGCAAAAAGGAGAATGGTCCAAGGTCCGCTACGGCGAACTGACCGGCTGGGTCAGCGGGCAACACGTGCTGCCGGTGCTGAACCAGGCCGAGGTCACAGCACTTACCCAGGCTGCGGCCAAAGGGGGCCGAGTCACTCTGACGCGCGGTGTCTATCTGCTGGAAAGCCCGCTAGAACTGCGCTGGGACACCGAACTGATGGGACAGGGCCGCGAACAGACCTATCTGCTGGGCCGCCAGGGCGAGTACGTGCTGAGCTCGCGCGACGTGCGCCTGACCCTGGAGAACCTGACCGTGGCCTGGACTGGCCGGACGCCGGGCCACGCTGTACTGGTCGAGCGCGGCACCTTCACCGCGCAGGGCGTCTGGCTGACTGGCGGCGTGCCGGACAGCGCGCAGCGGGCGCGTGGCAGTGGCCTATGGCTGCGGTCCGGCGCTCAGGCGCAGATTACCGCCAGCCTCTTTTCACTCAATGCCATCGGCATCAGCGTGGAAGGCAGTCGGCTGAACCTCACGGACTCGCAGCTGGGCAACAACCGCTTTGCTGGGGCAGTCTTCAGCGCTGAAGCGGGCGGCGAGATGCAAGGCAACCTGCTGGACAGCAACGGCGAACACGGCGTCATCATCAGTGGTGGTGCCTCGCCTACCCTGACCGAAAACCACATCAAGGGCAGTGGGCAGCGTGGCCTGGACATCGGCGGCGCAGCGTCCCCCACCGTGCAGAACAACCGCATCGAAGGCGGAGAATACAGCGTCAGCATCAGTGGACAGGCGACGCCGCTGCTGAGCGGCAATACGCTAAGCGGTGCCACTGAAGGCGGGCTGTTCTACCGCGCCCAGGCTGCAGGCACCGCCGAGAACAATGCGGTCAGCGCCGTCCAAACCGGCATCCGAGTGGATGAAACGGCGGCACCCACCCTGCGCGGCAATCAGCTGTTGCAGATGCGCTCTACGGGAATCAGCTACAGCAGTTCTGCGGGAGGACAGGCCACCGAAAACGTCATTGAGGGCGCGGGTGATGGCGGCATCACACTGTCTGGGCAGGCTTCGCCGGTGCTGGAAGGCAACCGCATCCAGGGCGGTGC
This sequence comes from Deinococcus piscis, assembly GCF_014653275.1. Classification (GTDB taxonomy): domain Bacteria; phylum Deinococcota; class Deinococci; order Deinococcales; family Deinococcaceae; genus Deinococcus; species Deinococcus piscis. Next base: position 161,660 of record NZ_BNAL01000002.1, read on the forward strand.
TCAGAGCGGCATCGTGGTGGAGGGCCAGAGTCAGGCGCAGCTGCGGCGTAACACCGTGCAGGGCCAGGCGCAGCACGGTGTGGTGGTCAAGGGTGAAGCTGCCCCAGTCCTTGAGCAAAATGCCCTGCTGGACAATGGCGGCTACGGTCTGGTCTTCAAGGAAGCGGCGGGCGGCAGCGGTGAGCGCAACCTTTGCCGCAACAACCGCGCTGGCCCAGCAAGTGTGCAGCTGCACCCGTCGGTCTTTGGGCCACTGTTTGGGCGAGATGGCTGTATGGACGGCGTCACCTGGCCTGCTCCCACTGAGCCCCAGGCACCAGCCAAGGGTCCCAGCGATGCAGAGACGCCGGCGCCGGCAGCAAGTGAGACTTCAACCAGCGCAGATCAAGCTCCAGCTGACCCTGCGCCTGTTGACCCTCCCCCTGTTAACCCTGCACCCACCGAAAGCCTTTCACCGGCTCTCCCCCCGGCACCAGCTCCAGGTCCCTGACACAGATTTCGCTTGAGGGCGTCGCTTCATCTTGAGCCTCCCTGCAGGCCACCTCGCAGCTGCAAGCCTTCAGAGCACCTCACTCTTTGCAGCGCAGCTGTGCAGGTCCAATAAAAAAGGGGTGTGCTGCGGAGAAAAGCACCCCGCAGCACACCCAGGCCACCACCACAAGCGGCGGCAGGTTGCCCCACCGCCGCCTGCCCTGCGTCAGGTCAGCTCTTGCTGATGTTCTTCCACAGCACGCCCAAGTTGAACGAGCGCATGGGGTTGTAGTTGCTTTCGCCGACGCCCTGCACGTTGTCACGCACGGCGCGAATCTGCGGGTTGGTGGGCATCATGATGAAGTACCCCTGGTCCATGGCCCGCACGGCAATCTGGCGGTACAGGTCCTTGCGCTTGGCTTCGTCGGTGACGGAGCGGGCTTCTTCGATCATGCGGTCTATTTCAGGATCGCTGATGCCGGTGCGGATGTTGTAGTACCCGTCGGTGTGGTAGAAGGTGTGCACGAAGTTGTCCGGGTCGGCGTAGTCCGGGGCCCAGGTGGCCACCGTCACGGCTTCTTTGCCGGCGCGGGCATCGGCCAGGATGTCGCTCCACTGCTTCTGGGTCAGGTTGATCTTGAACTTGGGGTTCAGTGATTCAATGTTTTGCTTGAGCATTTCCATCATGGTCTGGTGGGCCAGGTTGCCCTGACGCGAGGACGCATTGATGGTAAAGCCGTTCTCCCACACCTGTCCGCCCCAGGCCTGCTTGAAGTACTCCTCGGCGGCCTTCATGTCGAACTGCGCGGCGGGCAGGCTGGGGTCATAGCCCAAGAAGGTGTCAGGGAGCATAAAGTTGCGCGGCGTGCCCTTGCCACTTTGCACTTGATCAATAAAGGCCTGTGGGTCGAACGCAGCAATAAAGCCCTTACGCACATTGATATCGCTGAAGAAGTCGGCGGGGATGCCCTGGCCGTCCAGCTTGCCGCTGCCCAGGTTGACCGGGTCATCTACGCTCTGGTTCATGGAAATGCCGAACACATAGGTGTCGGGCAGATTGTCAATCACCTTCACGCCCGGCTTACCTGCCAGCTGCTGCTCGATAAAGGGACGGCCACCGGCCACTTCGACCACATCGGCGTCACCGTTGAGGAACGCCTGGTTGCGCGAAGCTTCTTCGGGCACCACTTGCAGCACCACGGTCTTCAGCGCTGGCTTCTCGCCCCAGTAGCCGTCAAATCGCTCCACCACAATGTTGCCCGCGTCGCGGCTCTGCAGCTTGAAGGCCCCCGTACCACTGGGCTTTTGCGACAGGGGGCTGCCTTCGAGCTCCTTGCCCACGGCGTCCTTCCAGGTGGCTTCGGTGCCGTCCCACTCGCCGATTTCCTTGGCGTGCTTGGAGTCCACGATGGACTGGCCCTGGAACGACAGCTTGGACACAAAGGCCGGGTCCACCTTGGGCAGGTTGAACACCAGCACGTTGCCGTCGCACTGCACGGCCTTGTCAATGGCTTCCCAGGTGACCAGACCATCTTCGTCGTCGTTGGCGTTGGCAGGGGTGCCCAGGAGCGACTCGCTCAGGAACCAGTTGCCGCTGGAGCTGGTATTGGTCACCAGGTTGCGCTGGAAGGAGTACTCGGCGTCGGCGCAGGTCATAGGGTTGCCCGTGTGGAACTTCACGCCTTCGCGCAGGGTGAAGCGGTACTGCTTGCCGCCATCAAGTTCTTCCCACTCGGTGGCCAGGCCGGGCGCCATCTTGTTCAGGCTGGCCCCGTCGTAGTCCACCAGGGTTTCATACATGTTCTCCACGACCTGCCCCGAGCTGGTGTCATAGGTGGTGCCGGGGTCCAGGGTCGGAATATCCGCCGACTGCTGAATAATCAGGGTGTCGGCTGCATTGGCGACTGGAGTGATGGCAGGGGCCGAGGTCGCGCCAGAAGCGTCCGTTCCCGACGCCGCAGCGGTTGATGCCGTCGTAGCTGCCGAAGTGGTGGTTCCTGAAGCCGTGGTGGTCGTGGTGGTTTCGGTCTTGCTGTCACAGGCAGCCAGCAGCAAAGTGCCGGTCAGCAGCAGGGTCAGGTTCTTGTTCATGGGGGAATCTCCTGTTTGATAGAGCCCGGCAATGACGTAAACAAATGCTGCCCTGACTGGGGCAGTTTGTGTACATTTGTATAACCGTTTTGCAAAGGCCTTGGCTATTTATACAGGCCCCTTCAGACTGTTGCAAGCGTGCCCGGGGGTCTTCAGGCCCTGGCAGAGCAGCAGCGGCCATGTTCACGGCCAGTACGCCCTTAGACTGAGGCGTGCCTTTCGACCTTCCCACACGTTCTTTTTCGGGACCTCTCTGGCCTGATTTGGCAGCGCTGGACGGACTCTGTCAGGCGCTGGATGGCTCCGGCTGCGAACTGTATCTGGTCGGCGGTGCGGTGCGGGACTGGCTGCGCGGCGTCCCCAACACGGATTTGGACCTATTGGTGCGGCACCCAGACCTGAATAGCGACGCCCTGGAAGACCTTTTGCGCCGCCAACTGGCCCCGGCCCCGGTCCTGGGGGTCGGAGAATCGTTCCGGGTCCTGAAGGTCAAGTGGGCGGGCGAGTGGCTGGACCTGGCCCTGCCCAGTCAGCCCGCCCCCGGCACAGCCCAGGGCTGGCGCAGCGATCCGCGCCTCTCGCTGGCCGCAGATCTGGGACGGCGGGACTTTACAGTCAATGCTCTCGCGCTGCGGCTGTGCCCAGGCCACGAAGAACCCGAACTGTCTGATCCTTTCGGCGGCAGGGCTGACCTGGCGGCAGGCCAGCTGCGGGCCACCGGCTCGGCAGCAGAGCGCCTGCACGAAGACCCGCTCCGGCTGCTGCGGGCAGCCCGTTTTGCGGCGCAGGGCCTGGCCCCGGACGCAGAGCTGACCGCTGCGGCGCAGGCCGCCGCACCCCGGCTGGCCCAGGTCGCCCCTGAGCGGCTGTGGCATGAGTGGCAGCGGTTGTTTGCCGCGCCGCGCAGCAGTGCTGGCCTGCGCTGGCTGGCCAGGGTCGGAGCGCTGGCGGTGATTGTCCCCGCCTGGGCTGAGGTGGAGGGCCTGGAGCAGCACAATCCGCACCACCGCGAAACGGTCTCGGACCATCTGCTGAGTGTGGTCGCAGAACTGGACCGGATGGGGGCCGCGCCGCTGACCCGGCAGGCCGGATTTTTTCATGACATCGGCAAAGGACGGACCCGCACGCTGGAGCCAGGGCCGCAGGGCCTCTGTGGGCACTTTTACGGCCACGAGAAGGTGGGCGCGGAGCTCACCCGCCAGAGCCTGCGCCAACTGCGGGCCAGTGGCCAAGATATCCGCGACCTGAGCCGCTTGGTGGAGCTGCACATGCGCCCCGGCCAGGCGGGCACCCGGGCCGCCGCCCGCCGCCTGGTCGCCGCCGCCGGAGAACTGCTGGAGCCGTTGCTGGACCTGTACGCCGCTGACCGGCTGGCCCATGTGGGCGAAGACCCCGCGCAGATTGCCGCCCGCCAAACCTTTATCCGGGCCGCCGCCGCTGATCTTCCCCGCGCTTTTTCAGAGCACAGCTTGGCCCTGAGCGGCCACGACCTGCTGGCATTGGGGCTGAAGCAAGGCGAAATCGGTGCCGTCAAGCGCTGGCTGACCGAGCAGGTGCTGGCTGGGACCACCCCCAACGAACGGGACGCCCTGGTGCAGCGCCTACAGGCGAAAGACGCCCCTGCTGACCGCCAGTCTCTGAAGTGAGGCAGAGAGCAGGTGGCAGAGTCTCCCACAGGTTACGGTTGAAGCGCCAGGATTTGCGTGACGCAAGCCGACCAACGGAAGGGACAATCATTATGGACAGCGGTCAATTCCGAAACGTTCTGCACAACGCGTTCCCTGTTTCCTTATGCCGCGCAGCATGTATAGGGCGGGGGCCCACCGAGGCCAACTTGACCCCAGCTGGGCCACTTCAGCGGGTGCGCGTCACCTTATTCAGCAATGGGGGCCGGTCCGGGTCGTTCCCGCGCTCCAGCGACAGATGGGCAGCAAACAGATAGCACGCCAGCGCCGTTGGAATGGGGTCGGTGAACGGGTGTCCACTGGCCGGCACCGTCAGGTCACTGCCCGCTGCTGGCCCCAGGGTCCGCAGGTCAGCGCCGTCGGCTTGCAGGGCGCGGTATGCCTCGGCGGTGGCCTCGGCAGCGGCGTCCTGTGAGGTCAGGCCCAGCAGTGGCACCCCTTCCGCTACCAGGCGCTTGGGGCCGTGGCTGAATTCGGCTGCCGAATAGGCTTCGGCGTGTACACCGCTCGTCTCCTTGAGCTTGAGCGCCGCTTCCAGCCCCACGCCGAAATGCAGCCCCCGTGACAGCACGATCAGGTTCTCGGCAAAGCGGTAGCGCTCCGCCAGTTCGCGGGCCTGCCCTTCTAGGCCCAGCGCCTGCTCACAGACTCCGGGCAATCGGTCCAGACTGGCCCGCAGCTCAGTGTCATCGGTCAATTCGGCCAGCAGGGGCAGCAGGGCATGCAGACTGGCCAGATAGCTCTTGGTGGCCGCCACCGCCTTCTCGGGGCCGCAGTGCAGCGGCAGCACCCACTCAGCGGCGTGGGCCAGGTCGCTGTCTTCAACATTGACCAGCGCCACGGTCACTGCGCCGTTGCGGCGGGCAGCCTGCACTGTTTCGACCACATCGGGGCTGGCCCCCGACTGCGAAATAGCGATGACCAACGCGCCGTCGAGATGGAGCTCACGGCCATACACCGTCTGCACGCTGGGGCCCACACTGCCCACGGGCAGACCCAGGGCGATTTCCAGCGCGTACTTGATAACCCGGCCCGCGTGGTCACTGCTGCCACGGGCCACAGTGACCGCGTAGGTAGGCATCCGCTCACGCAGCCGGGCCGCCAGGGCACGCGTCACAGCCGCATTCTGCTCACGCTGCCGGCGCAGCACAGCAGGGATTTCGCGGGTTTCTTGCAGCATTAGAGGTTCGGGAGGCATAGTCATTACTCTCCTTGCAGGGGGATATCTAGGGAAATAGGCGCAGGACACTGGCCGCCGATATACACGTCCAGCACGCGCAATTCTTCGTCCAACACAGCCAGGTCAGCCCGCAGTCCTACCTTCAGCTCGCCCCGGTCCGTCAGGCCCAATGACCGGGCAGGGTGGGCCGAGGCCATTCGGCTGGCTTCGGAAAGCGAAATGCCGGACGCCACAGTATTTCTAAGGGCCTGATCCATCGTGAGGACACTGCCAGCCAGGGTGCCGTCTGCCAAGGTGGCCCGGCCCTCATGCACGGTCACGGCCTGCCCCCCCAGCTCGCTTTCGCCGTCGCCCAGACCAGCGGCCCGCATAGCGTCAGTAATCAGCAGGACGCGGTCCGGGCAAGCGGCGCGGGCGAGGTGCAAACTGAGCGGATGCACATGCTGCAGGTCAAAAATGACTTCCGGGAAGACGTGTGGATGGGCCAGCAAGGCCCCCGCTGGCCCCGGCTGCCGGCCCTCGATACCACCCATCGCATTAAACAGGTGTGTCGCCGCCAGACGGCCCAGTGGAGCCAGCTCTTCCAGAAAAGCGGTGACTGTGTCGCCGTCCGCACGGGTGTGTCCTATCCCGATACGGACCCCACTCCCAGCCAGCTGCCGGGCTGCACTGGCCGCACCCGGCACCTCCGGAGCCAGTGTTACGGCACGCACACAACCCAGCGCCAACACCTCCTGTATCAGTTCAGGTGTCGGCTCCAGCGTGTGGGGCGGCTGCGCTCCCAAGCGGCCCGGACTGATAAAGGGGCCTTCCAAGTGAGCGCCCAGCACCTGCGCACCAGAGGGGGCCAAACCCTGCGCCCGCTGCTGCTCTTGCAGGTCCATCACGGCGCGGACAGCACGCAGAGCGGCCAGCACCCGGTCCCAAGGATTGGTCATGGTGGTCGGCAGCAGCGACGTGGTACCGCAGCGAGCATGCAGCCGGGCCAGCGTCTGTACCCCGGCCACCCCGTCCATCGTATCGCCGCCGCCACCGCCATGCACATGGGTATCAACAAAGCCCGGCAGGATATACCGCCGGGCCTCAGCTGCCGGTGGTTCTGGCAGCAGTTCCACCGTTTCGAGGGTGTCCCGGAAGCTCAGCCGACCGTACCGCACCCCCTGTGGCAAGACCAGCCACCCAGCCAGTCCCAGGGGGGGAACAGACCGGGCAGCGGGCAGAGGCTCGCTCACTCGCGGGCCGTCGCGGGGGCAGCCACCGCCTCACCGTAAGCCTGATGAACCAGCGCTTCCACCTCGGCGGCGGTGCCCAGCGTCAGTGCCTGAGCCGCCACCTCACGGGCCTGGCCCAGGTCCAGATTCAGCAGCTGCTCACGGCGGGACAGCAGGGCGGGGGCGCTCATGCTCAGCTCGGTCACGCCCATACCCACCAGCAGCGGCATCGCCAGGCGGTCACCGGCCATCTCACCACAGACGCCGACCCAGCGGCCATGCTTGCGGGCGCCCTCACAGGTCAGCGCAATCATTTTCAGAACGCTGGGGTTCAGCGGCTGATACAGACCCGACACCTGCTCATTCATGCGGTCAGCAGCCATCGCATAGCCGATCAGGTCGTTGCTGCCCACCGAGAAGAATTCAGCTTCCTGGGCAAATGTTTCGGCCAGCACAGCGGCGGCGGGCACTTCAATCATCATGCCCAGCGGGATGTGCTCGGCCACCGCCACGCCTTCGGTCTGCAAGCGGGCGCGCTCCTCTTCCAGCAGGCTGCGGGCCTCACGGAATTCTTCCATGGTCGCCACCATCGGAAACATAATCTTGAGGTTGCCATACACGCTGGCCCGCAGCAGTGCCCGCAGCTGCACCCGGAAAATATCTGGCCGCGCCAGACACAGCCGAATGGCCCGGAAGCCCATGAAGGGGTTTTCCTCTTCCGGTAGGTTCAGATAGGGCGCGGCCTTGTCCCCGCCGATATCCAGCGTGCGGATAATCACCGGCTTGCCAGCCATCCCCTCCAGCACCTGCCGGTAGGCCGCGAACTGCTCTTCCTCGGTGGGCAGACGGTCCTGGGCCATGTACAGAAATTCCGTGCGGTACAGGCCCACACCTTCCGCGCCGTACTCCAGGGCAATGGGGAGGTCGCCGGGACTGCCGATGTTGGCGGCCAGCTCGATGCGCTCACCATCGCGGGTGCGGCCCTCAGTGCCCACCAGCGCCAGCAGTCGTTCGCGGCGCTCGGCGTACACCTGGGCGCGGGTCTGGGCTTCGGCCAGGGCACTTTCACCGGGCTCCACCAGCACGCGGCCCAGTTCACCGTCCACGATGAGGGGAGTGCCACTGGCCAGCGTGAGCGCCGCTTCGCCGGCACCCACCACCGCCGGGAGTCCCAGCCCCCGCGCCATGATGGCCGAGTGGCTGGTGCGCCCGCCTACTGCCGTGACAATCCCGCGCACCAGACTGCGGTCCAGAGCCGCCGTGTCGCTCGGCGTTAGGTCATGCGCCACCAGCACCGCTGGCTCCCGCAAGTCGCCCAGCGAAGTCAGCGGACGCCCTAGTAGGTGCGCCAGAACGCGGTTGCGTACATCGCGCAGGTCAGCGGCCCGCTCGCGCATGTATTCGTCTTCCATCGTCTCGAAGACCGCGATAAAGGTATCTGATACCTGGCTCAGGGCCGTTTCGGCGCTTTGCCCCTGCTGAAGACCAGCCTCGACCTGCTCCAGCAGTTCGGGGTCGTCCAGCATCAGCAGGTGTGCGTCAAAGATTTCGGCGTGCTCCTCACCCAGCTTCTGGGCGGTGCGGCCACGCAGGTCACCCAGCTCGGCGCGGCTCTTGGCCAGGGCGTCTGCAAAGCGCTGGCTCTGCTCAGCAGCGTCCGCGCCTGCGGTCTGCGCTTCAAAAGTGAGGTCCGGGGGACGCAGCACAAAAGCTGGCCCAATCCCCAGCCCCGGAGAAGCGGCAATCCCTGTCAGGCGGCGGGCCACGTCCAGCGCAGTCGCCTCCTGAGCAGGGCTACGGGTAATGGCCTGCTCGTTGGAAAGTGGCTCAGGCACGCTGCGCCAGGCCCTGGTCCACGAGCGCTTGCCCCACGGTGTCCAGAGCCTGCTGGGCGTCGTCACCTTCGGCACGCAGGGCAAATGCACTGCCTTTGGTCAGGCCCATGCTCAGCACACTCATCAGGCTCTTGAGGTTCACGGCTTTTTCACCGGCCACCAGCTTAAGGTCAGCCGCAAAGGGCGTAGCCGCCTTCACCACTGCCGAAGCGGGGCGGGCGTGCAGGCCGTGCTCGTCGGTCACGATAAAGTTCTGTTCCATGCGCCGAGCATAGCGCAGGGCTGGCAGGAGCTCTAGGACACCCTGTATACCCTTTCTATAGAAACGGCAGCTGCAAAATGCGCCTCTGCCCTTCTATGGAAAGGGCGCCCAACGCATGCAGGCACCTGGCCTGACAGTGCTCAGCCACCCTTCAGACGAAAACCGGCCCCCAGGGAGGAGAGCCGGTCCAGGTAGAGAAGCCAGAAGGTTAGTGGATGCGGACGCGTCCCTCGCCGTCCAGCTCTACGCGTTGGCTGTCATCCAGGTTGGTGAACAGCACCGGCGTCACCAGGCTGGGCACACGGCTGCGGATGGCGTTCAGATCAGCGCGCAGCAGGGTTTGACCTGCCGTCACGCGGTCACCTTGCTTGACCAGCGGCACGAAGCCCTCGCCCTGCAAGTTCACGGTATCAACGCCCACGTGAACCAGCACTTCGAGGCCATTGTCGGCCCGCAGGCCGATAGCGTGATGGGTGGGGAACAGCGTGACCACTTCGCCGGTCACAGGACTCCGCACTTCGCCGCTGTCAGGCTCAATAGCAAAGCCCTGACCCATCATGCCGCTGCTGAACACTTCGTCAGGCACGGCGCTCAGGGGCACCATGCGGCCACTCAGGGGCATCACCCAGTCGCTGGGCAGGCCAGGAAGAGAGGCGCTGACTGGGTCCTGGGTAGGCACCAGCCGAGGCGCAGCAACAGGCTGGGATACGGCTTGTTGGGGTACAGCTGGCTGCGGGACAACAGCGGCAGGCGTGGCCGTGACAGGGGCGCTCATGGGAGCAGCCACTGGGGCCGCAGTGTAGCCGCCCTCGGCAATCACTTGCTGCATGGTTTCCTTGATGCGGTCTGAGCGGGTGCCATACACCGCCTGCACCGAGTTGCCCATTTCCAGCACACCGGCAGCGCCGAGCTGCTGCAAGCGGGCCTTGCTCACCTGTGATTTGTCATTGACCGTCACGCGCAGCCGGGTGATGCAGGCGTCCAAGTTCTGAATGTTGTTCGGGCCGCCAAAAGCACGCAGAATTTCTACCGCTTCCTCGCGCTCGCCCGACGGAACCACAGCGGGGCCAGCAGCCACGGCTTCTGCCTCTTCGACCTCGCGGCCAGGGGTTGCCAGATTCATCTTGCGAATCAGGAAGCGGAAAACGGTGTAATAGATGGCAGCAAAGGCCAGACCGAACAGCGGCACCAAGATGGCGTTGGTGCTCTTGGGCCACAGCAGCATGTAATCAATAAAGCCACCCGAGAAGGTAAATCCGGCGTGAACATTGAACATGTGCATCAGCATGAAGCTCAGACCGGTCATGGCTGCGTGGAACACATACAGCACCGGAGCCACAAACATAAATGCGAACTCGATGGGTTCGGTAATCCCGGTCAGGAACGAGGTCAGCGCTGCCGAAACCATGATGCCGCCCACGGCTGCCTTGCGCTCTGGGCGAGCTTCTTGATAGATGGCGAGCGCAGCAGCGGGCAAAGCGTAGCCCATGATGGGGAAGAAGCCGGTCATGAAAGTGCCAGCAGAGCGGTCCCCGGCCAGGTAGCGCGTCATGTCCCCGTGAACAATCTCGCCGGTGGCCGGGTTGGTGTACTCACCCGCGATGAACCAGAACGGCTGATACCAGATGTGGTGCAGCCCGAAAGGAATCAGCAAACGGTTGATGAACCCGAACAGGCCAGCAGCCAGCGTGGGCTGCTCATTGACAGCAAAGTTGGAAAAGGCATTCAGCGCCTGCTGCACGGGCGGCCACAGAAAGGTCAGCGCAATGCCCAGGAAGATGGCCGAGGCCGCCGTCACAATCGGCACAAAGCGGCGACCTGCAAAAAAGCCCAGCCACTGCGGCAACCGGATGTCCTTGTAGCGGTTGTACAGCCACGCCGCCAGAATGCCCATGATGATGCCGCCGAACACGCCGGTTTGCAGGGTGGGAATACCCAGCACGTTGGCGTATCCGCCGGGCTGGTTTTCCTTGGCTGCTGCAAACGCTTCGGCGTCGCCCAGGCCCAACCAGGCACTCATGGTGGAATTCATCACCAAGAAGCCCACCAGTGCGGCCAGCGCGGCCACACCCGCGCCACCACTGAGGCCCACGGCCACACCCATCGCAAAGATGATAGGCAGATTGCCGAAAATGACGTCGGACGCGCCGACCATCAGCTTGCCTACGAAGTGCAGCCATTCAGGAATAGAGTCGTACCAGGTATACGATTTGTCGTTGAGGGCTGCGCCGAGGCCCAGCAAAATACCCGCCGCCGGCAAAACGGCTACCGGAAGCATCAGGGCCTTGCCGATTTCCTGTAAGCGGCTAAAGGCGCTCTGGCGCGGCTGAGGAGGGGGCGGTGCAGCTGTGAGCTGCGGAGAAGATTGGGTCATTACAGATTCCTTTCAGAGCTGAGGACACGGAGGGGACCGGTCAGCTCGGCAGAAGTAAAAAAGACTGGTGCCTGCAATTATGCCCGGAAAATCGGGGGAGTGGAGCTTGACTGCCAAAAGCGGTACCAGCAGTCTCTACAGCGACCATGACCCGCTGCATGACCCCAGCAATCCGGCCAAACAACGACCATTCCTAAACCCAGCCAGCAACACACTCTTTTTGCCGTTTTACAGACGCTCTACAGTGCTCCAAAACAACAGGCAAGTCCGGTTCCAACGCACCTCCCATAGTGTCTACGAGGGATTTTGGGGACGTATCCGGTGACGGGGCCAGTAAAGGCCCACCACACTCGGCAAACTCACTTTGCCGAAAACATGAAGGTTGTGTCAAGAAAATGTCAGCCAGGCCGCTTTCGTCTTGCGCCGTATTGGGCACAAGTGATTGCTGATTGAATAGTTTTTTGAAAATTGCCCTCGCACATGCTACGCTTGGAGATCGGGCCACATTTTTTCTCATGTTGCTCAGAGAACCAAGCAGCAAGATATGCGCCATGAAGAAGATTGTTCTGATGATGATGGCCAGCACGGCCCTGATGGCCTGCGCTCCGACCGACACCAAGACCACTACCTCGACCACGACCACCGTGGCTAGCGACACCACCACCGAAGTCGCCAGTGAAACCACCACCACTGAAGTGGCCAGCGACACCACGACCACTGTGGCCAGCGACGCCACCGTCAGCGGCACCATGGCCAACGACGACAACGCCAATGTGGCTGACGAAGTTGACATGGCTGCTGGCGACGGCATCGAAGGCACCGTGGAGAGCTGGGACGCCACTGGCCGCACCTTCACCATGATGGAAGGTGACAAAAGCTACACCGTCGTCGTGACCGACGCCACCCAGTACATGGACGGCGAGCAGGCCTGGGACGTAGACGGCTTTTACGGTGAAGACCGCATGGGCCAAGAAATCGCTGTAGAAGGCGAAGTGGACAGCGCCACCAACACCATCACCGCTACCAAGATCACCCGCTACTAAGCGGCAGCTAGATTGGTTGCTGGCCCTCCGGGAAATCGGGGGGCATTTTTTTGGCTTGCAGGACCCTAAAGCCGTTCTAGGCTGCTCAGATTTGCAAGGTCACACAGAGTGATGAAGGGGAAAACCCTTGCGTCACTCTGTGTTCCGTCATGCCTGACATTTTGACTGGCTTTGACCGCGGGCAAGATGTGCCTCTTTTCGTCAACTGTCCAGCCTCTTCTCTTGACGTCACCAAAGTATTGGAGGCGGCGTAGCCGGTACGCCTTCAATGCTGCATAATGGGCACACCACCACAGTTCACTTTTTTGGCAGCCCTCTGCATTAAATGCTGCGATTTTTAGCCGAAATGGCGGCAACCCTCAACCCCAAGCCACCGTCCACGGGCCTCCAGTTTATTGCTGCACCCACCTCACCTTCCGGAGGAGAATCTATGACCGCACCTGAAGTCTTATCAGCACCTGGCCGCGCCGAACGCTTGGCAGTCACCTTATTTCCGCTGCTGGTCATCATCGGAGGACTGGTAGGATATCTGCAATCAGACACATTCAAGCCGCTGGGAACAGTCATTCCCTGGGGTCTGGGCCTGATCATGTTCTTTATGGGAGCCACGCTCACGGCACCGGACTTTGCGCGAATCGCTCGCCGGCCCCTGGTCATGGCAGGCGGAGTGGCGGCGCAGTACATCATCATGCCCCTGCTCGGCTGGGCCGTGGCCCGCGCCCTCAACCTCCCGCCCGAGCTGGCGGCTGGAGTTATTTTGCTGGGCTGCGTTCCCGGCGGCACCGCGTCCAACGTAGTGACCTATCTGGCACGCGGTGATGTGGCCCTGTCGGTTTCGCTGACCACAGCGTCTACCCTGCTTGCGCCTATCATGACCCCTCTGCTGACGCTCTGGCTGATGGGCGAAGCCACCGAAGTCGGCTTTGCCACGCTGATGTTGTCTATCGTCAAGACCGTACTATTGCCGGTCATTCTGGGTGTGGTCACACGGACCTTCTTTGCACGGGGCATGGAGGCGGTGCAGCCCCTGCTGCCCTGGCTAACCACGGCTACCATCGGTCTGATTGTGGCGGTCATCGTGGCAGGTTCAGCAGAGCGGCTGGCGACTGCTGGCCTGCTGGTTCTGGTTGCAGTGGTGCTGCACAACGGCCTGGGCCTGTTGCTGGGCTATCTGGTCGGGCGGATGATGGGGCTCAGTGTCGCTGCGCAGCGCACCATGGCCATTGAGGTCGGCATGCAGAACTCGGGCCTGGCCGCTTCGCTCTCTACGCTTCACTTCTCGCCTCTCGCCGCCCTGCCTGCTGCTGTGGCCGCCGTGTGGCACAACCTCTCAGGGGCCATGCTGGCTGCCTACTTTGCGCGCCAGCCACTACCCGAAGAACCCCGTACTGGAGAGCACGGAGAGACGGTGCCCGCCACGCCACCACTCAGTTAGAGATAGAGATTTACCCTACCCTACTCGCCGCCCGGCACGGTCCCTGACAGCCTTCCGCTCAGAGGGTCTGTGCCGGGCGGACCCCTTCGACCCAACGCTGACCATCTTCCAACTCTTCCAGTTTCCAGACTGGAATCACGGCCTTGACATGCTCAATCAGCCAGTCCACGGCTTCCAGGGCAGCGCGGCGGTGAGGACTGCCCACGCCAATCACGATGCTGGCCTCGGCGGGATGCAGGCGGCCCGTGCGGTGGGCCAGATACACGGCCAAGTCGCCGTCTTCGCCGCCAAAGCGTTCGCGTGCCTGTGCCGCCACATCGCGAAGCACCCGCTCAGCCATGCTGACGTAAGCTTCGTATTCAATCAGCGTGACTGTCTGGCCCCGGTTGGGCGAGCGCACTGTCCCGACAAAATAACTTTGTGCGCCGTAACGGGGGCGCACCAGAAACTGCTCGGCGGCCTGCAAACTCAGGGGGTCGGCAGTCACCTGTGCGGAGGTCAGCTCTCCGGCCTGCTCGCCCGATCCACCGGCTACCGGCGGCAAAAAGGCCACTTCATCTCCTGCTTGGAGGGGCGTGTCCGGCGTAGCGTAGCTCTCATTCACAGCGGCCATGCAGCCGCTCAAATCCAGACCGCGTCCCTCCAACTGCTGGGCCAGGTCACGCACGGTAGACCCAGCAGGCACTTGCACGCTGAATTCCGGCTGCGGCACTTGGCGGCTGAGGTGGGCAAACAGCAGCACCTGGACGGTCAGTGGCGTGGAAGTCATGGCAGCCATTGTAGGGGCGGCGGGGGTCCCCGCCTGTAACTCCCGTCTGCCCAAAGCCCTCTTTATGGGACCGCTCTGCCTGTGACAGAGTGGTGCCACCCCCCACTTTATAAAGGGTGCATGAAGTGGATGGTTCGACTGATGGCTGCGGGGCTGGTGACACTAGGCGCAGCGCAGGCCCAAACCGTGGCCGCACCCGCACAACTGGCTCCGGTGCAGCGTGGCTGGAACTCCTGCGCTCCACATGAACGCGGGCAACTGACCTACAGCGCTGGCCGCCGGCAGATTCTGATTCCGCAGGAATACTCGGTCTGGCTGCGGCAATACGCCCAGGCTGAAGGCGTCCCTGAAGCCCTGCTGTTCTCGCTGGTCTGGCATGAGTCGGGCTTCTGTCAAAATGCCGTCTCGTACGCTGGTGCCATTGGCCTGGGGCAACTGATGCCAGCTACAGCCCAGGGCCTGGGCGTCAATCCCTACAACGCCCAGCAAAATCTCTGGGGCACTGCCCGCTATCTGCGCCAGCAGTACCAGCGGTTTGGACGCACCGAACTGGCGCTGGCCGCTTACAACGCCGGTCCTGGCCGGGTGGCCTCCTGCAACTGTGTGCCCAACATCACCGAGACCCGCAACTACGTGAGCAATATCGTGCGGATGTACCGCTCCTTCGGCTAAGCCCCGGCCCCACTCCTCCCTTGACCTTCTCTTGAGCCAAGTGCCGGCCCCAGCGGCATTTCATCCGCCTGCAAGCGGGGTGGAGCATGGTAGGAAGGGTGAATAGACCTTCTTCTCCTTTTGCCTCTTTCTGGATGGGCGGATTCGAGTGCAGCACCCACCGGCTGCGCTCCGGGCGGCGGGTAGACGTGATTGACGCCTCCGCCCATGACCGCCTGGCGGCGACCGACTACGCCGCCGTGCAGAGTCTGGGCCTGAGTACTGTGCGCGACGGCCTGCGCTGGCCGCTGATTGAGCGGCGGCCCGGCGAATACGACTTCAGTTCAGCAGAGGCGCAAGTGCGGGCGGCCCAGGCGAGCGGCGTACAGGTGATCTGGGAC
Organism: Deinococcus piscis; assembly: GCF_014653275.1. GTDB lineage: Bacteria > Deinococcota > Deinococci > Deinococcales > Deinococcaceae > Deinococcus > Deinococcus piscis. The sequence goes on from NZ_BNAL01000002.1 coordinate 177,068, forward strand.
CTGATGCACTACGGCTACCCGGACTTTCTGGACCCGTACTCGCCAGACTTTGCCCCGGCCTTCGCGGCCTATGCGCGGGCAGCGGGCCAGTTCCTGGCGCAGCATACGGTGGGGCCGCTATGGGTCTGCCCGGTCAATGAGATTTCCTTTTTCGCCTGGGCCGGTGGGCAGGTGGGCGACTTCGCCCCGTTCGCGCACGGGCGTGGGCACGAGCTCAAGCGCTGCCTGGCTGGCGCGGCCATTGCCGCCACGCGGGCGCTGCGTGAGGCGCTGCCTGAAGTGCGCTTCCTGCTGGCCGAACCGCTGATTGCCGTACACCGCCACCCTGAGCGCCCGCAGGAGTGGGCCGACGCCGATGGCTTCCACGCTTCGCAGTTCGAGGCGCTGGACATGCTGCTGGGCCGCTTGTACCCAGAACTGGGCGGCTCGCCAGACCTGGTGGACGTGCTGGGGCTGAACTACTATCCCGTCAACCAGTGGATGCACCACCCGCAGCATGAGCGGCGGCGGGTGCTGGAGCCAGCGGACCCGGAATACCGGCCACTGCGTGAGCTGCTGGCCCAGGTGTATGGGCACTACAGCCTGCCGCTGATGCTGGCCGAAACCGGCACCGAGAGTGCGGCGCGGCCTGCCTGGCTGCGCTGGGTTGCGCATGAGGCCCTGGGGGCCAGAGCGCAGGGCGTGCCGCTGCTGGGGGTGTGCCTCTATCCGGTCCTGAACCACCCCGGCTGGGTAGATGACCGCCACTGCCACAACGGCCTGCTGGACTACAGCGGCCCCGCCGCGCAGGGGTCACGCTCGCCCGAAGCTGCGCTGGCCGCTGCGCTTCAGGAGGTGCAAGCCTGGGAACGCGGTTCGCTGCCCGCGCAGTCTCCACCGCCGCCCAGCGAACCCTTGCCACTCGGTGCTGTGCTGGACCGAGTGGCCCAGGCCGCCCCCACCCTGCTGGCCGAAGCGCCGCTGCGCCACGCTGACGGAGCATTTCCTGCTGAGTCGTTCGCAGCGCTGCACCAATGCGGCCTGCTGCGGGCCAGCTTGCCGGGCGGCCTGGGCTACGGCCTGCGCGGGCCGGACTTGCTGCCGCTGCTGCGCGCCGTGGGCCGATTGAGCTTGCCGGTGGCGCGGCTATACGAAGGTCACCTCAACGCCCTGGGGCTGATAGAACGCTACGGCACCACCGAGCAACTGGTCGCCGCTTCGGCCAGTTGCGAAGTACTCGGCGTGTGGAACACCGAAGAGGGTCCGGGGCTGCGGGCGCAGCGCACCCCGGCGGGCTGGCTGCTGGAAGGCAACAAGACCTTTACTTCTGGCGCAGAGTTTGTCCGGCCTCTGCTGCCCGCCGAGGTGGAGGGCGAAGGCCGCGTGATGTTGCTGGCCCCAGCGCCGCTGCCTGCAGAACGCTTTGACCACAGCTTCTGGCAGCCGCTGGGGATGCGGGCCAGCGTGAGTGCGCGGGCCGAGCTAAGCGGCCTGACCCTGCCGCTGACCAGCCAAATCGGTGCAGCAGGCGACTACTACCGGCAGCCAGAGTTCAGCGGCGGGGCGCTGCGGTTCCTGGCCGCTCAGCTGGGCGGTGCCGAAGCGGTGCTGGCCTCGGCCCACGCAGTGCTGGGCCACCTGGGCCGCGCCGAGGATGACGTGCAGCGCCTGCGCTTTGCCGAAGCTGCCGCCGGGGTTGAAGCCGCCTGGCAAACGGTGCTGGAGGGTGGAAGGCGGCTGGCCTGGCGCGGGGAAGAAGCACTGGAGTACGTGGCCCTGTGCCGGGTGGTGACGGAAGACGCCTGTTTGCAGGCGTGCGAGGCCGCTGAGCGGGCAGTAGGAGCACGCGGCCTGCTGGCCCCCCACGACCCGGAGCGGCTGATCCGTGACCTGCGCCACTACCTGCGCCAGCCGGCCCCCGACGCGGCCCGCTTGCAGGTGGGCACAGCGACACTGGCAGAAGGGTTCGGCGGATGGAGCTGAGCAGCTGGCACGCAGCTTCCAGCGAGCTGGACGTGGCCCGCCTGCCCGGCCCCGTCTGGGTGGTGGCTCCCCATCCGGACGACGAAGCGCTGGGCTGCGGTGCCCTTATCGCCGCTCTAAGCGACCTGGGCACCGAGGTCTGGGCGCTGCTGCTCACCGACGGCGGGTTCTCGCATCCCGGTTCACGCGCATATCCCCGTGAGCGGCTGGCAGTGGCCCGGCTGGCCGAGTGGCGCGCAGGGCTGGCAGCGTTGGGCGTACCGGCGGAGCGGACACACGCTCTGGGCTTCCCGGACGGAGCGCTGGCCGCTGTCCCCCCTGCCGAGATCACTCAAGCCGTGCGCCGGGCCTTTGCGGCAGCTCCGCCTGCACTGGTGCTGCTGCCCTGGCGGCGCGACCCTCATCCTGACCACCGCGCGGCCTGGAATCCTGTCCTGGCTACCACTGCTGCGCCCGTCCTGGGCTACTCGGTGTGGCTGACCGAGCGCGGCGCAGAAGCAGACTGGCCAGCCCCTACCGAAGCTGCGGCCCTACATTTTCCTACCAGGCCATACACCACCCGCAAAGCTGCCGCCATCGCGGCCCACGCCACGCAGCTGGGCGCGGTAACCGATGACCCTAGCGGGTTTACTCTGGCCCCGGAGATGGTCGGGCGCGCCGTGGCGGGGCCAGAACTTTATTTTCAGCCTGCTGGCACTCGTACCCTGAAGCTGTCCTGAGGGGCGTCCAGCCTCACCTGTGGCTCCGGGCAGAGGGTCGCCACCAGCAGCGCCTTGATGGTGTGCAGCCGGTTTTCTGACTGGTCGAACACAATACTGGCGGGCGACTCGAACACCTCGTCGGTCACTTCCAGGCCGCTTGACAGGTGTGGGTGCTGGCGCATCAGCTCGGCCCCCAAGCGGGTTTCGGCGTTGTGAAAAGCAGGGAGGCAGTGCATGAATTTCACATCTGGGTTCTGCGCGGCAGCCATCACCGCTGCGTTCACCTGATAGGGCAGCAACTCGCCAATCCGCTCGCCCCAGGTGTCCACCGGCTCCCCCATGCTGACCCACACGTCAGTATGGATAAAGTCGGCGCCCTGCACCGCTTCTTGCACGTTCTCCGTCAGGGTCAGGCGAGCACCACTCTGGGCTGCGAACTCGCGGCAGCGGGCCACGTGGTCTTCTTCGGGCCAGAGGTGCTGCGGCGCGGCAATCCGCACATCCATCCCCAGTTTGGCCCCCAGGAGCAGCAGCGAGTTGCCCATGTTGTTGCGGGCGTCGCCCAGGTAGGCGTAGGCGATATCGCTCGCCGGGCCGGGCTTGTGTTCCAGCATGGTCAGCAGGTCCGCGAGCATCTGGGTGGGATGAAAGTCGTCGGTCAGCGCGTTGTAGACCGGCACGCCAGCGTGGTCGGCCAGCTCCTGCACCGTGCGCTGGAGCCTGCCCCGGTACATAACCGCGTCATACATCCGCCCCAAGACTCGGGCCGTATCTTTATTTGACTCCTTGCTGTAAATATGCGAACCCCGGCTGTCCAGATACACGGCGTAGCCGCCCTGGTCCAACATGCCCAGCTCAAAAGCGCTGCGGGTGCGGGTCGAGCCTTTCTCAAAAATCATCGCCAGGCTCCGGCCCAACAGATTGGGATATTCCTGTCGGTCACGGCGCGCACCCTTGAGTTCAGCAGCCAGGCCCACCAGAGCCAGAATGTCCTGAGCACTCCACTCCAGCAAGCTGAGCAGGTGGCGTCCATAAAGAGAAGAGGCCGTTGCCGTATCCGTCATTGCAAGATTATACAGACATACGCCACAAAGGCAACCACCGCATAGGGCAGTCTCTAGCAGCAAAGCGATGATTGACAAGCCGGGGCCAGGGAGCATAAGCTACCGCCACAGATGTATATCTCCTCGCACCATCACACCAGTTAGCCACGCCCCGAAAGTGGGAAGGTGGCAACTTGATGGTGCCTTCCTCCTTTACCAGAGCGCAGAACTCCCCCGGAAGCCACCACCACGGCTCTCCCGGGGGAGTTCTGCTGGAGAGATCACCCATGACTCAGCCTGCGCCTGCCCCTTCTACCCGCCCACCTCGCCTCAAAGTTGCCATGCAAAAGTCGGGCCGCCTCAGCGACGACACCCTCAAGCTGCTGCGCGCCTGCGGCCTGCGGTTCAACCTGCACGAAGCCCGGCTGATGGCGCACGCTGAAGACTGGCCGCTGGACCTGCTGCGGGTACGCGACGACGATATTCCTGGCCTGGTGATGGACGGGGCCGCCGACCTGGGCGTGGTGGGCGAAAACGTGCTGGAAGAAGCCCGGCTGGAACGCGAGGTGGCCGGCTCCCCCGCCGACTACCGGCTGCTGCGCTCACTGGACTTCGGGCACTGCCGCCTGAGCATCGCTGGGCGGGCCGAGGAGGACAGCGCGGCCCCGCTGGAAGGCAGGCGCATTGCCACCAGCTACCCCTATTTGCTGCGCGACTGGCTGCGGCGCGAAGGCATTCAGGCGACGCCCGTGATGCTGACCGGCTCGGTGGAAGTGGCCCCCCGCGCCGGGCTGGCCGACGCTATCTGCGACCTGGTCAGCACCGGCGGTACCCTGGAAGCCAACGGCCTGCGCGAGCGCGAAGTGATTTTTCGCTCACAGGCCCAGCTGATTGCCCGCCCAGGCGCACTGCCTGAAGCGCAGCAGGTCACGCTAGAGAGGCTGCTGCGCCGGCTGGACGGGGTGCAGCAGGCCCGCGAGAGCAAATACATCATGCTGCACGCCCCAGTGGGCCGTCTGGAAGAAGTCACGGCGCTGCTGCCCGCCGAGCACCCCACCGTGCTGCGCCTGGGCCACACCGACGCCGAAGTGGCGGTTCACGCTGTCAGCACCGAGAACCTGTTCTGGGAGACGATGGAACGCCTGCGTGAACTGGGCTGCTCCAACATCCTGGTGCTGCCTATCGAGAAGATGCTGTGATGCAGCCACCCCAAAGACCAAGCCTCCAAAGAAAGGCAGCGATATGACCGACACCCTTCCGCCGATCACCGTCTGGGCCGATCTGGATGAGACGGCCCGCCGCGAGGTGCTGCGCCGCCCCTCCCAGAGCGCGGGCGCAGACATCACCGCTCAGGTGCAGGGCCTCTTGCAGCAAGTGCGGGAAGAAGGCGACGCTGCTCTGCTGCGGCTCACCGCCCGCTTTGACCGGGTAGAACTGGACTCGCCGCTGCTGAGCCGAGAACAAGTCCAGGCCCAGGCCACGCAGGTGAGCGACACCGTTCGCCGCGCCATAGACCACGCCTACGACACCATCCGCGCTTTTCACGCCGCGCAGCAGCCCCAGCCGGTCAGCGTGGACACCGCGCCGGGGGTGCACTGCGAACTGCGCTGGGCCCCTGTCCGCACGGTGGGACTATACGTGCCGGGCGGCAGCGCCGTGCTGCCTTCCACCGTGCTAATGCTGGGGGTTCCTGCCGCGCTGGCGGGCTGCGAGCGGGTGATTCTATGTAGCCCGCCGGACGAGCACGGGCTACTTTCGCCCGCCGTGTGCTACGCCGCGCTTAAAGTGGGCGTGACCGATTTTGTGCGGGTGGGCGGGGCGCAGGCTGTCGCTGCACTGGCCTACGGAACGCAGAGCGTACCCCGTGCCGACAAGATTTTCGGTCCTGGCAATGCCTACGTGACCGCCGCCAAGACCCTGGTAAGCGCTGAAGCGGGCGGCCCCGCCATAGATATGCCCGCTGGCCCATCTGAGCTGCTGGTGGTGGCCGACGCCAGCGCCCAGGCCGCCTGGGCCGCCGCCGACCTGCTGTCCCAGGCCGAGCACGGCCCCGACTCACAGGTGGTGCTGGTCAGCCCCGAGCGCAGAGTGCTGGAAGCGGTGCGCGGCGAACTCGCCCAGCAGCTGCAAGGGCTACCCCGGCGGGACATCGCCGGGCGCGCCTTGGCGGAGAGCCGACTGATTCTGACCGGCACCCTGGACGAAGCCGCAGCGGTGGCCGACGCCTATGCACCTGAGCACCTCAGCTTGCAGGTGGCGAGGCCCGAAGCGCTCATTGGGCAAATTCGCGCGGGATCGGTGTTCGCCGGGCACCTGACCCCCGAAGCGGGCGGCGACTACGCCACCGGCACCAACCACGTGCTGCCCACCTATGGCGCGGCGCGGGCCTATTCCAGCCTGGGCCTGACCGACTTTTACCGCCGCTACACCGTGCAGACCGTGACCGCCGCTGGCCTGGAGGCGCTGGCCCCCACCGTAACAGCCCTGGCCCGCGAAGAAGGCCTCGAAGCCCACGCCCGCGCCGCCGAAGTGCGCCTGAGTCCGTCCACACAAGGAGAGTCCTGATGAATCAGCCCACCCTATTTATTGACCGCGACGGCACGCTGGTGCTGGAACCGCCCACCGACAAGCAGCTGGACGCCCTGGACAAGCTGGAGCTGGAGCCACTGGTGATTCCAGCGCTGCGCGACTTGCAAGCGGCTGGCTTCCGGCTGGTCATGGTCTCGAACCAAGACGGCCTGGGCACCCCCAGCTTTCAACTTGAAAGTTTCGAGGCACCACACAGGATGATGCTGGATATTTTTGCGTCCCAGGGCGTGAATTTTGACGCGGTGTACATCTGCCCGCACTTTCCCGAAGACGGCTGCGACTGCCGCAAGCCCAAGGTGGGCCTGGTACTGGACGAACTGCGCGAGCGGCGCTTTGACCCCAGGCGCTCTTTTGTGATCGGGGACCGCGCCACGGACCTGGAACTGGCCGCGAATATGGGGATTGAAGGCATCCTTTACCGCCGGGGTGGTGAAGGCGGGGGCCTGGACTGGCCCGCCATCGCTGCGGGGCTGCTGGGACGGGAGCGCACCGCCGAAGTGCGGCGCACCACCCGCGAAACCGATATCACCGTCCGGGTCAATCTGGACGCGGGCGGGCCGGTCCGCATCAGTACCGGCGTGGGCTTTTTTGACCACATGCTGGACCAGATCGCCACCCACGGCGGCTTCGCGCTGGAGGTGGAGGTGGCCGGCGACCTGCACATTGACGAGCACCACACCGTCGAGGACACCGCGCTGGCGCTGGGGCAGGCGCTGCGGGAGGCGCTGGGCGACAAGCGCGGCATCGGGCGGTTCGGGCATGACCGCAGTGATGGCCCGGACATCACTCCTGAGCAAACCAGTCACTTCGTGCTGCCGATGGACGAGGTGCGGGCCGAATGCGCCCTGGACCTGTCGGGGCGGCCCTATCTGGTGTTCAGCGCTGACTTTACCCGCGAAAAAGTGGGCGAACTGGACACCAGCCTGGTCGAGCATTTCTTCCAGAGCCTGACCCAGACACTGGGCGCGACCCTGCACCTGAGCGTGACGGACGGCGGCAATGCACACCACCAGGTGGAAAGCCTGTTCAAGGTGTTCGGGCGGGCGCTACGGCAGTGCCTTCGCCGCGAGGGCCACGCGCTCCCCAGCAGCAAGGGGGTGCTGTGATGGCAGCCCCGGCAACGCTTGCCATCGTGGATACCCGCTGCGCCAATCTCGCTTCGGTGGTGTTTGCCCTGGAGCGCCTGGGCGTGCAGCCACTGGTCACTGCTGACGCGGGCGAGCTCCAGACCGCCGAGCGGGTGCTGCTCCCCGGCGTGGGCACGGCGGGGGCGGCCATGCGCGAGCTGGAGCGCCTGGGCCTACCGGACGTGCTGCGCTCACTGCGGCAGCCGGTGCTGGGCATCTGCCTGGGCATGCAGCTGCTGACCCGCGAGTCGGAAGAATCGGCGCAGGACGGGCAGAATCAGCGCTGCCTGGGCGTGATTGACGCCGTCACCCGGCGCATGGACGCAGGCGGGCTGACCCTGCCGCACATGGGCTGGAATCGGCTGGACGCGGCGCGGCCTTCTCCCCTGCTGGCGGGGCTGGATGGGGCCTATGTGTACTACGTTCACGGCTATGCGGTGCCGCCAGGCCCGGCGACCCTGGCCGGGACGACCTACGGCGGGTCTTTCAGCGCGGTGCTGGGGCAGGGCAACTTTTTTGGCGCACAGTTTCACCCGGAACGGTCCGGCCCGGCTGGAGCGCGGCTGCTGCGCAACTTTTTGGAGTTGGAGGCGAATCCATGCTGATTCCGGCACTTGACCTGCTGGGCGGCGAGGTCGTCCGGCTGTACCAGGGCGACTTTGCCCAGAAAACCGTATTTGCGCCCGACCCTTTGCCGCTGGCGCTGGATCATCAGGCTGCGGGGGCCGAGCTGCTGCACCTGGTGGACCTCGATGGGGCACGCAACCCGGCGCAGCGCCAGCTGAAACTCTTGGCCCGGCTGAGCCGTGAGCTGCGGCTCCCGCTTCAGGTGGGTGGCGGAATCCGCACCACGGACGACATTGCCCGCTTGCTGGACAGCGGCGTGGCCCGCGTCGTGGTCGGCAGCGCCGCGATTGCCGACCCTGCCCAGGCTGCCGCGTGGCTGCGCGAGTTCGGCCCTGAGCGCCTGACGCTGGCGCTGGACCTGCGCCTGGAAGCAGACGGACGCCGCACCCTGCTCACCCACGGCTGGCAGGCCGGTTCAGAGCGCAGCCTGGACAGCTTTCTAGACGAATTGGCCGCACTGGGCGCTCAGCCCCGGCACATCCTCTGCACCGACATTTCCCGTGACGGCACCCTCAGCGGTCCCAACACGGCGCTGTATACCGCCCTGGTGCGCGAGTATTCGGAGCTACGCTGGCAAGCGTCGGGCGGCGTGTCCAGCTTAGACGACATCGCTGCCCTGCGCCGCGCTGGGGTCGCGGGCGTGATTCTGGGCAAGGCGCTGCTGACCGGGCGGTTCACCTTACCCCAGGCTCAGGCCGTCTGGGACGCCGCCCCCGCACCACAGGAGGCCCAAGCATGACCGCACCCATTTCCAACCTCACCCGCCGCATCATTCCCTGCCTGGATGTCAAAGATGGGCAGGTGGTCAAGGGCGTGCAGTTCCGGGACCATGAAGTGGTGGGCGACCCGGTGGCGCTGGCCCGCCGCTACGCCGAAGCCGGGGCCGACGAACTGGTCTTTTACGACATTACTGCGTCCAGTGACGGGCGCACGGTAAGCAAAGCCTGGGTGTCGGACATCGCCCGCGTGATTGATATTCCCTTTTGCGTGGCGGGCGGCATCCGCAGCGTGGCGCAGGCCCGCGAGGTGCTCAGCCGTGGAGCCGACAAAATTTCGGTGAACTCGCCCGCTCTCGAACGGCCTGAGCTGATTGAGGAGCTGGTGGCCGAATTCGGGCAGCAGTGCGTGGTGGTCGGGATAGATTCTTTTCAGGACGAGGCGGGCGAATACCGCGTCTATCAGTTCACTGGCGACGAAACCCGTACCCAACGAACCGGCTGGACCACGCTTGCCTGGGTGCGCGAAGCCGTGCGGCGCGGTGCGGGCGAACTCGTCCTGAACTGCATGAACCGCGACGGCGTGCGCCAGGGCTACGACGTGGCCCAGCTGGCTGCCGTGCGCGCCATTTGCCCAGTGCCGCTGATTGCTTCGGGTGGCGCGGGCGCAGCGCAGCACTTCACAGACGTCTTTCGGCAGGCTGGGGTGGATGGGGCGCTGGCCGCCTCGGTCTTCCACAAAGGCCTGCTTGAGATGACCGACCTGAAAGCCGAACTGAGCCGACAAGGCATCAGCATTCGCCCGGTGTATACCGCCGACCCCACCCCGAAAGGAACGTCATGACCTCTGACTCCTCCACGATTGACCCTGCCACCCTCGATTTCGCCAAGATGGACGGCCTGCTGCCCTGCGTCGTGCAGGACGCCGACACCGCGCAGGTTCTGATGCTGGGCTACATGAACGAAGCGGCGCTGGAGCATACGCAGGAGAGTGGTCTGGTCACTTTTTACAGCCGGTCCAAGGAGCGCCTGTGGACCAAAGGCGAAAGCTCCGGCCACACCTTGCAGCTGGTCCGCCTGAGCGCCGACTGCGACAGTGACGCGCTGCTGGTGCTGGCCCGTCCGCAGGGGCCAACCTGCCACACCGGGGCTGTCAGCTGCTTCAGCGCAGAGCCGCCCGCCCTGGAAATGCTGGGCCGCCTGGAACGCACCGTGCAGGACAGGCGCGGAGCCGACCCCCAGCAGAGCTACACCGCCCGGCTGCTTCAGGGCGAGCCGCGCCGCGCCGCGCAGAAGGTGGGCGAAGAAGGCGTAGAAGTGGCCCTGGCCGCCGTGACCCAGAGTGATGAGGCCCTGCTGGGCGAGGCCGCCGACCTGCTGTATCACCTGCTGGTGGTCCTGGCCCTGCGCGGCCTGCGGCTACAGGACGTGACCAGCGTACTGCGGCAACGCTCACACTGAGCAGCGTTGTTCCAACAGTCCACGGAACACCGCCCCACCTGTGAAGGCCGGGGCGGTCTTGGAAGAACAACTCTGGGGCACACCTCAGGTTAAACGTCGCAGCCAAAAGCGCGCAGCAGGTCATGCTCGGTCACGGGTGGGCGGGCGGCGTGGGGCTGGGGCCGGGGGGCCGGCGCGGTCTGCACCTTCACTGGCCGGGAAAAAAGCTTTCTATTGATAACGGCGTAGATTTGAGTTCATAAGATGGAGGGGCATTTGAACATAGCGAACTCGTT
>NZ_BNAL01000003.1 GCF_014653275.1 Deinococcus piscis
TTAAGCACGCCGCCAGCGTTCACCCTGAGCCAGGATCAAACTCTCCATGAGATTGTTTCAAACATCCGAAGATGAGTTGAACAAATATTGATCCCAAGCAATCAAGTGCTTGGCTTTAAGTTGGTTTCTGCTTGCGCAGTCACCTTCGTGAGTCTGGAGCCACTCGGGGGAGGGCCGCTCACCACGTCCTGTCAGACGTTCCTGTCATCATCATTGTCAGAGTTGTCATGCATCGCGGCGAGGACTCGCTTTTCGCTTTTTTCGCCTGCGCCCTCTCTCAAGGGCGAGGAATAGATTACATCCCCACCCCAAAAGTGTCAACCCCTTTTCCAGCGCTCTCCCACTAAGCCAGCCAAATACCGGCCAGCACGTTATCCTGGCAGGCAGATGTTGGCTGTATCCTCTTTGTTCACTCGGATTTCCCGCGTCACCCCAGCGCGAACGGTCCTGCTCTTGCTCGGGGGGGCAGCCTTGCTGGCAGGAGGACTCGGCAGCCAAGCGCAGCAGATCAAAGCTGACTCTATTCAAGACGCTGTGGGGCAGGAACAGACCGTTGCCCTGCGGCGTGAGCCTGCGCCTTCAGAACAGAGTCAAGCTGTCCTGGGTGATCTACCGAAGCAGGTCAGCGTCACGCTCTTGGTGCAGGACCTGGTGACGGGTGAAGTGCGAGAAAGCCTGAATCCACACACACCTATGATTCCGGCGAGCACCACCAAGCTGGTCACCGCTGCCGCCGTACTGGGCGACCTCGGCGGCATGAAAGGCTGGTGGAGCACCGAGCTGACCGTGCCCGCAGCCGAATGGGGAAAAGCTCAGGTTTCAGCACTGACCCTGCGCGGCTCTGTTGATCCGACGCTCTCTATCACAGGCTCCAGCAATTCCTTGACCGAGCTGGCCACAGAAGCAGCGGCCAGCGGCATCCGTGAAGTGGGACAGGTGCAGCTTGCTGACGGAATTCTGGACCCAGTCAGCTGGCAAGATGCCGTCATTGAGACGCCAATGGCTGCCTTTATGCCGCAGGAATGGCTAGAAAGACGCCCGTCCAGCCCAGCAGCCTTTCGCACTGAGCTGCACACCGCCCTGATCCGTGCTCTGGAAGATGCAGGTATCCGCGTGACTGACCCGGCGCTGGCCGCCCCTATCGTTCCTAGCGCGGAGTCCCCGGCAGAAGGCGTGGCCAGCACCCAGAGTGCCGGTCCTGCTGATATGTTGGCGGCCACCTTACGTCCCAGCGACAACTTGCGCGCTGAGGAACTTTTGGCGTCGGTTGCAGCGCGGCCAGATGGCACGGGCACATTGCAGACTGCTGGACAGCGGGCAGCAAACATTTTGAGGGGCTGGGGGGTAGACACTTCGGGCATAGAGCTACACGACGGCAGCGGCCTGAGCCGCGACAACCGCCTGACTGCCCGCGCGCTGGTAGACCTGCTGGATGTGATGTACCGGACCGGCGGCACCCGGCAGCCTTACCCTGACCCGCTCGCCGTATTTGAGAAGAATGCCAATCCTTATGCCGAAGCGCTGGCACATGCTGGGGTAGGCGGCAGCAAGTATGGCCGGGGCGGCACCCTGAACGGGCGCTTGGTCGGTAGTGACCTGGACGTGCGGGCCAAGACCGGCACCCTGCCCGGCGTGAGCTCTCTGGCAGGTTACGTGGTCGGCCAAAGCGGACACCCGCTGGCTTTTGCCGTGCTGATGAATGGCCCAGAAACTGCGCCCATCCTGGAGCTGCGGGCCGTGCAGGACGACTGGGTCAGAGCTATTGCCGGGCAATACTGACCTCTCTACCCGCCCCTCCACGTGTCCCCCATCCGGACCTGCTCAGCGGCTGACAGAGCGCCTAAACTGGACCCATGACACAGGAATCCTATTTGCCTCACGACGCTACACACGACCTCAAGCGGGTCGTGGTGGCAACGGGCAACCCCGGCAAAGTGCGTGAAATCGCCGAAGCACTGGCAGGCCTTGGCTGGGAGCTGGAACCCCTCCCCAGTAACGTGAGCATGCCTGAGGAGACGGGCAGCACTTATGAAGAAAACGCCGCCCTGAAGGCTTGCACCATCGCGGCGCGGCTGGGTTTGCCCGCTTTGGCCGACGACTCTGGCCTGGAAGTGGACGCGCTCGGCGGACAACCCGGGGTGTATAGCGCCCGCTTCGGCAACTGCGCCAGCGATACCGAGCGCAACACCCATCTGCTAGAGAAGCTGCGCGGCCAGAAGAACCGCCGAGCTCATTTCCGCAGTGTAGTGATTTTGGCCTACCCCGACGGTGATATGGAGTGCTACGAGGGCAAAGTGAGCGGCACCCTGCTCGAAGGCCCACGCGGCAGCCAGGGCTTTGGGTACGATCCACTGTTCGTACCCGACGGCGAGGAACGCACCTTTGGTGAAATGAGCGTGGAAGAAAAGCGCCCCCTCAGCCACCGGGGCCTGGCCTTAAGGGAGCTGCTGGCAGCCCACAGCGAGTAAGCCGACGCGTCCAGGCATCAGCATTCCGCCGCGATGTTCAGCTCTCCTGAGGAGCTGCTGCACCGCCTTGAAGCTCTCCTTTGAGCCGCATCAGGATGGCTCCCATCCCGCGCATCCGCATGGGAGTAATTAGTTCGCTGAGGCCCATATCCATATAGAACTGATCCGGCACATTGAGGATGGTTTCGGGGCTTTCGCCGTCCAGCGCTTCTTTGAGAATACCCGCATACCCGCGCACCGTCGGCGCTTCGGGCGGAACCTTGAAGTGCATGTGAACAGCGTCGCCTTCGCGCTCAGTAATCAGAAAAAAGGGGCTGGTGCATTCGGGCACCGGCTTCATAAACTCGGGGTGGTCCAGATAGTGCTGCGGGGGCTCGGGCAATTTCTTGGCATAGTCCAGCAGGGCCTGAAGCCGCATGGCCTTCGGCATGGCCTTGAACATGGACACGATGCTTTGCAGCTTGGGCGGCATGGCACTCTGGGCGTCGGTCATGCTGCCAATCTAACGCAAGGGTGAAGACCAAAGAGGGGCAGCCATCCTCGGTTCTGGGCAGGCTGGCCGCTATGCTGAATGGCATGAGTGACTATGCCAAGGACGTACTGGTCAGCACCGAGTGGGTGGCCGAGCACCTGAACGACGAGAATGTGCGCCTGATTGAGGTGGATGAAGACATCCTGCTGTACGACATGGGCCACATTCCCGGTGCGGTGAAGCTGGACTGGCAGCGTGACCTGTGGCACGACACCGAGCGCGACTTCGTGACCGCCGACAAGGTGAGCGAGCTGCTGGGCCGCCTGGGCATCCGCGAGGACGACACAGTGGTGCTCTACGGTGACAAAAGCAACTGGTGGGCTGCCTACGCCTACTGGTTCCTGACCTACAGCGGCGTGCAGGGCCTCAAGTTGATGAACGGGGGCCGCCAGAAGTGGGCTGCCGAGGGCCGCGAACTGACTGAAGAAGTGCCCAGCCCCGTCCCTACCACCTACCCGGCCCTGACCCGTGACGAATCGCTGCGGGCCTACCGTGACGAAGTCAAAGCTCACCTCGAAGCTGTCCAGAGTGGTCAGGGGGCAATGGTGGACGTACGCAGCCCCGACGAATTCAGCGGCAAGGTGACCCACATGCCCAACTACCCGCAGGAAGGCGTGCTGCGCGGCGGTCACATTCCTGGGGCGAGGAACATTCCCTGGGCCAAGGCCACCAATGAAGACGGCACCTTCAAGAGTGCCGATGAGCTCCGGGCCCTATATGAGGGCGAGGGCGTGACCGCCGACAAAGACGTGATTGCCTATTGCCGCATTGCTGAGCGCTCCAGCCACAGCTGGTTCGTGCTGCGCGAGCTGCTGGGTTATCCCAAAGTCCGCAACTATGACGGCAGCTGGACCGAGTGGGGCAATGCCGTCGGTATGCCCATCGAAAAGACGTACCGCGAAGAGTGAATCGCAGGCAGTGAATGCTGGGGGATAGCAGATGAGTTCCAGCCATCCTTTATCTTCTGGCGTGTGAAAGACGTTTTGGAAACGCCCCGCCTCCGCCTGCTTCCGCTGTCACGGGAGATGCTGATGCAGACCCTGGGTGGCGGAGATTTCCAGGTACAGGACTTTACGTTCACTCAGGGCTGGGCCGGGGAGGCGGCCATTATTTTCCCCATCCACCTGCTGAACCTGGGCGAAGAAGACGCCGTGCAGGGTTCCTTCGCGGTGGTCGAGCGGGCCAGCGGTCAGTCCATTGGGCTGCTGGGCACCAAGCATGCGCCCGAGCTGGGCCGGGTGGAAATCGGCTACGGGCTGACCGAAGCCGGGCGCGGTCAGGGGTACGCCACCGAAGCCGTCGGGGCTTTGCTGGAACACTTGCGCGGTTGGCCCGACGTGCAGACGGTCCTGGCCGAAACTGTGCCGGACAACCAGCCCAGTATCCGGGTGCTGGAGAAGAACGGCTTCAGGCTGACAGGTCGCCGCCTAGACAGCTCAGACGGCGAGCTGATGTGTTGGGCATACCCGCTTTCCCAGTTGTCTTAATCTCAGTTAGGAGCCACAGCGCCGCATAGCCTTGACGAATCGTGCATACCGCGCTAGAGTAATGAACATAACCGCTCGGAACCTTCTAGCAAGGCGAGCGGGTTTTTTTATGGCTCCTGCTGGCAGTGTTACGGCTGTCTAACCGCGCCAGGCCATACTGGTGGGCGTGCGCCGCTCCCTGTCCTCCCTTGTTCCTCTGCTCCTCCTGCTGGCCGTCCTGGGCGGGCTGACCGCCTTTTTCTGGCCCCACATTCAGCGCAGCCGACAGTACCTGGAACTGGCAAGGATGCCGGCTCCGGTAGAGAACAGTCTGCCCAATCCCTTGCCCGGTGCCGTGCTGACCGACACCTGGGGCGGGGCCCGCTCCGGGGGACGCAAGCACGAAGGCATAGACATCTTTGCGAACCGAAATACGCCGATTCGGTCCACCGGCCCCGGCGTGGTCGTGAACGTGGGCGAGAACCGGCTGGGGGGCCGCACCGTGATGGTGCTGGGCCCCGCAGGGCAGCGGCACTACTACGCCCACCTGGAGCGCTACCCGGACCTGCAAGAAGGCGACTGGGTTGAGCAGGGGGACACCGTGGGCTATGTGGGAGACAGCGGCAACGCGGCGGGTACGCCACCACACCTGCACTACGGTATCTATACGGCGCAGGGAGCCATCAACCCCTATCCGCTACTCAAAAAACCTTAGCCGAAGCGGCCTTGCGCGCCCCAGCGTTATGCTCTGGGAATGACCACGCCGCAAAGTGAGCGCCTGTCTTCTCTTTCTCTGGGCACAGCCCCCAAGAACATCCTGTCTATTCAGTCGTGGGTGGCCTACGGGCATGTGGGCAACGCCGCCGCTGCCTTTCCTCTGCAGCGCCTGGGCTTTGAAGTCTGGGCCATTCAGACCGTGCAGTTTTCCAACCACACCGGGTATGGAGCATGGACCGGCAAAGTCTTTCCGCCGGAAGACATCGCAGAGCTGATTGACGGGATTGAGGCGCGCGGCGTGCTGCCGGAATGCAGCGGCGTGCTCAGCGGCTACATGGGTTCCGCCGGTACGGTGGAAGCGGTGGTCAGTGCCGTGAACCGCGTGCGGGCGGCCAATCCGCAGGCACTCTACTGCTGCGACCCGGTGATGGGTGACTTTGGGCGCGGGGTGTTTGTGAATCCAGAACTGCCAGAGCAAATTGCTGCCCAGGCCATCCCCGCCGCCGACATCGTGGTGCCCAACCACTTCGAGCTGGAGCTGCTGACGGGCCGCAAGGTCACCACGCTGGAAGATGCGCTGAGTGCCGCCGCAGAACTGCGCAGCCGACTGCGTGAAGGCGGGCCACGTACCGTGGTGGTCACCAGCCTAATCCGTGAAGACGCGCCCGAGGACAGCATCGAGACTCTGGCGATGTCGGACAGCGGCACCTGGATTTGCCGCACACCACTGCTGCCGCTGGACCCGCCCCGCAACGGCACGGGCGATGCCATTGGGGCGCTGTTTTATGGGCAGTACCTGCGCACGGGCAGTGTGGCCCAGGCCCTCAGCCTGAGCATGAGCGCTCTGTACGCACTGCTGGAACACACCCACCGCACCGGCACCCGTGAAATCGGGCTGATTGCCGTGCAAGACGAGTTGGTGCAGCCGAGCCGCATCTTCGAAGCGCAGCCAGTGGTGCTGGGCGGGCAATAACTGTGCAGGGTCACCCTGCGTAACAACCATTTCCGTAAGAGGTGACTGGCGCACAGATAAAGCTGCTTCTTTTCCAGTGGCGGCCAGGGCAGGGCACAGTGAGATATGAACAAATGGACGCTCACACTGGCCTGCCTGCTTACCTCGGCCTGCGCTGCCCCGGTCCAACAGTCGGGCCAGCAGACCGGAGCGGCGCAGGAGCAGACCGCAGGCGCTGCGGCTTCCGTGACCCAGACGGCTCCTGTTTCTCAGCGTGCAGTCAGTGAAACAGGCACCAACCAGCCCAGCGGCTTTGTCCCCACAGCGCCGCAGGGCTTCCAGGTCACGCTCTACGCCGAAAACTTCCAGAAACCGCGCCTGCTGGCGGTGGCGCCGGGCGGCGACGTGTTCGTGAGCGACCCGGACGCTGGCACGGTCTATGTGCTGCCTGACCGCAATGCTGATGGCGTGGCAGACAGCACCCTGACCTTTGCTAGTGGGCTGAATAAGCCACACGGCCTGGCCTTTTACGGTAACCATCTGTACATCGCCAACACGGACGGCGTGGTGCGCCTGCCTTACCAGCCGGGACAAACGCAGGCGCAGGGCGGGCCGGAGAAGATCATTGACCTGCCCCCAAACGGCGGCCACTGGACCCGCACGATCAAGTTCAGCCCAGAGGGCCAGCTGTTTGTGTCTACCGGCAGCACCTGCAACGTGTGCGAGGAGCAGGATGAACGCCGCGCCGCCGTGTGGGTGTATGACGCAGACGGCAAAGGTGGCCGCCCCTACGCCACTGGCCTGCGCAATGCCGTGGGCCTGGAGTGGCACAGCGGCGCACTGTGGGCCACCAACAATGGACGCGACCAACTTGGCGATGACCTGCCGCCCGAAGGCTTTTACCGCCTGACCGATGGAGGCTTTTATGGGTGGCCCTACTGCTACACGGTCAAGCCAGGGCAGCCGCAGGTCTGGGACCAGGATTTTGGGGGGAAGGACGCCTCAGTGTGCCAGAGCGCTACGCCCGCCTTTGCGCTGACCACCGCACACTCCGCGCCGCTGGGCATGGGCTTTTATACGGGTGCGGCTTTCCCAGCCGAGTACCGGGAGCTGATGTTTGCCGGGCTGCACGGCAGCTGGAACCGCAGCGAGAAAAGCGGCTACAAAGTCGTGACCGTGAACCCGCAAACCGGCGAGGTGGGGGACTTTCTGACCGGCTTTCTGAGTGGCGGAGCGGTGCAGGGCCGCCCGGTGGATGTGGCCGTAGCATCAGATGGCGCTCTATTGGTCACCGACGACGGTGCAGGCCGGGTGTGGCGGGTGGCCTGGGCAGACAGCGGTCAGTAGGTCCGCTCTGCTGCGGGCAAATGGCCTACACGGTTCAGCCAGTGAAGGGCGGCACCCGCAGGCCGCACCTCCAACAAGCTGAGCGAAGCGTTGCAAAGCCGGAAGGTCGGGTCTGTCAGGGACGGCTGAGGCAGACCTAGCAGCTCGGCCAACAGGAACTGAGCGAAGTCATGATGGGTCACCAGTACTGTGACGCCGTCACCGCCTTCATGAGCGGTGCTGCGAAGGAGGCCAGTCACCTGTGCTGCGCGGCGAGCGAAGACAGCTGGCTCCCAGGGTTCAGCTCCTCCGTCCCAGCCCTGCCCCTGCAACTCGGCAGGCCAGAGCAGCCCCGGACACTCGGCCCGCAAAGCCGCGTATTCCCGGCCCCCTACGGGCGCAAAGTGACCTGCTGGGCCTGTGGTCAGACCGCCGCACTCGTAGGCTAGCGTCATCCCCTGAACGGGCAACCCCAGTGCCGCAGCCACCGGAGCAGCTGTTTGCACGGCACGTAGGGTCAGGCTGGAACAGAGCCGCGTCACCGGCTCACCAGCGAAGCCCCTAGCAAGCGCGGCGGCCACGCCCTGCGCTTGCCGCTGTCCCAGTGCAGTCAGCGGCGGGTCCGGATGACGCTGGCGGGCATAGTTGGCCGTTCCCTCCAGAGGGTTGTTGGCCGACTGGCCGTGCCGGAGCAAGAGCAGCTTCACGGGTGCAGGATAGGGGCACGAGCTCTAGACTGGAGCCATGTCCACCGTAGAACTCAGCCGCAGCGGTCAGGCCGCCACCCTGACCCTCACTGCCAAGAAGGGCTCTATGCCCCCTGCTTTCTGGACCGAACTGCCGCAGGCGCTGGCCGAATTGGGCAGCGCACGCGTGCTGGTGATCCGGGGTCAGGACATCTTCAGCGCCGGGCTGGATGTGCAGGCCACGCTGCCGGCCATCCAGCAGAGCGGCGACTTCTGGGGGGCCGTGCAGCCGATGCAGGACGCTCTGAATGCTGTCGCCGCGCTGGATATTCCGGTCATTGCTGCGGTTCACGGCCACTGCATC
Organism: Deinococcus piscis; assembly: GCF_014653275.1. GTDB lineage: Bacteria > Deinococcota > Deinococci > Deinococcales > Deinococcaceae > Deinococcus > Deinococcus piscis. The sequence goes on from NZ_BNAL01000003.1 coordinate 8,512, forward strand.
GGCGCGGGGCTGGAGCTGATTGCAGCGTGTGATCTGCGGCTGTGCAGCGCAGATGCCCAGTTCAGCCTGCCAGAAGTGCGGCTGGGTCTGGTGGCCGACCTGGGCGGCTTGCAGCGCCTGCCAGACATCATTGGGCGGGGCCGCACGGCGCATCTGGCCCTCACCGGCGCACCGATTGACGCCCGCACGGCTGAGCGCTGGGGCCTGGTCACCGGCGTGCTGGAAACTCCCGCCACGCTGTTCGCCAGTGTGGAAGCCCTAGCTGGACAGCTGGCCGAATTGGAGCCGCACGCCCTGAAGGGCACCAAGCAGGTGCTGCGGGACGCGCTGCAGCTGGAAGAGGGCTTGCGGCAAGCGGGCGAGTGGAACGCGGCAGCCCTGGCCGCTCAGGCGAGGCCGCGCTGAATAAGGCTCTACACTCAGGGGTATGACACAGCCAGGTACGCCCGAGTCCACTTTTCGCTCCGACTTGCTGGCCGGCAAGCACGCCCTGATTACGGGCGGCACGTCCGGCATCGGCCTGGGCGTGGCACAAAGCTTCGCCGCGCACGGTGCCCGCGTCACCCTGCTGGGCCGCAACCCCGAAAAAGCCGAGGCCGCTGCCCAGACCGTGCGGGACATGGGCGGCGAGGCGCAGGCTGTGACCGCCGACGTGCGTGATATGGCAGCGCTCGAAGCAGCGGTGACGCAGGCCGTGCAGGAATTCGGCCCGCTGGACATCCTGCTCTGCGGGGCAGCCGGCAACTTCCCGGCCCCGGTAGACAGCATCAGCGCCAACGGCTTTAAGAGTGTGGTGGACATTGACCTGCTGGGCACCTACAACTCGGTCAAGGCCGCTGCGCCTCACCTGAAGGCCCCCAGCGGCAACGTGCTGAGCATCAGCGCTTATGGCGTGCCTGTGCCGATGCAGGCGCATGTGGTGGCGGCCAAAGCGGGCGTGGACGCCCTGACCCAGACCCTGGCCGCCGAGTGGGGCCTGCGGGGCATTCGCGTGAACGCGATTATTCCCGGCCCGATTGACGGCACCGAGGGCCTGGCCCGGCTGGCCCCCAATGAGCGCACGCGGGCGCAGTTTCAGCGTCTGGTGCCGCTGGGCCGCTTCGGAGTGCCGCAGGACATCGCCAACGCCGCGCTGTGGCTGGTGAGCGACGCTGCCAGCTACGTGACCGGCGTGATTCTGCCAGTAGACGGCGGCCAGAACATGCTGGGCGGTGCCCCGCAGTACCTGATGTATCTGGACATGCAAAAAGGTTGATGGTCACTGGTTGATGGAGAGAAGGCAGCCCTCCTGGCTTTCGCGGCTGGCCTGGGCTTACCTGGCTACGGTCTTGCTGGTCTGGGGCCTGGGCGAGTGGGTGGGCGAGCGCACCGTGCCCACCCTGCTCCTGGCCTACGCGCCACCGGCGTTTTTGCTGGCGCTCTGGCCGCTGCTGACCGTGGCGACCTTATTCCAGCGAGCGGCGCGGCTGCCGGTGCTGCTGGCGGCCCTGGCGGGATTGGGATACGCCGGACTGACCCTGCATCTGCCACAGCCTCCGCAGACGGGCGACCTGACCCTCCTCACCTACAACATTGCGCGGGGCACGCAGGGCAGCGCCGAGGCTCTGGCGGCTCAAATCCGTGCGCAGGACGCCGACATCGTGACTTTGCAGGAAACCAACGGCTGGGACGCCGAATTCACGCCCGAACTGTTGCGTCAGCTGCCCGGCTATCAGGCGGCGCAGACCGGCGCGGGCGGTGAGCTGGTCACCCTCAGCCGACTGCCGATACTGGGCAGCCGCGAAGTGCTCTTACCGGAAACCACCCGCCGCTTTCTGGTCACGGCGGTGCAGACTCCTCAGGGAAAACTGAACGTGGTCAACGTGCATTTTTCTACTGTGCTGGTGAGCGGCGTACTCAAAGGGCAGGTAATTCCCACCCGCAACCGCCGGGGGGCGCAGCTGGATATCCTGCTGCGCGAGACGGCGCAGATGCCACAGGTGGTGGTGGCAGGCGACTTCAATACGCCGCCGCGTGGCCGGGTGTACCGCGCCCTGAGCGGCCAGTTCGTGAATGCCTGGGACGCGGCTGGGCAGGGCTTTGGGTACAGCTTTCCGGCGCAGGTGCCAGTGCTGCGCATAGACCATGTGTTCGCGCGCGGGCTCCAGCCTGTGCAGGCCGAGGTGCTGGACGCGGGTGGGAGTGACCACCGGGGCCTGCGCACCGTGCTGCGCCCCGACTGACGCCCAGCTAACGGGGCTCCAGCCAGAAGACCCCACCCAGCCCCAGACGCGGCTGCAGGTGCAGGGTAGGTTTGCCGACCAGCGGAGCCACCAACTGCCCTTCCAGACCTTGTGAAGTCTGGGCATACGCACTCAGCAGGCCGTAGTGCTGGGTGCGCCCACTGAACTCAAAGCCCACCGTGGGAATGCTGCGCGCCCAGTTGTGGGCCAGCCGGGGCTGTGTCTGCGGCTGATGACCCCAGTGCCCCCGCGCCTGCAGCGGCACACCTTCATGCTCCAGCACGCGGCCTAGGCCCAGCAACCAGGACCAGGGCTGCACCGCCCGCTGCCGACCCGAGAACGGCACCACCCAAGCGCCCAACTGTGGAGCCAGTGCGGCTGCCAGGGCGTCACGCTCCGGCAATTGCAGGCCCAGCTGCGTGCCCCACCAGCCCAGCAGCACAGCCGCCGTCTGTGGGCCACACCCCACATAACCGCCCTGCCACTGGCACTGTCCGGCGTCACTGGGCAGCGGTAGCGGAAATGGATGCCAAAACTGATTTGTTGATTCTGTATATGACATAATTCACCGTATGGAATACGTAGCTATGGAATCCGGGGCAGCGGCTGGCGTGATGGAGCGACTCCAGCGCGTTTTGGCCGATTCTATCGCTCAGCAGCTGGAAGGCTACGGGCACGGCCATGCCGAGGCGCAGCTGCTGGCTGCCGTGGCGCTGGAACGGCTCAACACCGCCCTGCAAGTCCGCGACGAACCCGGCACCGAATTTGCCCGCATGACCCCCAGCGACCTGGGCACCCTCTGGGAAGAGCTCCGCGCCGCCGGAGCAGGCCGCCTGCTGCTGGATATTCGCCCGGCCAGCGACCCAGCCGCCGCCGAACGCGGTGAAATTGCTGTGAACGTGGTCGAGGTGGAGCGCCGCAGCGAGTGGGGCGCAGGCGACTTTATCGAAGACTCGGCGTTCGAGCTGCACCTGCGCCGCGAAGAACTGCTGGCCCGCCTCAGCCAGACGAATTAGCAGGCGCAGGAACGCTGGAGAGACAGAAACCGAGCTGCAACTCTGGCGGCACCGGAGCGCACAGGCTGAGGCGCTCACCGGTCAGCGGATGCTGGAACTCCAGCCGCTCGGCGTGCAGCCAGTAGCCCAGGTCGCCGGGCAAAGCGTCTGGCCGCGCCCGTCCACCGGCCAGATACAGGGGATCACCCCACAGCGGCAGCCCCACCGACGCCAGATGAATGCGGATTTGGTGTGGCCTGCCAGTTTCTATATCTACGCTGAGCAGCGTGCTTTCGGGGCGGCGCTCCAGCACCCGCGCCCGGCTGCGTGACGGCTTGCCCTGGGGCGTGGCTGCGTAAATCTGCCCTAGCCGGGGGTGCTCGGTCAGTCCAATCGGAGCAGTGATGTCGTATTCGTCCTGCGCGGCCACGCCAGTCGAGAGCGCCCGGTAGCGCTTGGCAATGCGCCCCCCGCGCCAGTCGGCGGTGAGCCGTGAACCCGCCGCCCGCGTCAGACTGCACAGCACCAGTCCTGACGTGCCGCGCCCCAGCCGGTGCAAAGGCGTGGCAGTCGGCCAGCGCTCACGCAGCAGCGCCAGCAAGGTATGGTCCAGAAAGCCGCCCGCAGGCAAGGTGGGCAGCCCCGAAGGCTTGTGGACCGCCAGCAGGTGTGCGTCCTGGTACAGCAGGCCAAAGTGCAATGGCACCGCCTCCTCGGCCCAGGGTGGGCGGTGCCAGGTCAGCCGGTCACCAGGGCACAAAGACTCGTCGCCCACGGCCTGCACGCCATTGAGCTCCACCTCACCCGCCGCCAGCCGCGCCGCCCAGGTAGTACGGTCTGAGTGGGAATAAAAGCGGGCGTAGTAGTCCAGCACACTCAGGCCCACCGCCTGTGGGCGCACGCGCTCGCGGTAGCTGTAGCCGCTATTGAGGGTCACGTGCCGTAAAGTACCGCGCCGCCGCGACCATCATCTGCACGCCCGTGTCCAGCGCCGATTCGTCCAGCGTGAAGCGGGGATGGTGATGCGGCCACTCGCTGTTGGCCTGCGGCGATCCGCTGCCCACCGCGAAAAAGCAGCCCGGCGATTTTTGCAGGTAAGCGCTGAAATCCTCGCCTGCAGCCCACATACCCGCCTGAATCACCCGGTCTTCGCCCACCACGGCGCGGGCCACTTCGCTCAGCTCCGCCGCCACCCAGTCGGTGTTCACCACCGGGCGGTAAGCGTACAGGTACTCGAACTCGTACTCGGCCCCATGCGCGGCGCAGATGCCCGCAATCACACGTTCCAGCACCTGCGGCGCACGCTCGCGCATTTCGGGGCTGAACACGCGCACGGTAGCGGCCAGGCGCGCCGTATCGGGAATGATGTTGTCGGCAGTGCCCGCATGAAACTGCGTGACCGACACCACCAGCGGCTCGAACGGCGAAATGGCGCGGCTCACCACATGCTGCAAGTTGGTCACCACCTGCGCCCCAATAGCCACCGGGTCCACCGCCTGCTCAGGCATACCGCCGTGCCCGCCCCGGCCCCGAATGGTCAGCTGAAACGAGTCCGGCGAGGCCATGAACATGCCCGGACGCACGGCCACCACCCCCGCCGGATAGAAGCTGAGCAGGTGTAGCCCCAGACTTATATCCACCCCGTCCATCAGTGGCGTGCTAAACACCAGTTCTTCTGCGCCGCCGGGCGGGGTTTCCTCGGCGTGCTGGAAGATGAACCGCACCTCACCGCTCAGCTCGGCGCGGGCCTCGCTCAGCAGCTGCGCAGCCCCCATCAAGATGGCCGCGTGCCCGTCGTGGCCGCAGGCGTGCATGGCCCCGGCATTTTGCGAGCGGAACTCGAAGGTGTTTTCTTCTTCTATCGGCAGCGCATCTATGTCGGCACGCAGCAGCACGGTGCGCCCCGGTCCTGCCTCGCCCCGCAGCGCCGCCAGCACACTGGTGGGCGTGAGCTGGCTGACCTCCAGCCCCGGCATGCGCTCCAGCTCGGCGCGGATAAAGGCCGCCGTCTGGTGCTCCTGAAAGCTGATTTCGGGGTGCTGGTGCAGGTGCCGACGCCAGGCCCTCAGCTGTTGGCGCAGAGCGTCGGGCAGGGGTGAAGCGTGGGAGGTCATAGGGCCCAGGGTAGCGCTCCTGTGGCGGGCACGTCCCTCAAGCTGCCCTGAGCTTTTCCCCACTTGCGGACTCGCCGCTATGCGTCACAATACGGGGTATGGACAACTACATTCCCAGTGGCTACCAGCTGTCGCCCGAACTCAGCAGCGAGCGCGTCACCCAGTTTGACGCCGCTCCCGAACTCGGTTCTGCCACCGAACCCGGTAAGGCTTATCAGGCTGTGTTCGAGACGAGCAAAGGCCGCATCGTTATGGAGCTGTACCCCGACGAAGCGCCGATGACGGTCAACTCCTTTGCGTACCTGCTGCGCCACCACTACTACGACGGTATCAAGTTTCACCGCGTGATTGACGGCTTTATGGCCCAGACCGGCGACCCCACCGGCACCGGCATGGGCGGCCCCGGCTACCGCTTCGAGGACGAATTTGCAGGCAATCCCCACCGCCATAGCGGCAAGGGCGTGCTGAGCATGGCGAACGCCGGACCCGGCACCAACGGCTCTCAGTTCTTCATCACCTTTACCGACACCCCGCACCTGGACGGCCGCCACACCGTATTCGGCAAAGTGGTGGAGGGCCTGGACGTGCTGGACAAGCTCAAGCGCATTCAGCCCGGCATGCCCGGCGACGCCGACGTGATTGAGCGGGCGTACCTGGTCGAGAAGTAAGGCTAAGAAGTAAGTGTGAGCTAAGGACTTTCGGACTGAGCTAAAAATCCAAGGGTCCAAGCGTCTGAGGGTCTAAGAGAGACAGCGCAGTAGCTCTTAGACCCTTCGACCTTTTGACTCTTAGACCCCCGCTAGAGCATCTCCGGAGCCAGCAGCAATTCCCCCTCTACCCCAAAAGCCTCGGCGTAGCGCACGCGGGCCAGGGTGCCCCAGTAACCCAGGCGGGCCAGGCGGCGCTCCACCACCTCGGGGGTGACTGTCTCGCTGACCGCCTCGCCGCTGAACTGTGACTCGTGGGCGCGAATGGCGGCTTCCCAGCGCGGCAGGCTGACGGCGACGTCCACCAGCAGCGCGGGCTGAAGGTCGGCGTTGCCCTGAAACAGCAGCACGCGGCTGGGGCGTTGAGGTTCGCCGTCCAGTTCAGCCCGGCGCAGCCCCGCCAGATGAAGTGCCCGCTTGCCCAGCGCATACGCCCCGTAGTGGTCCGGGTGGCGGTCGGATGGGTGGGGCATCACCAGCACGCGGGGGCGCAGCAGGCGCAGGGCGGCAGCCAGCGCAGCAGCTTGGGCAGAGTCGTCGCGCAGGGCGCCATCGGGCAGCCCCAATGTGCCGCGCCAGCTCAGGCCCAGATGGGCAGCGGCAACGGCACATTCGGCCATGCGCCCCTCTGGCGTGCCCAGCGTGCCCATTTCACCGCGTGTCAGTTCCAGCACGCCGGTTCGCTGCCCAGCATCGCCCACCCGAATCAGCGTGCCGCCCGCGCCGATTTCGGCGTCATCGGGATGCGGGGCAAGCACCAGCCAGTCCAGCGGCTGCACCGCGCCATAAGTCGTGGTCAGGGAAAAAGTCATAGGCCGAGTGTATAGGGTTGACGAATACCGCATACCACGCTAAAGTAATGAACATAACCGCTCCAAGTGAGCGGGTTTTTTATTGCCCAGATGTATCGGCTACGGGCGGCGAGGGCAGCTCATCCTCCAGCCACCAGGGACGCGGCGCTGTAAGGTAAACAAAGGCCCCCAGACTCACACTGCCGTACAGGCACAGCACGCCGGTTATCACGACGCTTTGCGCCATATCCGGCTGAAAATCGCTAAGCTGAATACCGTTTCGTAGCGGCAGCGTGCGCCAGAGCAGCCCGGCCATGACCAGTGGCCCCAGGGGAGCCAACCAGCGGCCCCACCCGTGTCCGCCCCAGCGCCCGCGCCCCAGCAACAGCGCCGCCGTCAGGCCCAGCCCTGCCGCAACGGCCAACTTCACCGCCCAGGCGAACTGCCCCGCCACAACCTGAGCCGCAGCGACGGCAGAAGCAGAGTTGTGGGGTGCATCCAGAGCAATGGCGCTCTTTACCTGCGCCGACCAGTCCAGGGCCACCCCAGCGGGCAGGATCAGGGCCAAGAGCAGTACAAGCACCGCCGGCCAGCGCTTTCGCGGCCAGAACCGTTGCGCCAGCGCGCCCCAGGCCAGGCCCAGCAGGGCCGCCATCAGCAGCAGGGGCAGGAGAAGCAGACCCACAAAGAGCAGCGCGAGCATAGGTACAGCCTAGTCCTGAACACTGCCGCAGAGGTGACGCCCCAGCGGATTCCCCTGATTCACCTTGACGAATACTGTATACCGGGCTAGAGTAGAGAAATAACCGCTCCAAGTGAGCGGGTTTTTTATTGCTCTGCGCTGCTCAAGTCAGCCACCGTCCATCCCAGATACGCCAACGCCTCCAGCACTGCGTCCAGCTCGCGCTGGGCAGAGCGGCCAGGAGCCGCCGCCGGAGCGTAACGCCCGTAGGCATCGGCCAGCACACGGCGCAGCAGGGGGTGATGCTCCCGCAGCAGCTGAGGACCAAAGCGCAGAGCGGCGTCCAGCGGCAGGTCATCATAAGCGGGGTCGGGGCCAGCGGCACGGGTGAATGCCAGGACCGGGTAAGGCCAGTAGCCATCCACCAGCGTTTCGGCCTCCAGCCAGTAGCCCGCTTCCCGCGCCCAAGACCGCAGGGCCAGCGGTGAATCGTTGCACTGCACCACGGCGCGGCCCGGCAACTGCCCTCCCTGCCGCCCACGCTCCAGCACGCCCGCAATCGTGCCTGCCCCTAGCCCCGTCATGCTGACACTGTCCACCTCACCTGGCCCCAGCGGCGCGAGGCCGTCGCCCTGGCGCAGTTCTATTTGGCCTCCCAATCCGGCCCGCGCCACTTGCCGGTGGGCCAGCTCCAGTGGCGCGGCGTTGAGTTCTACGCCGATACAGCGCCGCACACGTCCCGTTTGCACCAGCCGGATGGGCAACCCTGCATGGTCGGTGCCAATATCGGCGTGGACCTCCGCACGAATCAGCGAGAGCACCATTTCCAGGCGGGCGTCCAACCGGGGCTGAAAGGTCATGGGTGTTCTGAGACGCCCTGCCTGGAGAGAATCACGCTGTAGCCACCAATTGCGGCCATCACCGCCGCCAGCGCCAGGCCATAGACCAAAATCTCGTCGCCGCCTTTCCACTCTAGCGCCACACTAAAAAAGTTGACTGCCAGCGCCACCACGACGATGCCCAGCAGCTTCTGCTTGAGGTCGTCAAAGCTACGAATATGGAGCCACGCAGGCACGTTGGCAACGCGTCCCACGAACAGGGCCTGCATCCCAAAGCTGATGATCAGCAGGGCCATGGCCACCAGCAGCAAGTCGGCCTGCTCAACAGCCGCAATCATCAGATGCTTGGCCGTTCCTTCTTCGCCCAGGTGCTCTAGAGCGTGCCGTATGGCGGTATAGGCCTGTGCAATGGCAGCCACGAACAGCGAAAGGCTGAACGCCGCCGAGCTCAGCACGCCCAATTCCACAATGAGGCGGGTAAAGCCGAAGAAGCGGCTGCCACCACGTGGAGAGGTGAGCTCAGGAGTCCCTGAGGAGGACGTAGGAGGACGGGCTTGCATCAGGTCATGATAACGGGGAGGTGCTCTGTAATGCTCTCACGCGTCCTCCGCTTCCCAGGGCCGCACCACGTCCCCCACCCTCACCACGCCGCCGCCAATCACCCGCGCGGTGATTCCGCCGTGGCCGCGCACCGCGTTGTAGCCGCCCGGTCCCAGATTCTCCTCCATCCGTGAGCAGGGGTGGCACTCGCCGGTGCCTTCCAGGAGCACACTGCCCACCCAGAAGCGCCGGTCTTTGAGCGCCAGCAGTGGCAGGCCCGAAACCAGCAGGTTACGCCGCAGCAGATCGGGACTGACGCTGGCCAGCCCGGCCAGCGCCGCAATCACAGGCAGATGCTCGGCCTGAATCAGCGTCACTTGGCGCTTGCCGCGCTCGGCCCGCACCGGCGAGGGCGCAGGCTCCGGCGCGCCGCCAGGCGTCTCCCCCACCAGCGCCCGCAGCCGGGGCGGGGCCAGCTTGCCGTGGTCGCCCACCACACCCACCAGCGGGTGAATCTCGGCCTCAGCCACACTGAGCACCGGCTGGCGGCGAGCCGTACGCAGGCCAATCCACTCCAGGCGGCCTGGGCGCGGCAGGTGGGCGCGGAGCTGCGACATGGTGAGCATCCGCCCAGCATAGCGGGCGTGCTAAATTGCGTGACATGACAGCGCCGAACCAGAGCTATTCTCCCCGCCGCTAGGGTGGGGCGCTCCTCGGCATTCCACCCTCAAAGCGGCGTGACTTCGGTTGCGCCGCTCCTTTTTTAGCCCCCTTAGCCCCGAAAGGAAGGACCCCTCCCATGACTGAACTTCGCCCCCATATGCCGGTAGACGAACAGCTCGCCATTCTCAAGCGCGGCGTGGCCGATCTGGTGTCAGAAGACGACCTGCGCCAGAAACTTCAGCGCAGCCTGGACACCGGCCAGCCGCTGCGCGTCAAGCTGGGGGCCGACCCCACCCGCCCGGATTTGCACCTCGGCCACGCCGTGATTCTCCGCAAAATGCGGCAATTTCAGGACCTCGGCCACAAAGTCATCATGCTGATTGGCGACTTCACGGCGACCATTGGCGACCCCACTGGCAAAAGCAAGACCCGCCCGCCGCTCACCATTGAAGAAGCCCGCGCCAATGCTCAAAGCTACCTGGAGCAGTGCCGCCTGATTCTGCGCTCGGAACCCGAAGTGCTAGAAATCCGCTCCAACGGCGAGTGGCTGGAGCAGCTCGGCTACAAGGACATCGTTGCCCTCACCGCCAAGTACACCGTGGCCCGCATTCTGGAGCGCGACGATTTCAGCAAGCGCCTCGCGGCTGGCACGCCCATTTCCATGCATGAGCTGCTGTACCCGCTCACCCAGGGCTACGACTCGGTGGCGCTGGAAGCGGACGTGGAGCTGGGCGGCACCGACCAGCTGTTCAACAATCTGGTGGGCCGCGCCCTCCAGCGTGACTACGGCCAGGAGCCGCAGGTGGTGATGACCCTGCCACTGCTGGTGGGCCTGGACGGCACCGAGAAAATGTCCAAGAGCCTGGACAACTACGTGGGCCTCAGCGACGAGCCGCACGCCATTTTTGCCGGGCTGATGAAGGTGCCGGACCCTTTGCTGGCGAACTACTTCACCCTGCTCACCGACTTGCCGCAGGAGCGCATCACGGAACTGCTGGCCGGGCATCCAGTCGAAGCCCACCGCCAGCTGGCCCGCGCCGTCCTGGCCTGGCTGACCCCCGATGCCGACCCGGACGCTGCTGAGGAGCGCTTCCGCAGCGTGGCGAAAGGCGGCGTGCCCGATGACCTCCCTGAAGTGACCGTAGAGGTAAGTGAGCTGAACGATGAAGGTCGGGTCAGCATGGCGCGGCTGATAGTGCTGGCCGGTCTGGAACCCAGCAACGGAGCCGCCCGCAAGCTGATGCAGAACCGGGGCCTCAAGGTGGCTGGCGAAGCTTACACCGATCCCCAGGGCTGGGTAGCCCAGGCTGAACTTCAAAGCCCAGAAGGCTTGATTCTTCAAAAAGGCAAAGATAAATTTAAACGCTTGAAAATGGTCTAAATTTGTCCATATCTCTGAAGCGAATTTTAAAGACTCAGGGTGATCAGAGTGACCCCAAATAAGAAAAGAGTTATCCACATAGGTAATGTGGATAACTCTGATTCTGTGGATAAGTTTTTGGCGAACGCTTAGTGCAGTTTTTCGACGCGTAGCATGTTGGTGGTGCCACGTACACCAAAGGGAACCCCAGCTGTAATCACAAATCGGTCTCCCGACTCCGCCAGCCCAGTGCGGCTCAGCACATCGGCAGCGATGCGGACCATGTCGTCCGAGTCCTGGGGGTCGTCGCTGAGGACCGGCACCACGCCCCACAGCAGCGTCTGCTGGTTGCGGACATGCTCATAAGGGGTCAGCGCCAGGATAGAGAGCGGCGGGCGGTACTTAGCAATCCGGCCCGACGACCCACCCGATGACGTAAAGGCGACGATGGCCGCTGCTTCCAGCCGTGCCCCGATAGAGCAGGCCGACATGGCAATCGCGTCCTGCGACTCGGCAATCGGGGCCGAAAGCTGCTGAAGCGCCTGATACTGTTCGCTCTGCTCCACCTCGCGGGCGATGCGGTCCATCATGGCGACTGCCTCAACTGGGTACTGCCCCACCGCCGACTCAGCACTCAGCATCACGGCGTCGGTGCCGTCATAGATGGCGTTCGCTACGTCACTGGCTTCGGCGCGGGTGGGCCGGGGCGCGTTGATCATGCTCTCCAGCATCTGGGTGGCCGTGATGACCGGCTTGCCTGCCTCACGGCACTGCCGAATCAGGTCTTTTTGGATGGTTGGCACCTGCTCAGGCCGCATTTCCACACCCAAGTCGCCGCGGGCCACCATCACCCCGTCCACTTCTCCCAGGATATCGGCGAAGCGCTCCACGGCCTGCGGCTTTTCAATCTTGGCCATCAGCTTGGCCCGGCTGCCCGCGCGCGTCAGGTAGTGCCGGGCCAGCAGCAGATCGTCACGCGAACGCACAAAGCTCAGCGCCACCCAGTCCACACCCAGCTCGGCCCCAAATTCCAAGTCCTGCACATCTTTTTCGCTCAGAGCTGGCACCGACAGGTCAGCCTCGGGCACGTTGATTCCCTTGTTGTTCTTCAGCGGCCCCCCAACCAGCACACGGGTCTGCACTTCACTGGCCGTCACATTCAGGACCTGCAAGACCAAGTTGCCGTCGTCGAGCAGCAGGGTCATCCCGGGGCTCACGTCCTGCGCCAGCTGCTTGTAAGTGGTGCCTACGCGCTCGCGGTTGCCGGGGGCATCGTCCATGGTGATGCTGAACAGGTCGCCCGGTTCCAGCAAGATGCCGGCTTCATCCTCAAAGCGGGCCACCCGAATCTTGGGCCCCTGCAAGTCCTGCAAGATACCCACGGCGCGGCCCTTCTCGGCGGCAATTTCCCGGATCAGCTCCACGGTCGCCCGGTGATCTTCCCGGTCTCCGTGGCTGAAATTAATGCGGGCCACGTTCATGCCAGCGTCAATCATGCGCCGCAGGGTCTGCGGGTTGCGGCTGGCTGGGCCCATCGTCGCCACAATCTTGGTGGCTCTTCCAAAAGCGTGTTTCATCGTCAACTCCTTACAAAAAATCTTCTCGGTTTATCGTCCTGCTGTGATTTGGTGTCCTCTGTGATTCGTGTGCTCTTTGCAGACACCCAGCTAGCCTAACAGCCCGGCTTCAGGGCAGTGTAAGCCGGCGAGTACTGACGCAGATGGCACAGGACCTCACAGTGTGGTGAAAAGGGCGCAGCTTAGCGGCTTGGGGAACACAGGCCAAAGGGCACCTGCCCAGCGTGCCTCAATACACGCTGAACAAGTGTCCCGGAAGACTAAAAAAGGGGTTCCCGTATTCCTGCGGGTTAGCCCTTCTGGTTAAATGCCTGGTTGCCCAGGTACACAGCGCGGTCTCCCAGTTCGTGCTCAATCCGAAGCAGTTGGTTGTACTTGGCAATGCGGTCCGAGCGGCTGGCCGAGCCGGTCTTGATCTGACCGGCGTTGGTTGCCACAGCCAGGTCTGCGATAAACGCATCTTCCGACTCACCCGAGCGGTGGCTGATCACGGTGGTGTAGCGGTTGCGCTTGGCCAACTCAATGGCGTCCATGCTCTCGGTCAGCGAGCCAATCTGGTTCACTTTCACCAGAATCGAGTTGGCGACACCCCGGTCAATACCTTGCTGCAACCGCTCAGGGTTGGTCACGAACAGGTCATCGCCCACCAGCTGCACCCGGCTGCCGATACGCTGGGTGAGCTGTTCCCAGCCTTCCCAGTCGTCTTCAGCCAGCGCGTCTTCGATGCTGACAATGGGATAACGGCTGATCCAGTCTTCCCAGAAGTCGATCATGTCAGCGGTGCTCAGGGTCTTGCCTTCGCTTTCCAGGTGATACTGGCCGTCCTTGAAGATTTCGGTGACGGCCGGGTCTAGCGCAATCTTGATGTCTTTTCCTGGCTCATAACCGGCCTTCTCGATGGCTTCCAGCAGCACTTCCAGCGCTTCTTCGTTGGACTTCAGGTCAGGAGCGAAGCCGCCTTCATCACCCACATTGGTGTTGTAACCACGGGCCGACAGCACCTTTTTGAGCGAGTGAAATGTCTCGGCACCGTAGCGCAGCGCTTCACGGAAGTTGGGAGCGCCGACAGGCATCACCATGAATTCCTGAAAATCCACACTGTTGTCAGCGTGGGCACCACCGTTGATCACGTTCATCATCGGTACTGGCAGAGTTTTGGCATTCGAGCCACCCAGGTAGCGGTACAGCGGTACGCCCAGGGCGTCAGCAGCGGCGCGGGCTGTCGCCAAGCTCACGGCGAGAATGGCGTTGCCACCCATCTTGCTCTTATTGGGGGTGCCGTCCAGCGCCAGCATGGCCGCGTCAATCTCAGCTTGCTGGTCAGCGTCCAGGCCAGTCACCGCCGGGCCCAGCGCCTCATTGACGTTCTTGACGGAATTCTGCACCCCTTTGCCCAAGTAGCGCTCACCGCCGTCACGCAGCTCCAGCGCTTCATGCGAGCCCGTGCTGGCTCCACTGGGCACGATGGCGCGGCCCTTGGCCCCGCAGCTCAGGTGCACTTCGGCTTCAACGGTGGGATTGCCGCGCGAGTCCAGCACTTCACGTCCAATAACTTTTTCGATGTTCATGGGTTTGAGCTCCTTGGGATGAAAAGGGGGAATGGACCGGTAGAAGAGGATTCAGGTTTGGCGGAACTGTATTCACTTTAGATTCACTCTAGAAACTGCACTCACTATAGGGCGCCCTGGCGGAGTAGGCCCGGATACAGCGCTTCAGCTTTCAACTGCCTTCAGCTTGAGTCCTGCAATAGCCCTTGCTGGCTTCACAAGGCCCCTGGCAGGCCAGGCAGGGCTCAAGCACGGGTCAGACCCGCAGAGCTACCAGCACGGCCATATAGCCGCCCCCAGAGGCAGGACGGAAGATGGCCGGCTTGGTGGACTCGGCAAACAGTATCTCCGCTTCCCCCTCAATGGGCCCCAGCGCGTCCTGCACATATTTGGCGTTGAAAGCCAAGCTGATGGCAGGCTCAGTACCGCTCTGTTCCACGCTCAGCGTGTCGTGCGCGCGGCCATAGTCGCCTTCGGCGTTCAGCTGCAGCTGCCCCTCAGTGACCAGAAACTCCACACGGTTATTGGCGTTCTTGTCGGCCAGGACGGCCACACGGCCCACCGACTCCTTCAGGGCAGCTGAAGGCAGCTTCACCTGCAGTTTGGTTTCGGAAGGAATCACGCGCTCATAGTCTGGGAATTCGCCGTCCAGCAGCTTCAGGTTCATCTTCACTCGGTCCGTCGTCACGCTCAGTTGGCCTTCGCCATAGCTCAGTTTCGCCTCGCCGTCACGCAGCATTCGGACCAACTCATCCACACTGCGGGCGGGCATGATGAGCTCCCGCACTTCGCCTTCCAAAGCAAAGTCGTGCAGCGCCACGCGGTAGCCGTCAGAGGCGACTACGCGGGCTCCATTCTCGCGCTTTTCCAATTTCACGCCACGGAACACCGCCTGAAAGGCTTCGCTGCTGGCGGCGTACCGCACACTGTTCAGGGCGCGGGCCAAGTCAGCTGCGTCAACAGTGGCGTCAACCTGACTCGGGAAGTTCAGCTCTGGAAAAGCGCTAACGTCTCCGGTCTGGATCTTGAAATCCGATCCGCCCGAGCGCACCGACAGCTCATCGCCATTCAGTTCGAGCTCAACCAATTCGCCGCCCAAGGTCCGCACAATTTGCGACAGCAGATGCGCAGGCACCACGAATGCTTGTGGGTCTTGGACTTCTGCAGGGGCGAAGCTGGCCAGATCCACTTCCAGATTGGTGCCGCTCAAGTGCAGACCCTGCTCAGCAGCATCGATTTTGAGCGAAGTCAACAGCGGATTGGAGCTGCGGCTGGGAACCACCCTCTCGAGCAGACCTAGACCTTCACTCAGGACCTTCTTGGTTACGGTGGCTTTCATTGCTTTCAGTTTACCGGAGTGTTCCCGCTTAGGGCGGTCTTCCACCACCACTTCTCCCTATAGGCTTTCTTCCAGTCTGGCTTGACCTATCAGGCTTTGCCCACCCTCTCTATCTCTGTTGTTCTTTAAAGTAAAAATACTAGTAGTAATAGTAGTAGGGCCTGTGGAAACTGTGGAAAAGCGGCCTCGGCAGTGTCTACAACGGCATATGGCCTGTGGACAAAAATGTGGATAAGTGCCACTAGCCTGTGGATAACCTGTGGATAACTTCCCCGGTTATCCACAGGCCAAAAGATGCTCAAGTTATCCACAGATTTATCCACAGGAATTTCTGGGTTATCCACAGGGTTATCCACAGGGTTATCCACAGGAAGGGAAAGTTTTCACATTACTTTGGAACGGCTTTTGGAATCTTTTGGCTGAAGAGGGTGCAGGGCCAGGCGTGCCGCTTGCTTCAAGATCATCTCTTCTGAGCGATGCGGTACGACCAGCGTGAAGCCCCGGAACACCGTCAGAAGCAATAGTCCAGTCCCTGGCAGGTCGCAAGATGCTTGCCTTCTGTGAAGGAGGATTCCAGGAGCCCAGCGCATTTTTCTTTAAACTGGGATGTGATCCCTATCCAGCATCTGAGACGGCACCACAAAGAATTCGCGAGCCCATAGACTGAAAGCACTTCTTGATGAAGTCCAGCACGTCTGCCAGCAAAATGCGCCACTGGGCGTCCTGCATCTCTCCCTGGCAGCGGTTTGAATCCCAGCTGTGGATATCGAAGAAACGGCTCAGCGCACTGGGACTGCTCCCCCTCAGCTGATCTAACTACAGGAGATCCACTCGGGTGAGCGCATTTACTACGCCTTTAAGCGAGTCCCCTTTTGGGTATACAAGGAAACCTAGAAAATCCTCACTGGTTGCTCGAAGAGATAAAACGCTGTCTGTGTTTCCATAGAGGAAGCTGAGCATCACTCCTCAGAGCCGTTAGGATGAACCCTCTCCATCCGTTTCATGCAACCCTTCCAGGTGGCGGCGCAACCGGCTGACCTGAGCTGCCATTTCTTCATCCTTCTTGACGCTATCACTGACCTTATTGATCGCGTGCATAACCGTGGAATGGTCGCGGCCAAAATATTGGCCGATCTCAGGCAGAGAATGAGGCGTCAGCTCCCGAATCAGGTACATCGCAATCTGACGGGGGACCACAACGTCGCGTGCCCGGCCAGTACCACGAATCTGCTCGGTGGTCACTTCAAACAGTTGGGCAGCGGCGCGTACCACTTCGGGCATTTCTACCTGAAGTTCTTGGGGCGCGAAGACATTGGACAGAGCTTTGGACGCCACCGCCCGGCTAAAGGGCACATTATTCAGGCTAGAAAAGGCGACCACACGCATCAGGGCCCCTTCCAGCTCACGGATGTTGGTGGTCACCTGCCGGGCAATCAGTTCCAGAACATCCTGCGGAATGTTGATGTTGGCCTGCTCAGCATTCATCTTGAGAATGGCCACCCGCGTCTCGAATTCGGGCGACTGAATGTCGGTGATCAGGCCCCACTCAAAGCGGCTGCGCAGCCGCCCTTCAAGCGTCTGGATGTCCTTGGGGGGCCGGTCCGAGCTGAGAATAATCTGCTTGTGATTCTCGTAGAGCGCGTTGAAGGTGTGAAAAAACTCTTCTTGGGTACGCTCCTTGCGGGCCAGAAACTGAATGTCGTCCACCAGCAGCAGGTCCACAGAGCGGTAGCGGTCACGGAACTGTGTGGTCTTGTCGTCACGGATGGAGTTAATCAGCTCATTCGTAAACGACTCAGTAGACACGTAGGCGATGCGCTTCTCGGGGTACTTCTCGGCCAGGTAGTGCCCGACGGCGTGCATCAAGTGAGTTTTGCCCAGGCCCACATCACCGTAGATAAACAGGGGGTTGTAGGCCTTGCCCGGCGACTCGGCCACGGCCAGCGCAGCGGCGTGAGCGAGGTTGTTGTTCGGCCCCACCACAAAATTCTCGAAGGTGTACTTGGGATTCAGGATTTTGCTCAGTTCTGGGTCGGGGCCGCTACGTGCTGGCCGAGGTGGAGACGCGACTTTGGGCGCCGGGGCCGGAGCTGACGTTTCAGGCATGATCATGGCTTCCTGCACGGCGGGCAGCACTTCAAAGCTCACTTGCGGATTCTCGGCACCCAGGCTGCGCAGCGCGTCTTCCAGCAGCTGCAGGTAGTGCTTGCGGAACCACTCCTGCGCGAATGAATTGCGGACACCCAGCACCAGCGAGCCTTCGCGGACGCCTAGAGTTTTGACCGGAGCAAACCAGGTGTGGTACTCCACTTCCGAAATGTTGTTGCGGACATAAGCCAGTACATCCGACCAGATTTCCTGAGAAATAGCGCACACCTCCTGGGGGCCGGCACAGTTGCTGCCGGAAGCAGTGGGGCCAGCATAGCAAGTGGCCCACAAAAGCAGACAGCCCTCGCTGCTGCGAAGGCTGTGAGTTCTGCACTGTGGTGGGCGATACGTGATTTGAACACGTGACCCCTCGCGTGTGAAGCGAGTGCTCTACCGCTGAGCTAACCGCCCATCTGTGCGCTGATGCGCCGTGGCCCGTTGGATGTGGTGGGCCCTACCGGACTTGAACCGGTAACCAATCGGTTATGAGCCGACTGCTCTAACCATTGAGCTAAAGGCCCCTCTGGCAAGCTTCAGAAGTTTAGCAGTGGCCCCGCTCAGAAGTCAATGTTGGGGGCACTGCGGCCACCACGGGCCCTTGACCTCCAGGCCGGAACAGTACACTTGCCGCATGACCTTCTCTGCACCGGCTGCTCCTACCGTCCATGTGGCCTCCGAGGTCTTTCCCTTTTCCCGCACTGGCGGCCTGGCCGACGTGTTGGGGGCACTTCCTGCGGCGCAGGCGGCGGCTGGGGACGCGGTGATGGTGGTGTCCCCCTGGTACCAGGACCTGGCTGACGCTGGGGCGGTGCAGCCCCTGGGCTCCGTGCATGTCGGGGGTGTGGGCGAGGTCCGGCTGGGGCATGAGCGCCGGGGCGGTGTGGAGTATCTGTTCCTGGGGATGGAAGAATTCGCGCGGCCCGGTCTTTATCACCCGGACGATGTGCAGCGGTTCAGCGCCTTTGGGCGGGCGGTGCTTCCAGCCTTGCAGTGGCTGAATGTTCAGCCCCGGCTGCTGCACGGCCACGACTGGCAAGCAGGGTTGGCCGTAGCACACGCGAAGCTGAGTGACTGGCCTACAGTGCTTACGGTCCATAATCTGCAATACCAGGGCCGCTGGAACCTGCACGAAGCGGCAGGCTGGACTGCGCTCCCCGACTGGACCTTTCAGCCGGACTTCGCGGAGTTTCACGGCGACCTGAACCTGCTCAAAGCTGGGCTGGTGTTTGCAGACCGGGTCACTACGGTCAGCCCGACCTACGCGCACGAAATTACCACCCCCCAGTACGGCGAGGGGTTAGAGGGCGTGCTGCAACGTCTGGACGCCGAAGGGCGGCTGCGCGGCATCCTGAATGGGCTGGACCTGGACCGCTGGAACCCCCGGCGGGACGGGTACGTGATGAACTATTCGGGCCTGCGCGGTAAGAGCAGCAACCGCCGTAGGCTGCGCGAGGAGTTTGGCTTTGACCGAGCCCCGGTGCTCGGTACAGTGAGCCGCCTGGCCGACCAGAAGGGCATGGACTTGCTGCTGATGGCCCTGCCGGAACTGGTGAGAAGCTGGAACGTGGTGATTCTGGGGGGCGGTGACCCCTTGCTGGAAGCGGCATTTCAGGGCTGGAATCTGCACCCACGCGTGGCCTTTGTGGGTGGGCTCAACGAAGCGCTGGCCCACCGCATCTACGCTGGGGCTGACGCTTTTGCCATGCCCAGCCGCTTTGAGCCGTGTGGCCTGTCGCAGATGATTGCGCTGCGCTACGGCACCCTGCCAGTGGTGCGTGAGACAGGAGGGCTCAAGGACACTGTCCCCCCCAGCATCGGCTTTACGTTTGGGCCAGCCACTTCGCAGGCGCTGCTGGAGGCCTGCGGTGAGGCGCTACAGGCCCGCCGCGACAAAGCCGATTGGGAGCGCCGGGTGCGCGAAGGCATGGCGCTGGATTTCAGCTGGAACGCTTCGGCGCAGGCCTACCGCGATCTATACGCCAAGATTCTGGCCGAGTGCTGACTCAGGCCTGGCCCGGCAGCAGGTCCATCACTGTCACCTCTGGGGGGCAAAAGGTCCGCACTGGCAGACCCGAAACGCCCAGGCCCCGGCTGACATAGGCCGGGCTGCCGTATTCTCCCTGGTGCCAGCCCATCGCGTAGCGGGTGCCGTAGGCGCTGGGCACCACCAGGGCACCCACGCCCGGCAGCCGCACCTGGCCGCCGTGGGTGTGTCCCGCCAGCGTGAGGCCGATGGGCTGCGGGAAAGTGGGGAGGATGTCGGGATTGTGGGTGAGCAGCAAGGTGGCCCGCGCCCCAGCTCCAGCCAGCAGGGCGCTGAGGTCGGGGCGTTCCCCCCACTGCCAGTCATCCGTGCCGACCAGATGAAGGTCACTCCTGGGCTGCGCGGTCTGATTGCGGAGCAGGCGGACACCTGCTTCCCCCAGCTCCGCAGCGAGCGCGTGCCTATGTTCCTCCCAGCCCGGCTGCCCTTCGCCGCGCCACCGTGAGTCGTAGCGGCCAAAACTGCCGTAATCGTGATTGCCCCACACGCCATACACTCCCAGTGGTGCCTGCAAGCGGGACAGCTGCTTGAGCAGAGGCGTAGGCCGCTCACCAGGGCGGATATCCACAAAGTCGCCGCCCAACAGAATCAGATCGGGCCGCTCGGCCAAGGCGGTATCTATCCAGCGGCGCACACTGCCCGCTTCGATATACAGGCCGTAGTGCAGGTCGGTCAGGAAGACCAGCCGCAGAGGCTCACGCAGTTCAGGCAGCGTCTGGCGCTGACGGGTCACGCTCAGGCCATAGGCACCCGCCACAGCGCTGCCCCCGAGTAGCCCGCCCAGCCCCAGCACGCCCAGGGCACTGCGCTGAAGCCACTGCCGGCGGGTCAGGCGGGAAGAACGTCTCATGCAAAAGCCCTCATAGAGCCAGAGTAAGCCGATCAGGTTAAGCGAAGTAGACTGCGGCAATGTCTGAACCCCGCACCGTGTTTGTGGTTCCCGACCTGCATGGCCGCGCCGACCTGCTGGATGCGGCCATTCGCTACGCTGAGACGCACTGGCCGAACTGGCATCTGCTGAACCTGGGGGACGCGATTGACCGTGGGCCACAGTCGCTGCGCTGCGTGACCCGGTTGCTGGAACTGCGGGCCCAGGGCCGCGCCACGCTGTTGATGGGCAACCACGAGCGCATGGCCCTGGATGGCCCGCAGCATTTTCAGCGCTTTGTGGAGAGTGGTCACCCCGAAGAATTTCGCCTCGCCATGCAGGGTCTCCAGTGGTGGATGCGGGCGGGGGGCGAGACGGTGCGGCGGGAACTGGGAAGCCTGACGCTAGAACAGTTCCCCGAGTTGCTGCGCGAGTACCTGACCGACCTGCCCCGCATGGTGTTTGTGGATGGGCAGGGCGAGATTCACACAGCGCCGCCGTCCAGCCCCAGCGTCATGGTGACCCACGCCAGCCCGCCCAAAGCCCACCGCGACTACCCCAATCCGATGTCGGCGGTGCTTTGGCTGCGGCCTGCTGACGGCCCCTATCAGCTGCCGCCAGGTGTGACTTACTCGGTGCATGGGCACACGCCGGTACGGGTGGCCGTGCAGCAGGAGGGGCAGGTGTATCTGGACCTCGGAGCCTACAAGACCGGGCGGCTGGCGCTGCTGCCGCTGCATGTGGACGGTCCACGCGGCCTGGTGGTGCTGGAGGGCGAAGGCAACCCCGCTGCCAGCGAGGGCCTGCCCGCCTTCGGACGGATGCTGGAAGCGCGGCTGATGCGCGTTTAGGTCACTGCTGCGGCGTCAGCATGATGATTCCCGCAAACGGTTGACGCTGCATCCAGTCGGCTTCAGGCTGCGGCACACCAGGGGGGAGCGGTTCGCCCCTGGCCCGCTCGTCCCGCGCCAGGAAGCGGAGGTGGTAGGGGTAATCTTTCCTGCCGAAAATACTTTCATTTGGTACAACCAACTCTGCCGCGCCCGACAGAAGGCCGCCGCCGTACACCGTGTTGATGTCTGGCAGCGGATGTTCCTGCCGCTGAAAGTCCCCTCTCTCTGTACCGAAAGTCGTGTACCGTGCTTGCAGCCATTCCTTTAGCTGAAACTCAAACAGCGCCCCGCCTGAACCTTGCAGCCTGGCGTAGCAGAGGCTCTGCTCAGTCTTGCCAGCCAGCGGCATTTCGGCACAGCTCACCTGAACCCAGCCGCTGCTGGACCAAAAGGCCGTCAGACGTTCAGGGTTGTTCAGCCGCTGGAGAGAAGACCACGCACTGCCCACGCCGCTGGCGTAAAAGACGGCGAAAAGCAGCAGCGCAGGCAGAGTATAGACCGCCAGCAGTTGCGCGGGCCTCAGCGGGGGCAGCTCGGGCAAGTTGCGTAGCTCAGGCCACTGCCGCAGTTGCAGCGGTGCGGGGACTTCGCCCGGTTTGCCGCCCCAGGTGGCGTGTAGGCTGAGTGAAAGCAGCGTGGGCATCAGCAACGCGGGGACCAGCATGAATAGCGGATTGGTAAAAGAGTCCTGCTGCCAGCTCCACCACAGCCAGCCCAGGCCGAGCACCACCCACACTTGCATCACTCCTAAAGTCCAGAGCATGGCGCGGTAAGGCCGGGAGCGCGGGCGAAAGCGGAAGCCTGCGGGCGGGGGGGTGCGGCTCATGGTGTCAGCCTCTCGTGTAGAGCCTGCACGTCTCCGTATATCACTACGGCACTGGCAATGTCTTGGTTTAGCAAGGCTCTTTCAGCCGCTGAAAAGGGCGCGGTGTGATTGACCAGCGGTAGACCGGCGAAGACGAACCGCGCAGGGACTGTTGGCTTGGGTCGGCTCGGGTACAGCGGCATTTCGGCGGTAGCTTCGCTGACCAGCCAGGAGCCATGCGGTACGGCGTCGCTCACGGTCACCTGTTGACCGCCCATATCGGCCAGCAAGGTAGGCACCGTCTGCGCCAGCAGTGCGCCGTCATAGTTGAGGCCGAAGCAATCGACCTCCTCGGCGGTTCGCTCGGCGAAAATCCGGTTCAGGTCAGGAATATCAAGGGCCTTGACCTGTGAGCAGCTCAGCGGGTAAAACAGCCAGCTTCTCGACTCGAAGCGGACATAGCGAGTGGCAAATTCAACGTATTCCGGGTCGGCGGTGGTAGACCCCTGACTGGACACATACATCGCCGCAGGCAGCCCCAGCAGCAGCGTAGGCACCGCGTAGAGCGCGAATGTGTGCAGGCGGCTCAGCGGGCCTCGCCACACGGCATGAATAAGGAGTCCCAGGCAGAGTCCCCAGCCCACGGCCAAAGCAACTACGAATGCCTCGTCACTTGGCCCAGCAAAACCGCTTTGCAGACGGCTCCAAAGCAAATAGCTTTGTAGCAACAACTGAATGACCAGAATGCCCGCCGCCCAGCGCAGTTGCAAGCGGTGAGACGGCGTAATGGGCTGTGTCTCAGGCATAGCCCTATGGTAATGCAGTGATGATTGTGCAGCGGCCAAAAAAGTGTAGGGCCGCAAGCTGCGTTGATAGCCAGCTTACGGTCCTACGCTAAAGCGTCAATTCGGCAGAAAAGGTCTTACTTCAGCGCCTTCATGCTGGCCTTGCCTGCCGCGCCCAGCACTTGCAGCTTGTGGGCCACGATTTCGCTCATCACGTCGCGGGCTGGTCCCATCCACTTGCGGGGGTCGAACTCTTTGGGGTTGGCCTGGAAAGCTTCACGCACGCCCACGCTGGCGGCCAGGCGCAGGTCGGTGTCCACGTTGACCTTGGCGATACCGTGCTGCACGGCGCGGGTCAGGTCTTCGTCGGCAATGCCAGCGGCTTCGCCAATCTCGCCGCCTGCCGCGCGGAAACGGTCGGTGATGGTCTGCGGCACGCCGCTGGAGCCGTGGGCCACCAGAGGAATGGTGGTCAGGCCCGCGATTTTCTCGATGCGGTCGTGGTCAATGTAGGGGCGGCCTTTGCCCTTGTACGCGCCGTGGCTGGTGCCGATGGCGATGGCGAGGTAGTCCACGCCGGTTTCGTCGATGAACTTGACGGCTTCTTCGGGGTCGGTCAGGAAGGCGTCTTTTTCGTCTACGACGACGTGCTCCTCAATTCCGCCCAGGCGGCCCAGTTCGGCTTCCACGCTGATGCCCATGGCGTGCGCGGCTTCTACCACGCGCTTGGTTTCGCGCACGTTTTCTTCAAAGTCGTGATGCGAGGCGTCAATCATCACGCTGGTAAAGCCCATGCTGATGGCCTTGAGGGCCGACTCGTAGCTGGAGCCGTGGTCCAGGTGCAGCGCGACGGGAATGGTGGCGCGGCGGGCCATGTCAATCACGATGTTGGCCAGGTCCTGGCCGCCGTACTTGATGGCCCCTTCGGACATCTGCACCATCACGGGTGCTTCAAGCTTCTCGGCGGTGTGGATGATCGCCTGGGTGATCTCCATGTTGTTGGTGTTGAAGGCGGGGACGCCGTATTTGCCCTCGCGGGCGGGGACCAGAATGTCTTTACCGGTAACGAGCATGGTTGAACTTCCTTTCCGTGAACAAGTCTGAGCAGGCTGAATTGTGGGCTTGCCCCGTGATTGTAGCGCAGGCCCCAGGAAACTTAGGGGCGCTGCACTGATGGCTGGAGTGCCGAGAAGCCGCTTGAACAGCTGGTCTCAGGTCCTGCGCTCAGGACTTTAGAGGCTCTTGACCCAGGCGTGGATATTGGCGATGTCCTGCTCCTTCAGCTGACCTTCGCTGAAGCGGGGCATGGTGGGGGCCAGTTCGCGGCCATCGGGGGTCTTGCCCTCACGCAGCGCCTGCGTAAAGCCCGCCAGGTCCCAGGTGTTGGCGTTCGCGGTCATGGCTGGGCCAAGTGCCCCCTGACCCTGAGCCCCGTGGCACCCGCCACAGGTGCCGGCAAACAGGGTCTGACCAGCAGCGGCGTCACCAGCGGCAGCGGTACTGTCCGCAGCGGCGCTGCTTGCCTCGCTCGCGGTGCTGGCACTTGCCGAGGCCGCAGCGGCGACTGCGCCCTGCTCCTGCTCACCTTCACCGCCAGTGGTGGTGGCTGGGTCGCCCACAGTGGCCGCTGTTTCCTGGCTACCGTTCGTGGAGCTGTCGGAGACGCCGCCCTGGCTGCCCTGGCTGACTCCAGCCGTGGCAGGCGTGTTCCCTTTCTGGGCCGCTTCGTTGGCGCTGGCGTCGGTGGTCACGGCCACCCCTTCGGCCACTGGGTCATTGGCTTTGGGAGCGCCTGCATTGGTCACGATCAGCAGCGCGACCCCCAGAACCAGGCCGAGAAGAATGCCGGTGAGCCAGGGCATCACATTGCCCTGAGTCATACGTGCTTTGAGAGTCGTCATGTGCCACAGAATAGCGCGCATGCCCGGCGGTCCGGGAGGGCCACTTTGCCCTTTCAGTCCGGCAGAAGGAGCGGGGTAGGTGGGGCATCCTGCGCTTCGGGTGGCCACCACTGGAGGGCTTGCAAGTCCAGCCGTCCGCTGGCATCAAACGCGACTCCCTCGGCTTGCAGTAAGGCCTGTTGCAACTCGCCCAGGCCGATTTTGCCGGTGCTGATGCGGCCCTGAGCATTGACCACCCGCTGCCAGGGCAGGCCATGTTCGCGGTCCACCAGGCTGTTCATGACATAGCCTGCCTGCCGCGCCGCACCCGGCTGTCCAGCCAGCAGCGCCAGCTGACCGTAGGTCATGACCCGGCCCGGTGGGATGCGGGCCACCAGCGCCAAGATGCGTTCACGGAAGCTGGGTTCGGACATAGGAGCAGTGTAGAGGGTCAGACGAGGGTATCAGGAGAGCACAAGCCTCAGAGCAGAGGAGCCTCAGCGTTCTCGGCCCTCAGCTCAACTTGGCCTTGAACTCCTCGTAGCCGAACACCTTCACGCGCTCGTAGCGGCCATCGGCGTGCAGGATGCCGATATCCGGGTGCTTGACGCCGTTGAAGAAGGTCGTCTTGACCATGGTGTAGTGAATCATGTCGTCGAACACGACGCGGTCTCCGATGTTCAGTGCGTGGGGAAACACATACTCGCCGACCACGTCCCCGGCCAAGCAGGTGGTGCCGCCAATCAAGTAGCGGTGTCCCTGTGCCTCGGCAGCGGCTTCGCGGTGCTCCTCGGTGGGCGGGTCGCCAGCGCCCAGGATGCGGGGACGGTAGGGCATTTCCAGCACGTCGGGCATATGGGCCGACACCGAGACGTCCAGCAGCACCGCGTCTTTGACGTTGTGAACCACGTCCAGCACGCTGGATACCAGCCAGCCGGTCTGCCAGCCAAAGGCGCTGCCAGGTTCCAGAATCACGTGTACGTTCCATTTCTCGCGGAACGCCCGGACCACCCGAATCAGGCGCTCAAGGTCGTAGCCCTCACGGGTCATCAGGTGGCCACCGCCGAAGTTGACCCATTTGATTTGGTCGGAAGCCAGAAACTCGCCAAACTTTTCTTCGAGCACCTCCAGCGTGCGCTCCAGCGTGTCCGAGTCCTTTTCGCACAGCGTGTGGAAGTGCAGGCCGTCAATGCCGGGGGGCAAGGTGTCCGGGAACTCGCGGCGGGTCACGCCCAGGCGCGAAAAGGGGCCAGCGGGGTTGTAGAGGTCGGTCTCGACTTCGGCGTATTCGGGGTTGACGCGGATACCGGCGTGGATGGTGCGGCCTTCAGCGCGGGCAGCTTCCACCTGGGGGCGGAAGCGCTCCCACTGCGCCAGCGAGTTGAACACGATGTGGTCCGAGCGGCGCAGGATTTCAGGAAAGTCCTCATCCGAGTAGGCTGGGGCGTAGGCGTGAACCTCGCCCTGCATTTCCTCATCGGCCAGAATCACTTCATTCAGGCTGCTGGCGGTGGCTCCAGTGATGCCGTACTCGCGCAGGATAGGAAAGGTGCTCCACATCGAAAAGCCTTTGAACGCCACGATAATCTGTGCGCCACTTTTCTCCTGCACGTAGGAAATCAAGGCGAGGTTGCGGCGCAGACGAGTTTCATCCAGCACGAAGGCGGGGCTGGGAATGTCCTGCCAGGGGACAGTCTGCGGGTCGGTCACTTCGGGCAGGTGGAGATCAGCAGGCAGCTCGGTCATGGAGCTTAGTGTAGATGGAGCCCGCTAGGAATGGGGCCAGGCCGCAAGGGTGATGGCCGGTCAGGCG
The DNA here is from genome assembly GCF_014653275.1 of Deinococcus piscis. GTDB lineage: Bacteria > Deinococcota > Deinococci > Deinococcales > Deinococcaceae > Deinococcus > Deinococcus piscis. The sequence goes on from NZ_BNAL01000003.1 coordinate 35,124, forward strand.
TTTAGCGGAACACCAGACCCTCCGCCTCGCGGCCACGCAGTTCCGGCACGCAGTCGCTGACACCCAGTTCGGCGCAGAAAGTCACGTCCAGGGCCAGGTCAGCAAAAGCCAGGTCTATGTCGCCCATGCCCAGCAGTCGCTGACCGTGTGCACTGGCCTGTAGGGCCGCCTGGGGACCGGGCCAGCGGGCAGTCAGGGCCAGCACCATCTGGGCCGAGTCGTTGAGCATGAAGTCCGTTTCGCCTGCTGGACCAAGCAGTTCGCGGACCACCACGCCCGCCGTATAGCAGTCATCCAGGCTGACCTGCCCGTCGGTGCCCGCACACACGACAGTGATGTCACCGCCCTGGGCCAGTGCCTGGGCGCGGGCCGCAGCAGCGGGGGCATTCCGCAAGCAGGCCAGCAGGACATGCTGGGCCGCCTGCACGGCCGTGTGAGCGGCGTCAGTGCCGTTGGTGGTGTTCATGACCAGGGTGTGTCCTCCCCACTCCCGCGCTGCCGCGTCCAGGGGGCTGTTGCCCAGGTCAAAGCCGTCTATTCGGAGGCCGCCGCGTTCACCGGCCAGCAGTGTGCCCGTGCCGAGGGAGGCCCGCAGGGCATGCGCCGCCTCAATGCTGGGCGCAAACATCACCGCGTCTGCGCCGCGCTCTAGGAAGGTGGTGGCTGTGGTGGTGGCCCGCAGCACGTCAATGACCAACGCTGTACCGCCCCGCTGCTCCGGCGGGTGCAGACCGGGCAGGAGGCTGACGCTGAGGCGGCGGCTCATGCGAGGGCGTCCCGGAAGGCCTGAATGCCTGCTGCGGAGCCACCGTCTGCCCCGAAAATGGCGCTGCCTGCGACCAGATTGGTGGCTCCCGCTTCTACCAGGGCGCGGGCATTCTGGGCCGTCACGCCGCCGTCCACCTGCAACTCGGCCTCCGAGCCGAGGTCGTCCAGCATGCGGCGCACCTCGCGCACCCGCTCCACGCTCGCCGGAATGAACCGCTGCCCGCCAAAGCCGGGGTTCACACTCATGACCAGCACCAAGTCCACGTCGGCCAGCACGGGCCGGATGGCGTCCAGCGGCGTGCCAGGGTTGAGGGTCACGCCTGCCCGCTTGCCCAGTTCGCGCACCATGCCCACGGCGCGGTGAATGTGACGGGTGCTTTCGACCTGCACGGTCAGCCCGTCCGCGCCTGCTTCGGCAAAGTCGTGCAGGTAGCGCTCCGGCTGCTCAATCATCAGGTGAACATCCATGTACAGTCCGCTGACGCGCCGCGCCGCTGCCAGGATGGGCAGCCCAAAGGAAATGTTGGGCACGAACTGCCCGTCCATCACATCCACATGCGCCCAGGGCACGCCAGCCGCTTCCAGCGTGGCGAGTTCCTCGCCCAGCCGCGCAAAGTCGCAGGCCAGCAGACTGGGCGAGAGAATGACGGGCTTGTGGGAGGCGGCAGTGCCGGACATGGGAGTGCTGGTCACAGGAGAATGTTAGCGCGGCAGCCGACTTTGCCCCATCAGGAACTGGTCAATGGCGCGCGCTGCCTGCCGACCCTCACGAATGGCCCACACAATCAGAGAAGCGCCGCGCCGCACGTCGCCAGCGGCAAAGACTCCCGGCATGCTGGTGGCGTAGCCGCCCTGGTCTCTGTCGCTGGCCAGGGCATGGCCGCGCCCGTCTTGCTCTACGCCGAAAGATTCCAGTAGGTGGAACACAGGCCGCTCAAAGCCGATGGCCAGCAGCACCAGGTCCGCCGGATAGACCCGCTCGGTGCCGGGCAGTTCGGTCAGCTGGCCGGCGTGAAAGTCGGCCTGAACGGTGCGTACGCCCGTGACCCGGCCTCTTTCACCTACGAACTCTTTGGGAACGGTAGCAAAAGCCCGCTCGCCGCCTTCCTCATGGCTGCTGCTGTAGGCGGCGGTGAGCGGCATGTCGGGCCAGGTGAGCAGCCGGTCCGAGCCGGGCAGGTCTGGGCGGCGGATGAACTGGGTCACGCCCGCTGCGCCCTGACGGTGACTGGTACCGATACAGTCGCTGCCGGTGTCTCCCCCACCAATTACCACCACCTGCTTGCCCCGCGCCGTGGGGGCTCCGGCCACGGCGTCGCCGGCCACGCTGCGGTTGTGGGCGGTCAGGAACTCCATCGCGTGGTGAATGCCGGCCAGGTCGCGGCCCGGCAGGTCCAGTTCTCTGGGCGCTTCAGCGCCGCCAGCCAGCAGCACGGCTCCAAATTGTGCCTGCAGCTCGGCAGGTGTGACCACCTCCTGACTGAGATTCACCACCCCCTGACTGTCTTCCCACTTCCCGACCAGGGTGCCGGTGCGGAAAGTCACCCCCTCGGCTTCCATCTGCGCCACGCGGCGATCAATATGACGCTTTTCCAGCTTGAAATCGGGGATGCCGTAGCGCAGCAGTCCACCGATGCGGTCATTCTTCTCGAACACCGTGACGCGGTGGCCTGCGCGGGCCAGCTGCTGCGCGGCGGCCAAACCAGCCGGACCGCTGCCCACCACCGCCACCGAGTGGCCGCTCAGCTCGGCGGGTGGCTCAGGGCGCACCCAGCCTTCTTGCCAGCCGCGCTCGATAATTGCCAGCTCGATGGATTTGATGCCCACCGGGTCGTCCGAAATGTCCAGCACGCAGGCGGCCTCGCAGGGCGCGGGGCAGGCCCGGCCCGTGAACTCCGGGAAATTGTTGGTGCTGTGCAGGTTCTCCAGTGCACTGCGCCAGTCGCTTTGGTACACCAGATTATTGAAGTCGGGAATGATGTTGTGGACGGGGCAACCCCCGCTGCAAAAGGGAATCCCGCAGTCCATGCAGCGCACCGCCTGCAACTTCGCCTGCGCCGCGTCCAGCGGACGCACGAACTCGCCGCTATAAGCAACGCGCTCCTGGGCCGGAGCGTACTGCTCGGAAATGCGGCCCTGCTCTAAAAATCCGGTGATTTTGCTCATGGGGTGTCTCCTGAAGTGGGATGGAGCGGCAAGTGGGTTATTTGACCAATGTGCCCTGGCCGCCGCGCTCGGCAGGCCCGCTTTGCATGCTGACGGTATCCGCGCTCTGCACTGTGCCCGCACGGGCAGAAGTCTCGCTGCTGGTCGGCGCAGGACGCTCGCTCAGGGCGCGGGCGTACTCATGCGGCATCACCCGCACAAAGTGCCCGCGTGCCTGTGCCCAGTTGCTCAGCAGGGCCATGGCCGCAGGTGAGCCGGTCAGGCGGTGGTGCTGCTCCAGCAAGCGCCGCAGCAGGGTTTCGTCAGGCTGGGCTGCGTGCAGGGTGTGCGCTGGGGCGCTGCGCAGCTGCTCCTCGGCACTGCTGACGGGGATGAGCGACACCATGCTGAGATTGCAGCGCTCCGCAAAGCTGCCGTCCTCGTCGTAGACGTAGGCCACGCCGCCGCTCATCCCCGCTGCGAAGTTGCGCCCGGTGCGGCCCAAGACCACCACGGTGCCGCCGGTCATGTACTCGCAGCCGTGGTCGCCCACGCCTTCGACCACCGCAGAAGCGCCGCTCAGCCGCACCGCGAAACGCTCGCCCGCCACGCCACGGAAGTACGCCTCACCACTGGTGGCTCCATACAGCACCGTGTTGCCCACGATGATGTTCTGCCCCGAAGGGCCGCGCAGTCCCAGCGGTGGCCGCACGACGATGCGCCCGCCGCTTAGGCCCTTGCCCACGAAGTCGTTGGCGTCGCCAACCAGGTCAAAGGTCACGCCCGCAGGCAGGAACCCGCCAAAGCTCTGGCCGCCGGTGCCTTCCAGCTGCACATGAATGGTGCCGTCTGGCAGCCCGTGCGGATTGCAGCGCACCACCTCGCCGGAAAGCATGATGCCCACGCTGCGGTTCACGTTGCGGACCGACTGTGAGAAGCGCACCGGCTCGCCGCGCGTGATCGCTGGTTCGCACTTGCGAATCAGTTCCCAGTCCAGCGCGCCGCCCAGGCCGTGATCCTGCTGCTCACAGTGACGGCCTTGCTGGCCGGGCAAGCCCTCAGCGCGGTAGAACACGCGGCTGAAATCCAGGCCCTGCGCTTTCCAGTGGTCTATTCCGGCCCGCACGTCCAGCAGGTCACTGCGCCCAATCAGGTCGTCCAGCCGGGCGTACCCCAACTCGGCCAGCAGCGAGCGCACTTCCTCAGCTACGAAGAAGAAGTAATTCACCACATGCTCGGGCTTGCCGGTAAAGCGCTTTCTAAGCACCGGGTCCTGGGTGGCCACGCCCACCGGACAGGTGTTCAGGTGGCACTTGCGCATCATGATGCAGCCCTCGGCCACCAGCGGCGCGGTGGCGAAACCGTACTCATCGGCACCCAGCAGCGCCGCAATCACCACGTCACGGCCCGTTTTCATCTGTCCGTCGGTTTGCAGGCGCACGCGGTCACGCAGGCCGTTGAGCACCAGCGTCTGCTGGGTTTCGGCCAGGCCCAGCTCCCACGGGGTGCCGGTGTGCTTGATGCTGCTCAGCGGCGAGGCTCCCGTGCCGCCGTCATAGCCCGAAACCACGATGTGGTCGGCCTTGGCTTTGGCGACCCCCGCCGCCACGGTGCCCACGCCCACTTCAGACACCAGCTTGACCGAAATGTCGGCGCGTGGATTGACATTTTTCATGTCGTGAATCAGCTGCGCGAGGTCTTCAATCGAGTAAATGTCGTGGTGCGGAGGCGGCGAAATCAGGCCCACGCCCGGCACGCTGTGCCGCAGATACCCGATGTATTCGCTGACCTTGCCGCCGGGCAGCTGCCCGCCCTCGCCGGGCTTGGCTCCCTGGGCCATCTTGAGCTGAATCTGGTCGGCACTGACCAGATAGCCTGCTGTGACGCCAAAGCGCCCGGAAGCGATTTGCTTGATTTTGGAGCGCAGCGAGTCTCCGGCCTGCAAGGGATAGTCACTTTCCACCTGCGCTGCGCCCACCACGCTGGCCAGCGTCTGGCCCTCGCCCAGCACCTCGCCGCGCATCTCCGCCAGGTAGCGGGCCGGGTCTTCGCCGCCCTCGCCGGTGTTGCTCATGCCCCCGATGCGGTTCATGGCCACCGCCAGCGCCGCGTGCGCCTCGGTCGAGATGCTGCCCAGGCTCATGGCCCCGGTGGCAAAGCGCCTGACAATCTCGCTGGCCGGTTCCACCTCCTCCAGCGGGATGGCTTCACGGTCACTGCGAAGCTCAAACAGGCCGCGCAGCGTCATCAGGTGCCGGCTCTGGTCGTTGATTTCCTGGGCGTATTCGCGGTAGCTGCTGTACTCACCGCTGCGCACGCTGCGCTGCAAATGGGCCACCGCCGATGGACTCCACAGGTGCGCTTCGCCGCGCACCCGCCAGGCGTACTCGCCGCCGGGGTCCAGCAGATGCTCCAGTTCCTGCTCGTCGCGGAAGGCGCGGGCGTGAATCCGCAGCGCTTCTTCGGCCACTTCTTCCAGCCCAATGCCGCCCACCCGGCTGGCTGTGCCGTAGAAGTACTTGTCCACGAACTCCTGCTTGAGCCCCAGCGCCTCGAACAGTCCCGCCCCGCAGTAGGACCGGAACGTGCTGACACCCATCTTGGACATGATTTTGCTCAGGCCCTTGCCAATGGCCTTGACATAGTTCTGGATGGCCGCCTGCGCGCTCAGGCCGCCGACCCCGTCCAGACCCGGCACCACTTCCAGGCCCTGGGCCAGCGCCGACACCGTCTCCAGCGCCAGATAAGGATGAATCGCCTCGGCCCCATAGCCCGCCAGCGCAGCAAAATGGTGAACCTCGCGGGCGTCGCCGGTTTCCACGACCAGGCCGACCTTCATCCGCAGGCCACGGGCAACCAGGTGGCTATGGACGCTGCTCAGGGCCAGCAGCGCCGGAATCGGGGCGCGGTCCTTGCCCACCCGCTTATCGGTCAGGATGATGATGTTGTGGCCGCTCTGCACGGCGTCGGCGGCCCAGGCATTCACTGTTGCCAGCTTGGCCTCGATCCCCCGCGAGCCCCACGCCGCCGGGTAGGTGATGTCCAGGTCAAAGGCGCGGAATTTGCCGCGTGTGTGGCCCTCGATAGAGCGCAGCCGCGCCATGTCGTCAAAGTCTAGAATCGGCTGGCTGACTTCTAGGCACATCGGCGGATTGACGGTGTTGATGTCCAGCAGGCCCGGGCGCGGCCCCACGTAGGACAGCAGGCTCATGACCACCGACTCGCGGATAGGGTCAATCGGCGGGTTGGTCACCTGCGCGAACAGCTGCTTGAAGTACGAGTACAGAGGCTTGTCGCGCCCGGACAGCACGGCCAGTGGTGAGTCGTTGCCCATGCTGCCGATGCCCTCTTCGCCCCGCTCGGCCATAGGCCCCATCAGGAACTTCAGTTCTTCTTGCGTGTAGCCAAAAGCCTGCTGACGGCGAATCAGCGGCTCGTCGAAGTCGTCCACCTCGCCGGTCACGTCCGAGTCATCCAGGCGGAAGCGGGTGTTCTCCACCCACTGGCGGTAGGGTTTGGCCAGCGCGAACTGTGATTTCAGCTCGTCGTCTTCGATGATGCGGCCCTGTTCAAAGTCAATCAGGAACATCCGGCCCGGCTGCAACCGCCACTTGCGTACGATTTCGCTGTCTGGAATCGGCAGCACGCCAGTTTCGGAGGCCAGCACCACCAGGCCGCCCGTGGTTTCCAGGTAGCGGGCTGGGCGCAGGCCATTGCGGTCCAGCATGGCTCCCACCTGCCGGCCATTGGTAAAGACCATCGCGGCGGGGCCGTCCCAGGGTTCCAGCATGGCCGCGTGGTACTCATAAAAGGCGCGGCGCTCATCGCTGATGGTGTGGTCGCCCTCCCACGCCTCGGGAATCATCATCATGGCGGCCTGAGCCATGGGATAGCCGCTGAGGGTCAGCAGCTCCAGCACGTTGTCGAAGGTGGCGGTGTCGGATTCGCCCTCAAACGAAATCGGAAACAGCTTGGCGAGGTCGTCACCAAAGACGGGACTGTGCAGCACGCTTTCGCGGGCACGCATCCAGTTGAAGTTGCCCTTGACCGTGTTGATTTCGCCGTTGTGGGCCACCATGCGGTAGGGGTGTGCCAGCCGCCACTCAGGGAAAGTATTGGTCGAAAACCGCTGGTGCACGATGGCCAGGGCCGAGACCAGTTCAGGACGCTGAAGGTCCAGGTAGTACTCGCCCACCTGCCCTGCCAGCAGCAGACCCTTATAGATCACTGTGCGGCACGACATGGAAGGCACATAGTATTCCTGGCCGTGCCGGAAGTTCAGATTCATGATGGCGTTGCTGGCACGGCGGCGAATCACGTACAGCTTGCGCTCCAGCGCGTCAGGGACCAGGGTGTCGGGCCCAGCTCCAACAAAGACCTGCCGGATGACAGGTTCCTTTTCGCGCACAGCTGGACTCATCGGCATCTCGCGGCTGACCGGCACGTCACGCCAGCCCAGCAGCACCTGGCCCTCGGCGGCAATGGCACGTTCCATCTCCTGCTCGCAGGCGCGGCGGGCTGCGATCTCCTTGGGCAAAAAGACCATGCCTACGCCATAGTCGCCCTCGGCAGGCAGCTCTATGCCCTGTTCGGCCAATTCTGCGCGGTACAGCGCATCGGGAATCTGAATCAGGATGCCTGCGCCGTCTCCCATGAGTGGGTCAGCACCGACCGCGCCACGGTGGTCCAGGTTTTCCAGAATCTTGAGCGCCTGAGTCACGATGTCGTGTGACTGCTGGCCGCGCACGTGGGCCACAAGTCCTACTCCGCAGGCGTCGTGCTCACGGGCGCAGTACAGGCCATGTGTCTGGGCCTGGGTCCGCCGGGGCAGATCTGGCAACAGGGACGGAGAATGGTGGGTCATACGGGCCTCCTGTAAAAACTCCAGAAAGAACGTTGAGGTCAGGGCTATGGGGTAAGGACGGCGGCCAGCTGGGCAAGCACAGCTGAAACCGGGGAAGTATAACTATTCAGCCGAAGGCCAGTGTAAAAGCGCACGGTTGGTCGGCGCAGCACGGCCAGGACGGGCAATAAGCCCTAGATCATTTTGATCTGCCTGGAAATGGCGGCAGGTGGATTTCAAGTATACAAGTATTTTTACTCTTTGCCTAGCATAAAATATCCAAAAGGAGACGGAGAGTTTCGTCTGCCTGCCGGGTTAGGGGGGCGAGCACACTTCTGCTGGCTAAAGAACTTGGGCCGCTGTGGCAGCTGTGACCCACTTCAGAGAGCTGGCTTATGATGAAGAACCCATCCGTGCCCTTCCCCGCGCAGCAGCCGCTGCGCCACTCAAAGGAGCTAGACCATGACTGACTCTGCACCCGAGCGCCCCGATCTGCTGGCCTGGGCGGCGCTGGCCACCAAAGACCTGCGCGGCGCTGGCCCCGAGACGCTGAACAAGCAGACTCCTGAGGGGCTGACCCTCAAGCCCCTGTACACCGCCGCCGACGTGCAGGACATCGAAACCGATACGCTGCCGGGCTTTTCGCCGTTTACCCGGGGGCCCCGCGCCACCATGTACGCAGCGCGGCCCTGGACCATCCGGCAGTATGCAGGATTTTCCACTGCTGAGGAGTCCAACGCCTTTTACCGCCGCAACCTGGCTGCCGGGCAAAAGGGCCTCAGCGTCGCGTTTGACCTCGCCACCCACCGGGGGTATGACTCGGACCACCCCCGCGTGGTGGGCGACGTGGGCAAGGCGGGTGTGGCGATTGACTCGGTAGAGGACATGAAAGTGCTGTTCGACGGCATTCCGCTGGATGAAATGTCGGTCAGCATGACGATGAACGGCGCGGTGCTGCCGGTGCTGGCCGGGTTTATCGTGGCGGGCGAGGAGCAGGGCGTAGATAGGGCCAAGCTCTCGGGCACCATCCAGAACGACATCCTCAAAGAATTCATGGTGCGCAACACCTATATCTATCCGCCTGAGCCGTCCATGCGGATCATTGCCGACATCATCGCCTACACCGCTGCGGAGATGCCGCGCTTCAACTCCATTTCTATCAGCGGCTACCACCTGCAAGAGGCCGGGGCCAACGCCGCGCTGGAACTGGCCTACACCCTCAGCGACGGGCTGGAATATGTCAAGGCAGCCCTGGCGAGCGGGCTGGACGTGGACGCTTTCGCGCCGCGCCTGAGCTTTTTCTTTGCCATCGGCATGAACTTTTATACCGAGGTCGCCAAGCTGCGGGCTGCCCGGCTGCTGTGGGACGAACTGATGGGGCAGTTTGCGCCGGGGAACCCCCAGAGCCGGATGCTGCGCACCCACTGCCAGACTTCCGGCTGGTCGCTGACCGAGCAGGACCCCTACAACAATGTGGTCCGCACGGCGATTGAGGCGATGGCAGCGGTGTTCGGCGGCACCCAGAGCCTGCACACCAACGCCTTTGATGAAGCGATTGGCCTGCCCACCGACTTCAGCGCCCGGATTGCCCGCAACACGCAGCTCATCATTCAGGAAGAGACCGGCGTGACCGACGTGGTGGACCCCTGGGGCGGCAGTTACCTGATGGAGCGCCTGACGCACGATCTGGCCGACAAAGCCCGTGAGCTGATGCGTGAGGTAGAGGAGCTGGGCGGCATGGCGAAAGCGATTGAGCAGGGCATTCCCAAGCTGCGAATTGAGGAATCGGCGGCCCGCAAACAGGCCCGCATTGACCGTGGGCAGGACGTGATTGTGGGCGTGAACAAGTACCGGCTGGCGCAGGACGACAGCGCCTATGACGTCCTGGACATCGACAACGCCGCCGTGCGCGAGTCGCAGATTGCCCGCTTGCAAAGTCTCAAGGCCAGCCGTGACAGCGCTGAAGTGGAGCAAACCCTGGACGCCCTGCGCGAAGCTGCCCGCACGGGCGAAGGCAACCTGTTAGCCCTGAGCGTAGAAGCAATGCGGGCGCGGGCCACGCTGGGTGAAGTGTCGAGCGCCCTGGAAGATGTCTGGGGCCGTCACCAGGCCGAAGTGCAGACCCTCAGCGGTGTGTACGCGCAGGGCTACGAGGGGGTAGACGAATTCGCCGCTCTGCAAGCCGAGATTGACGCTTTTGCCGAAGCCGAAGGTCGCCGCCCCCGTATCTTGGTCGCCAAGATGGGCCAGGACGGGCATGACCGGGGCGCGAAAGTGATTGCCACTGGCTTTGCCGACCTGGGCTTTGACGTAGATGTCTCGCCGCTGTTCCAGACCCCCGAAGAAGCGGCGCGGCAGGCCGTAGAAAACGACGTCCATATCGTGGGCGTGAGCAGTCAGGCCGCGGGCCACAAGACGCTGATTCCGCAGCTGATCGCGGCGCTAAAGGCTGAGGGCGCAGGCGACATTCTGGTGATTGCGGGCGGCGTGATTCCGCAGCAGGACTATCAGGCGCTGTATGACGCTGGTGTGGTGGGTATCTTCGGCCCCGGTACACCCATCTTGAACGCGGCGCGGGACACGCTGGGCATTTTGCGGCGCAGCCGAACCGGGGCGGTGGAGAGCTGAGTCACTGGGGAGCGCAGACGCGGCGGCAGACTCTCAGGGGTGGCGCTCATCTGCCCCCTTCACCTCTGGCGGCTTCGTGCTTGGAAGGTTCAGGTCTAGGGGATTTAAGTCTGGGGCCTTCAGCTCAGGTTCCCGGCGCAGCACCCAGCCCAGCAGCAGGTCCAGGCCACGGGTGCGCAGGAATTCGGCCAGGCTCAGGCCCAGGCTCCCGCCCAGCGCCGCGCTGACCAGCACGCCGGGAGCGTCGTTGAGCGCGGGCAGCGCACTGGCCAGGGCAAAAGCGCTCAGCCCTCCGAGCAGGCCGCCCAGCAGGGCGTCGGTCAGGGTGGCGCTCCAGTGGGGCCGGGCGGCTGGGGGCAGTCCCTGGCGGGCCCTGAGGCCAAACAGGGCAGCAATCAGTAGCGACACAGCCAGCGCACTGGCCAGCGCCGGTGGGTCGAGGGTGGTCATCAGGCTGGGATTGGCCCAGAGGGCTTGGAGGTGGTGGACTGGCGGCATGGGTGATCTCCCCCCTTCAGGAGTGCTCCGCCTGGGCGATGGCGCAGCGCGGGGCTACGTCACACGCCGCTGCAAAGCGCAGTGTGAGGACGCTGGCATGTGAGGACTCTGGCGAAAAAAAGAGGCGCGGCAGGCCCCGCTTCCCTTCAGGGCCTGTAGGGCAAGCTGCGGGACTGTGGAAGCCTCGCTCAGTTCTTACCTACTAAAACTATAGTAGATACCCCCAATTTAGTCAAGAGCAGAATGCCGAGTCTAAACTTCGCAGTAGACCGCAATCTGCCCGGTGCGCCCATACGACGAAGCGCAGAAAGTGCCGCCTGCTTCGCGGAAGCGCTGCTCCTGAAGCCGTGAGCCCACCCATTCGCGTGCCCAGCAGGTGGCGAGAGCGTACCAGATGTAGTCTCCCTGGAGCAGATACCCCACCCGCTTCTGCGCCGGATTCAGGAAGACAAAGCGCCGCAGCGCCTGCTGGAGCGAGACCTCGGCCTCTTCGGCCAGCTTCGCTACGGCAGCGGCAGTTTCGCCGTGCCGCGCCAGCACGTCAGCCACCAGGGCGTCGGGCATCAGCAGCAGGTCGGCTCCGTGTTCGGTCAGCAGCTCCAGGTGTTCGTCCAGGTCGCTGACGCTGGCATGTTCGCGCCGGATGGCTCCGGTGTACTGGCCTTGTTCGCTGAGCGCATGGACCAGTTCGTGCGCTGTGTCGGCCCGCCGGGTGGCTGCCGTGCCTGCGCGGCTCACCTGCACCTGCTGGCGGCTGGCCACGCTGTATTCGCCGCGCAGCACCTCAATACCCAAGCGCCCAGCGAGCGCGTCCATGTCGCTGGGGTAGCCGACCTGCCGGTGACGGCGCTCCAGATACCGCAGGTAATCGGAAATCAGGGCGTCCATGGGGCCTCCGCGCCGGGGGGCGGTGGGTCAAAGCGTTCGCGCAGGTCCAAAAACAGAGCCAGCCACTCGCCCGCCGTCTGAGGGGTGCGGCGGTGATGCAGACTGGTTAGAAAGTGCAGCCAGCGTTCTTCGCGCAGCTCGGCAAATTCAGGCCGGACCCCGAACACTTCGGCGGCTTCGAGCAAGGCGGTGGGGACAGGCCGCTGCTCTCCACTCACCTTCCAGCCCTGCGCTGCGGCTCCGCCTGGTTCGGCCTCGCCCTGACCCGGAACAGTGCCCACCGGCACGCCCACTGCGGCTTCAAACTCGGTACCGGACCAACCCAGCATGTAGGCCAGCGCCCGCAGCTGCTGCGCCCGCGCACTTAGCAGAATATGACCCTCGGTGTCTTCTTCGAGGCGCGACAGCCACTGCTGGCTAAAGGGTTTCAGGCCTGCTGGCAGGTCGCCCGCCGTGTGCAGCGCCCGCACAGCGCGGGCCAGGTCGCTCTGTGAGCGGTACCCGGCGTGCTCGCGCCGCCGCCGCAGCGCTTCTCCATAGCGGTCCATACCCCTAGCCTACCAAAAAAGGGGTGAAAGGCTGTCAGGGGTAGAAGTCAGTCCTGTGCCCCCACCACATAAAAGGTTTCTTCGGTGATGCGTTCAGGGAACTTGCGCAGAAAGTCCACGCTGCTGAGCGCCTGCGTGCGGTGGCAGCCGATGGCTTTCAGCTTGCGGGTGATGTAGGGCGTCACGTCGCGCTTCAGGTTGGCTGGGAGCCAAGCAGGCAGCAGGCTGTCGTCTTCGGGAGCCGAGGTGCCAGCGTAGTACCACAGCTCCGGCTTTGGCCCTTCCAGGCTGTCCCAGGCTGCTTTTACAGCGCGGTGGGTGGTCTGGTGATCGGGGTGGCCGTTGGAGCCGTTGGGCGGAAAAGTCAGCAGGATTTCGGGCTGGTAGCGCTCCAGCGCTTCACGGGATACCTGCACCAGCGCCTCAAAATCATGTTCGCGGAGTGCCTTGTCAGGAAAGCTGTGCTGCTCATGTACGGTCAGGCCCAGCACGTCCAAGCAGGCGGCCAGCTCCACCTCGCGCATCTCGGCCAGCTGTTCGGGGGTGTCACACAGGCCCAGGGTGCGTCCGGCATTGCCCCGCGTCAGGGTGACCAGGCCGCAGCTGTGGCCAGCGTCTTCAAACTCCATGATGGTGCCGCCTGCGCCGTACACCTCGTCGTCGGGATGCGGCACGATCAGCAGCAGTTTCAGGCGGGGGCTATGGGAAGGGATAGGGTCGGCAGTCATGCGGCTCAGCATAGGCCACCTGGCAGGAGCGCACCGTATTCCTATCTGTGTCTCCTATGTTCTGTGGCCCGTGTCGCCGTCTCTGGCCGCCCTGTATCTTTGACACCTGCATCTGAATTGTTATTCACTTTTGCGAATGAGGAGCGTATGCTTAGTGCTCCTCAAAGTTGGCGGTGGCGGCCAGGCATCCGACCTGTCTTCCCAGAACCGACGCGAGCTTTTGCCTCTGGCAGGGCTCTGCCTTGATAACCAGAGCCCCGTCTAGAATTCGCCAGCCGCTCTTACGTTTCCCCGGTTCAGCGCAAGTGGACCCTGCCCCTCACTGAAGGACACTGTATGCCCAAAATCTTCCATAGCCTGTATATACAGGTCATCATCGCCATCGTGCTCGGCATTCTGGTCGGGTTCCTGTTTCCCAGCTTTGGCGAAAGCCTCAAGCCGCTTGGCGACGGCTTCGTCAAGCTGATCAAGATGATCATCGCGCCGATCATCTTCGCCACAGTGGTCAGCGGTGTGGCGCACATGCGCGACACCAAAAAGGTAGGCCGCGTGGGCGGCAAAGCCCTGATCTATTTCGAGCTGGTCAGCACCCTGGCGCTGATTATCGGCCTGGTGGTGGTCAACGTCTTGCAACCGGGACGCGGAATGAATGTGAATCCAGCAGACCTCGACAGCTCCGGCATTGAGAAGTACAAGGAGGCCGCCGGAGAGCAGAGCGTGACCGATTACCTGCTGCATGTGATTCCCGATACCCTGTTCAGCCCTTTTATCACGGGCGACCTGCTCCAGGTGCTTCTGGTGGCGCTGCTGTTCGGCTTTGCACTGCTGCGCCTGGGCCGACTGGGCGACCAGATTCTGCACGGCATTGACATGGTTAACCAGACCATTTTCATCATCCTGGGCTTTGTGATGCGGCTCGCGCCCATCGGGGCTTTTGGAGCGATGGCGTTCACCATCGGCAAGTACGGCCTGGGCAGCCTGCAACAGCTGGGCTTCTTGATGGGCAGCTTCTACCTCACCTGCCTGATCTTCATTTTTGGGGTGCTGGGCTTGATTGCCCGGTTTTTCGGGTTCAGCGTGGTCAAACTGATTCGCTACATCAAAGAAGAGCTGCTGATCGTGCTGGGAACGTCATCCAGTGAATCGGCTCTGCCCCGCCTGATGATGAAGATGGAACACGCTGGCGCTGAAAAAAGCGTGGTGGGCCTGGTGGTGCCCACTGGGTATTCGTTCAACCTAGACGGTACTTCCATCTACCTCACCATGGCCGCTGTCTTTATCGCGCAGGCCACCAACACGCCGATGGGCCTGACCGAGCAACTGGGGCTGCTAGCCGTGTTGCTGCTGACCTCCAAAGGCGCAGCCGGGGTGACGGGCAGCGGCTTTATCACGCTGGCGGCCACGCTGGGCGCAGTAGGCCATGTGCCTGTGGAGGGCCTGGCGCTGATTCTGGGGATTGACCGCTTCATGTCCGAAGCGCGGGCGCTGACCAATTTCATCGGCAACGCCGTGGCGACTGCGGTGGTGGCCCGCAGCGAGAATGCGCTGGACATGGACCGCTTTACCCGCGCCCTGAACGGCGAAGACCTGCCCACCATCGAACCCGACGTGGCGAGCGAGGAGCGCGGTGAGGGCCGCGAGATAGACGCGCCCAAGCCTGCCTGAAGCCCGCAGCCATACTGCTCGATTCTGGCCCCTGCCCTCCTGCGGTGGGGGCCTTTTGACGCACCCACTACGCCATCTGGCGCATGCTCCAGCGGCTGGCCCTCTGTCAGCATGGCCGCATGCCTACCATGCCTACCTCTGCCTTTACCCTGCGCGACCCTGTCTATCCGGCTGATGCCGAAGCTATTGCCAGGGTTCGCAGCGCCGCCGACCCCAGCTGGCCGGTGACGGCGGAGCAGGTGCTGCACTACCACACCCACCGCGACCAGAATCTGTTCGACACCGAAGTGCTGGCCGAGCAGGGCGGGTGTGTGGTGGCCGCAGGCAGTATCGGCCACGACACCTTCTCGCATGAGGAGTGGCGCTATTGGGGCCACCTGAACGTGCATCCTGACTTCAGGGGCCAGGGCATCGGCGCGGCGCTGTATGACGAACTGCTGCGGTGGGTGCAGGCGCGGGGCGCACGGGAAATCCGCACCATGCTCAGCGACCTGCCCCACGACGCGCCGGGCGTGCGCTTCCTGACCGCGCGGGGCTTCGTGCCGGCCTGGGAGCGCTACGAATCCAGCCTACACACGCGGGACGTTGACCTGCACGCCTTTGGCCCCCTGCTGGAGCGTGTGGCGGCGGGCGGCATCGCGCTGAAATCTCTGGCCGAACTCGTTGGCGACCCGGAGCGCAACCGCTGGCTCTATGAACTGGACTGGATTCTCTTTCAGGACGTGCCGATGGGTCTCACCCTGACCCGACGAACCTTCGAGCAGTGGGTCAGAGAAGAGCTGGACGACCCCACGCTCCGGCCTGAGCTGTCGTTCGTGGCAATTGACCCTGGCCGGAGCGACCCGCTCACCGGTCCCTACATTGGCTACAGCACCATCGGCTGGAATCCAGCGGGCGGGTACGCCTACATCGGCATAACGGGGGTGCTGCGCGAGTACCGTGGACGCGGCATCGCCAAGGCGCTCAAGGTGGCGGCGATGCGCTCACTGGCGGCGGCGGGCGGCGGCGAAATCAAGACCTTCAACGACTCGCCCAACAAAGCCATGCTGCGGATGAATGAGGCGCTGGGATTCAGGCGCACAGCGACGCGCACGCGCTATGAGCTGCGGCTGGACGGTCAGGAATGACCACCCTCCGCCCTGCCACGCCCGCCGACCTCACCGCCACGCTCGCCATTTACAACGCGGTCTATCCTCACCACGCCAAGTCCCTGGAAGAGACTGAGCATTTTCTGGCGCAATTGCGGGGCAGTCCCCTCCAGCCACACCTTCACGACTGGGTAGCGGAGGAAGACGGAGAAATCGTCGGCACGGCGCGGCTGTGGCAAGCGCCTTGGATGTTTCATCCTGACCGCTATCACCTGGAGCTGATGGTCTTGCCCGAGTTCCGAGGGCGGGGCATTGGTGGGGCGCTCTTTGCCGCAGTCTGGCAACACGGGCAGGAGCGCGGCGCACGGGAAGTGCTGGCAGGCGCCAAGGAAACCGAAATGCAGGCGCTGGCGATGCTGCAACGCCGGGGATTTCGCCAAGTCATGCGCTTTTTTGACAGTGTGCTGCGGCTGCAAGACTTTGACCCGCAGCGCTGGCAAGCCGAAATGCAGCTCCCCGAGGGCGTGCGGGCGCTGACCTTTGCTGACCTGAAGGCGGAAATCGGTGAGGATGCCGCTTGGCAGGCGTATTTTGACTGTTACCGCGAAGCGCGGCTGGACGTCCCGCGCACCGCGCCGCCTAGCGAAGCCACCTTTGCGGAGTTCCTCAAATACCGCTCACAGCCCAAGTTTTCGCCCACAGGCGTGTGGCTGGCTGTGACGGACGCTGGCGAAGTGGTCGCGCTCTCGGAACTGTGGCGCGACAGTGCCAATCCAAAGCGACTCAATGTGGGCCTCACGGCAACGCGGCGGGCGTATCGGCGGCGGGGCCTGGGGCTGGCGCTCAAGCTGCGAGGCATGGTGCAGGCCCAAGCGGAAGGCATCCGCGAAATCTGGACGAACAACGCCAGCAACAATGTCCCGATGCTCGCGCTGAACGACGCGTTAGGTTTCGTGCGCCAGCCCGCGCATGTGGAGTGCCAGTGGGGTGGGGTGTAATGCTCCTCTCCATAGACTGGGACGCCTATTCGGGCACCCGTGAACTGGTGTTCGATGCGCCGATTTGGGGCACCCGTGACCGCGAGCATGACCGCCTCGCCGCCTGGCAGGAGCGGGCACAGAAGCGCAGCGGCCCCGGCTCCGGCTGGGCAGCGCTGGCCGCCGATTTTCCGCTGTATGACGGCTGGCAGGACCTGCAGCAATACGCGGGCCTTCCCGCCTTCGTGACCCTTTCGCACGCCGATATTTGGCCCGTGTTGGAGCGCTATGCGGGAGCCGAGGTGCTGAACATAGACAGCCACCACGACCTGACCAGCTTCAGCGGTGACGCGGCCCGCCTACGTCCTGGCAACTGGGCGGGGCTGGCGCTGTCGGCGGGGCTGGCAAGTCGGTACGAGTGCCGCTATCCGCTGTGGCACGCCGGACTCCCCGTGGCTGAAGGCTACGACCTCAGCCGTACCCACACCGAACTCGCGCCGCTGCTGCCTGCGCCCGTGCTGGAGCGTGTGACGCTGACCCGCTCGGCTGACCTTCCCGCGCCTGACGCAGTCACCGCACTGATGCTGGTGCAGTCGCCCGCCTGGACCAACCCCGCCCATGACCGCGAGTTCTGGGTGTTGGCGGAGGCGCTTGGGGTGGACGTGCTGGTAGAGCCGCTGCGGCGGGATGGCTGAAAAGTCTAAGGGTATAAGCGGTAAGCGTGCTGGCCCTTAAAGTTCTCTACATCCCCAGCAGGCCTTTGTACCACTCCACCACGCTGTCCCCCCACAGCATGGCGACCACGGCGCCAATCGCCAGATAGGGGCCGAACTTGAGGCGGTTTTCGGCCTTCATCGCCATCTGAATCACGCCCAGAATCGCCCCAGCAAAAATCGCCGCGCCGATGCTGACCAGCACGCCGCTTACCCCCAGGAAAGCACCGATGGCCCCGGCCAGCTTCACGTCCCCGAAGCCCATCGCGCTGGGGTCAAAGGGCGCGTCTTCCTCGGCTTCAGTGGCTCCGGCTTGCTTCTGAACAAAGCCGTACTGAATCCACCAGTACAGCCCAGCAATCAGGGCGGCTGCGCCCGCACCTTGCAGGGCACCACTGACCATGGCGAGCGGGTCGCGCCCAAAGTTCACGCCCAGCGCCAGGCTCAGCAGTGCCCCGCCCAGTGTGAGCAGCTCGGGCACGCGCACCACGCGCCGCGCCCCGGCATTCACCATCGCCGAGAGCAGCGCCGCGCCCAGGCCCCATAGCGGCCCAGCCCAGGCCGAGACCAGCAGCGCCAGCGCAATCTGCTGGTGCCCAATCGGCGTGTCGGGATACTGCCGCTCACGGAAACGCCGCAGCACCCACGAGCCGATCAGGTCAATGGTCATCAGCAGGCCCGCCCCGGTCAGTGCGCCTGCCAACGCTTCGGCGAAGTTGGGCAGACCGCCGTTCGCTAGTCCACTGCCGGCCAGTGCCGCGAAGCCCAGCCCCAGACTCACACCGGGCAGGGTCAGCTCGTCGGGAATGGTGTAGGTGTCCAGGTCAATCGCGCTGCCCGCCAGCAGGATGGTGAAAAACAGCATCAGCCCCAGCGTGCCCAGGCCGTACGCGGCGGGCGGGTAGAAGTAGGCGATTAAGGCGTAGGCCACGCCCGAGATCACCTCGACCACGGGGTAGCGCCGCTTGATGGGGGCGCGGCAATAGCGGCACTTGCCGCCCAGCGAGAGCCACGACAGCACCGGCACCAGGTCTTTCGGGGCCAGGGCGTGGTCGCAGTGGGGGCAGTGGCTGGGCGGAAAGGAAATGCTTTCGCCGCGTGGCAGCCGCCAAATCAGCACATTGGTAAAAGAGCCGACCAGCAGCCCGAACAGCAGGGCGCTGAAGAGAATAAAAGGCAGAGGCAGCAGTTCCACGGCCCGCAGTGTAGGGCTCTCAGTCTCACAAAAATGCTCCCCTCGTGCCGCACCGGCTCTGTTGGATAGTTATCCGCCCTATTCAGCCGCTCTGCCGTGGCTCTTGTCTGCCTGTCACTCTCTTGCTGGGGTCCATTCAAGGCAATTTTGACGCTGTATAAGCCTCTGGGCTATCTTGGAGTCTCGCCCGAAGTGCCTTGCATAACTATCCTGCCAGGGCTTAATATTCTCGCAGCGAATCGGTGGCTGCTCAGGCGGCGACCATCCCCCCCGGAGGATCACTATGACTATGAAAGCCGTTTTTCCCCTGATGCTGCTGGGCGGCCTGACCCTGAGTGCTTGTACCTCCAAGCAAGAAACCAAAACCACCACGACCTCGGAAACGCAAACGACCACCACGGCTACGGCGGGTAACGCTGCGTCGGGTGGGGCCTGCATGGACCGCATCCGCAAAGATGGCCTGCGTGTGATCACCAGCCCTGATTACCCGCCCTACGAATCCACCAATGAGCAAAACCAGATTGTGGGCTTTGACGTAGATATGGTCAACGCGATGGCCGAGGAGATAGGTGTCAAGGCCGAGTTCACCGGCCAGGGCTTTGAGGGTCTGATTCCTTCGTTGGTCGCAGGCCGCGCTGACCTGATTGCGGCGGGCCTGTCTATCACTGAGGAGCGGGCCAAGTCGGTGTCGTTTACGGACCCCTACGAAAAGACCAAGAACGTGATTGTGGTGGGTGTGGACAGCGACCTGAATGGCCCTGAAAGCCTCAATGGCAAGACGGTAGGTGTCCAGCTGGGCACTGTCCAGGCCGACATGGCTGCCGAAATTGAGGGAGCGGATGTCCGCACCTTCAACCTCTTCAGCGAAGCGCTGGCCGCCCTCAAGTCGGGCCAGATTGACTCGATGATTGTGGACGCTCCGGTGGGCAACAACTACATCAAGGTGCATAGCGACATCAAGCTGGCGGGCGAAATGGACGGTGCCAGCAAGGCTCTGGCGACCCAGCTGGAGTGCACTGACCTGGTGGCTGAGCTGAACGCCGCCCTGGCTACCTTGCAGCAAAACGGCGAACTGGAAAAACTGCACACCAAGTGGTTCAGCGACCAGGCGCAGTAAGCTCTTTTTAATGGATTTCCAGCTGATCGTAGACAGCCTTCCTTTTTTGCTTAAGGGGGCTGTTCTTACCATCCAAGTCACGGTCATCGCCCTGGTGGCTGGGATTGTCCTGGGCACCCTGCTGGCGCTGGCGCGGCTGTCGCCAATAAAGCCGCTGTCCTGGCTGGCAACGGCGTATATCGAGCTGATTCGCGGCACGCCACTGCTGGTGCAGATTTTCCTGATTTACTTCGGCTTGCCGCAGGTGACGGGGATCAATCTTGATCCCTTTCCCGCTGGGGTGCTGGCGTTCTCGCTGAACTCGGCGGCGTATGTGGCCGAGATCATGCGTTCGGGGATTCAGGGTGTGCCGCGTGGACAGACCGAAGCGTCGCTGTCGCTGGGCTTTTCGCCGCGTGACACCATGCGCTATATCGTGCTGCCGCAGGCCTTCCGCCGGGTACTGCCTCCGCTGGTCAACGAATCCCTCAACCTCCTGAAGAACACCTCGCTTCTCTCCTCTATCGCTCTGGTTGAGCTGACCCGTGCTGGACAGATCGTGGCCGCCCGCAGCTACAAACCGTTCGAGATGTATCTGGGGATTGCGCTGGTGTACCTGGCGATGACGATGGTCCTGAGTTTCCTGTCGAGCCGCGTCGAAAAGCGCTGGGGGGCCGGTGAGCGCCGATGAGCACAGCAGACCTGTCTGCCCAAAATCTGAGTGCCCAGAAGCTGACTGCTGGAAAAGAGGTGCCCGTGAGCAGTGAACCCATCATCGAGATTCAAAACCTGAACAAATGGTACGGCCAGCACCACGTCCTCAAAGACGTGAACATGCAGGTGTTGCCAGGCCAAAAAGTGGTGGTGGTGGGGCCTTCGGGGTCGGGCAAGTCCACCCTGATTCGCTGCATCAACCGCCTGGAAGAATTTCAGCAGGGGGATATCGTGGTCAACGGCCACCGCCTGACTGAAGCCCGCAACCTCCCGCTGGTGCGCCGTGAAGTGGGCATGGTGTTTCAGAGCTTCAACCTGTTTCCGCACATGAGTGTGCTGGAAAATGTCACCCTGGCTCCCCGCAAGCTGCGTGGCCTGAGCGAAGCCGACGCGAGAGCCCGCGCCGCCGCGCTGCTGGAGCGGGTGGGGATTGCTGAGCAGGCCGCCAAGTTCCCAGGTCAGCTTTCGGGTGGGCAGCAGCAGCGGGTGGCAATTGCCCGCGCTCTGGCCATGCAGCCCCAGGTGATGCTGTTTGACGAACCCACTTCAGCGCTTGACCCTGAAGTGGTGGGTGAAGTGCTGGATGTGATGCGTGGCCTGGCCCAGGAAGGAATGACCATGATTGTGGTCACGCACGAGATGGGCTTTGCCCGCGAGGTGGCTGACCGGGTGGTGTTTATGGACCGGGGCGAGCTGCTCGAGGACTTGCCGCCTGCCGAGTTCTTTGGAGCTCCCCGCTTGGAGCGCACCCAGAATTTCCTGAGCCGCGTGCTGAACCACTAGAGATTGCCCGCTTCGCAGCGTAGAAATGCGCCCAGAGATCTTGGTCAAGCACCGCTGCCGGTCCCTTCTTTGCCATGAGGGACCGGCAGTGCTGTTGGAGGCGCGCTTGTGTATTAGCGCGGCACTTCAGCTTGCAAACTGGCCAGCCGCAGAGCAAAGTGAGGGGAACGACAAAGTAGATGCAGCTCAGGCAGGCCAGCGGGCCTGGGCCTGAGTGTCTCAAGTCCCGGTCCCGCCTTCTTGTCTCTGAGCGTGCGGGCTGCGCCGGGCAGAAAGGACCGCGAAATGACCTCAGCCACCCTTCCCAAAACCCAGATGATCAACCTGGGCCTGGGCTATCCCGCCGACGCCCTGCTACCGCACTCGGTGTTTGAGCAGGCTTCTCAGCACCGCTTCGCTCAGGGCGACGCCTACTTTTTGCAGTATGGAGACGAATGGGGCGATCCCTCCCTGCGCTCTCAATTGGCGGACTTTCTGACCCGGCACTACGGCTTTGCGGTGGCCCAGGAAGAACTGCTGATTTCCGGCGGTATCTCTGGCGGTTTGGACATCGTGTGCAACATGCTGGCGCAGCCCGGTGCGGTGGCGATAGTAGAAGACACCACCTATTTCGCCTCGCCCGACATCATGCAGAGTCATGGCCTGACCGTGGTTCCGGCTCCCCTGGACAGCGGCGGCCTGGACCTGGCGGCGCTGGAAGCGTTGGTGCAGCAGCATCGGCCCCGGCTGGTCTATACCATTCCCTCGCACCACAACCCCACGGGTGTCACCCAGGGGCGCGAGCGCCGCGAAGCACTGATTGCGCTGGCCGAGCGCTACGACTTCTATGTCGTGGCTGACGAGGTGTATCACCTGCTGAACTACGGTGTCGCCGCGCCGCCTTCGTATTCGGCCTATGTGTCGAACGGGCGCGTCATCTCGCTGGGCACTTTTTCCAAGATTCTGGCCCCAGGGCTGCGCGTGGGCTGGATTCATGCCCGGCGTGACGTGCTGGAATTTCTGGTGACCAACCCCACCTTGCAGAGTGCGGGGGGGACCAACCCCATTGGCGCTTCAATGGTGACTTCGGTGCTGGAGCTGGGGCTGATGGACCAGTATCTGGGCGAGATTCTGGACACCTTTGGTTCCCGCGCCGCCGCGATGGTCGAGAGTCTTCAGGCCCCCGCTTTTGCGGAGTGCGAATTCAGCGTGCCGGAGGGTGGCTATTTTGTCTGGTTGCGCTTGCCGCCGGGTATGGTGGCCGAGCAGCTGGAGCCACGCGCCCAGACCTACGGCGTGACCTTTAAGCCGGGCAATATCTTTTCGGTAGAAGGCCGCTATCAGGACCATGTCCGGCTGTGCTTTGCCTTCAACGACGAAGCTCAGATACGTGAGGGTATCGCCCGGCTGGGTGAGGCCCTCACGAGTATGCGGCGCGGCTAGGTCAAAGCCTGCGCTCAAAAGTCAGCCACAGCGGTTCCGGGCGGTAGCCCAGGCGTAAGTTGACCCGCAGCATTGGTAGGTTGGTGACGGCGCCGCCGGTGCTGGCCTGCGTGAAGCCTTGTTGCCGGAGCTGGTCCAGGGCGTAGGCTTTGAGGGCTGTGGCCAGCCCGCGCCCACGCTCGCTGCGCCGGGTGACGGTGCCCGCGCTGTCCGGCTGACCGTCCGGAAAGTGGACGCTGGTGTAGGCCACCGCCTCGCGGCCTCGCCACAGCACCCAGGTACGCCACTCGCGCAATTTCGCGGCGAACTCGTCCCGGCTCAGGTGCTCACTGGCGGTGGCTGGGGTCGCTGGTGCGTCGTCTGTGAACTGAAGGTGCAGCGCGTACAGCTCGTCCAGGCTGTGCTGGTCGTCTGCTGGGGTCCATTCGCGCACTTCATAGCCGTCCAGGTACAGCTGCTCAAGTCCCAGTGCGAAGCGGTCCAGGCTGAAGCCCCCCAGGTCCAGGTGCGCTCCGAAGCTTTGCCACACGTTCGCAAAGCCAGCGGCCTGAAACCACGCCACCTGCTCGACCCAGTCTTCGCGCACCACGCCCAGCACCCGCGTGAAGCCGCGCAGGTCGCCTCCGCTCAGCGCCGCCAGATAGAGGCGCGAAAAGTGGGCCGCGTCTCCGCACAGGCTCAGGCGCAGGGCGTCCTCGGCACCGGCACCAAAGGGCGACAGCCAGGCGCTGGCAAGCAGCTCCTGTGCGTCAGCGACCCAGCGCGTGCCACTTTGGGCCAGCAGGTCAGCGGCACTCACGGTCCACTGCTCCCGGCAGGCGACTGTCTGCATGCGGGCCACTGCTGCGGCGTCGGCTGGGGCAAACGGGCGCAGCTGGGCGCAGAGGTCAAGGTTCATGCGCTCAGCCTGCTGCCTGGCGTGCCCAGGAGACAAGGTGGCCTGGTAAGCCAGATGGCCTATTTGGCTGTGACCGGAACCGCCTGCGCCCCGAGTTTGCCCTTGACCAACTCTTGAACTCCCTGTGACCCAAAGGTGACATATCTCATGCTAGATTCGCGGCAAGTTGAAAGCTTACGGTCTGCACGCCCTGAAATCTCCGCCGCCCCAGCACTGGGAAGCCGGCCAGGGACGCGGCGCTGACAACTTTGACTCTGACCCTGTGGGGCTGCCGTGCGGCGGCCCCCTTTGTTTTGGAGGTGCCCTATGACTCTAGAAGCCCAGTACAAGACCCTACCCAAGATGCTTAAGGTGAGCGAGGTGGCCGATTTTACCTGCACACACGAGCGCACCGTGCGCCGCTGGATTCGTGACGGGCGTCTGCGGGCGGTAGAGGCTCCGGAAGGTGTCAGGATTCACCGCCGCGCCCTGTGGCGCTTCCTGGGTCTAGACCTGGAACTGAGCGCGTAGAAGAAAGAGCGCCATAGCCGGGAAGCAGCCAGGAGCCTTGATTCGGTATCCCTGGACGCTGGACAAGCTCCCGCGTGGCTTCAGCCCGTAGACTATGGCTATGCCGACTACCTTGTCCGAGCGCCTCAGCCGTGAGCTGGAAGGCCTGCGCGAATCCGGCCTGCTGATTTCCCCCAAAGTGCTGGAAACACCCAACCGGGCCCATACCCGCATTGATGGCCGGGACGTGCTGAACCTCGCGTCCAACAACTATCTGGGCTTTGCCGACCACCCGGCGCTCAAGGCCAAGGCCGAAGCCTATCTGCGCGAGTGGGGTGCTGGGGCTGGGGCCGTGCGCGGGATTGCCGGCACGCTCCGAATCCATGAGGACTTTGAGCAGCAGCTGGCCGAATTCAAGCACACCGGCAGCGCCCTGGTGCTGCATTCCGGCTTTACCACCAACCAGGGTGTGCTGGGGGCCCTGCTTCAGCCGGGCGACCTGGTGGTCAGCGATGAGCTGAACCACGCCAGCATCATTGATGGCCTGCGGCTGACCAAGGCCACCAAAAAAATCTATCAGCATGCCGACATCGCTGATCTGGAGCGGGTCTTGCAAGAAAACGACACCGACGGCCTCAAGCTGGTGGTAACCGACGGCGTGTTCAGCATGGACGGCGATATCGCTCCGCTAGACCAAATCGTAGAAGTGGCCCGCCGCTACGGGGCCATCACCTACGTGGACGACGCCCACGGCTCCGGGGTACTGGGAGAGGCGGGGCGCGGGACTGTGCATCACTTCGGCTTCGAGCACGCCGACGACGTGATTCAGGTGGGCACGCTCTCCAAGGCTTGGGGTGGGGTGGGCGGCTACGCGGCAGGCCACGCGGACCTGCGCCAGTTGCTGATCAACCGGGCGCGGCCTTACCTGTTCTCCACCGCGCAGCCGCCCGCTGTGGTGGGGGCCCTCTCGGCAGCGCTGGAAGAAGTGCAGCGCGATCCCAGCCTGATGGAACGGCTGTGGGACAACACCCGTTATTTCAAAGCGGGTATTGAGGCCCTCGGCTTTGACCATATGAACAGCCAGACCCCCATCACGCCCGTCGTGTTCGGCGAAGCGCCCGCCGCCTTTGAAGCCAGCCGCCGACTGCTGGAGCGCGGCATCTTCGCCACTGGCATCGGCTTTCCCACCGTGCCGATGGGCAAGGCCCGTATCCGCAATATCGTGACTGCCGAGCATACCCATGACGACTTGGACCGCGCGCTGGAAGCCTATGGCGCAGTGGGCAAGGAACTGGGTGTGATTTCTTGAGCGCTGATCCCCACCGCAAACCTGCCGTGGGTGACGGCCAGGACAAGGGCGCGGACGTGCAGGCCATGTTCGCTGCCATCGCACCCCGCTACGACCTGCTCAACCGTGTGCTCAGCCTCGGCGTGGACCAGACCTGGCGCTACGCCGGGGCCCGCGAAGCCCTCGCCAAAGCGCCCCGGCGCGTGCTTGATATTGCCACCGGCACCGGCGACTTTGCGCTGATGCTCAAGCGCCGCGCTCCCTACGCCGCTGTGACCGGCAGCGACTTTGTGCCGCAGATGCTGGAGATTGCCCGGGCCAAGAGCGAGCAGGCCGGTCTGGACGTCACCTGGGAAGAGGGTGATGCCCTACACCTCCCCTACCCAGATGCCAGCTTTGATGCGGTCACCTGCACCTTTGGCTTCCGCAATTTCAGTGACTACCGGCGCGGTCTGGCCGAGATGCACCGCGTGTTGTCGCCTGGGGGCCGACTGGTGATTCTGGAGTTTCCACCTCCTGCCGAAAACCTGTTCGGGCGGGTGTACCGGCTGTACTTTCAGCAGGTGTTGCCGCGCATCGGTGCGCTGGTGAGCGGGGACAACAGCGCCTACACTTATTTGCCCGAAAGCGTGCTGGCCTTTCCAGAACCTCAGCAGCTGGTCCGCATGATGCGTGAAGCAGGCCTGAGCGCCCGCTACCACCCGCTCAGCGGCGGGATTGCCGGGATGTGGGTGGCCGACAAGCGCTAAAGGCGACGGCCTGTCCGGAGCAAAACCTTACCCCTTTACAGAGTTCTGTACAAAAGTACAAATCTCTGTAAAATAGGTCTATGCTGAACCACCTGATGTTGGCTCTGCTGTTGGTGTCGCCTGTGGCTGTCGCTGCTCCGGCCAGCGCCCCTGCTCCTGCGGCGCAAAATAGCGTGACAGAGGCAAAGGCAGTTGCGCTCGCTCCACTGCTGGAGTTGCTGCGTGAGCGGCCCCAGGATGTGGCGCTGAGCGTGTACCGGGTCAGCCCCGGTCAACCGCTGCCTGAGCCCCTGCTGGCGCACAACGCAGCCCAGCCGATGCCGCTGGCAAGCTCCTTCAAGATCGTGGTGCTGGCCGCCTACGCCCAGGCAGTGGCGGCGGGCGAGCTAGATCCACAGCAGCCGGTGACGCTGGCCGAGTGGGAAAGTTTTTATGTCTTGCAGGACAGCGGCGCTCACGCAGCAGCCCTGAAGAGCCTGGATATTCCCGCCGACGCCTTCGGGCGGGCCCAGGACGGCGCACGCACCGTGCCGCTGGACACCCTGGCCCGCGCCATGATCCAGTTGAGTGACAACGCCGCCACCGACCTGATTCTGTCCCGACTGGGCCGTGCGCGGGTGGAGGCTGCCGTGCAGCGCCTAGGCATAAGCGGGCAGGAGCCGCCCGCCCCAGTGTCTGGGGTATTTGCCGCCTGGAGCTCTCCGAATGCGGCTGAACTCCTGGCGCTGACCCCAGCTCAGCGAGCTGACCGGTTCTGGCATGAGGCGGCGCAGGTGGCGGCCTGGCCCAGTCGCCGCCAGCCAACGAGGATTGTCTTTACCGCGCTGCGGCGGGACGCGGCCCTGGACCGTCAGCTGCAAAATGCTGCCTTCCCAGCTGGCACCACCGCCGACTACGCCCGGCTAATGGCTGGCGTGCTGGGCGCAGATACTGGACAACCGGGCACCGGGCAATTTTCCTCAGACGAACTGGCTGTGATGCGCCGTCATCTGGGCTGGCTGACCGAGGTGAGCCCCAAAAATGCTGCCGCGTACAGCGCCATCTATCTCAAGGGTGGCAGCCTGCAACACGGGGTTCTGACCCACAACTATGCCATGACACCTTCGCAGGGACCGAACGCTGGGCAGAGCGTGGCCGTGAGTCTGTTTTTCCGCAACCTGTCTCCCGACCAGTATGAAGCGGCGCAACAGACCCTGAACGAGTGGATGCTGCTGCTGGCCTTCGACCCAGCGGCGCAGGCCGCCGTGCAGCAAGCCCTTAGGTGAAAGGCGTAAGGCAGGCGCAGGCCAGTGCAGGAGAAGCCCTGGTTATCTCTGCAGTGCTCTAGACTGGCGGGATGACTGAGCAAGTGCCCGCCCGCCTGGCTGAGCTAGAACGCCGCTTGGCAGCACTCGAGGCTCAGGTGGCGGCGCTCAGCCAGCCAGACCGTTCGCCGGGTCCTGCCACAGACCGCGCCTGGGCGCTGGAGTCCTTGCAGGAGTTGGTGCCTGACGGAGCCGTGCTCTTTGCCGGACATGTCCAGTTGGGAGCAGGGGGTGACTGGGTCTGGCAAGAAGCTCACCCAGCGGCGGCCTTGCTGGACCGTGACTGGTCAGGGGTAGCAGCTGCGCTATCGGCCCTGGGGCATCCGCTGAGGCTCGCGCTGCTGCGGGCTGCGCTGGATGGGCCGCAGCCCGCGCCGGTCCTGGGCGAGCGGGTGGGCCTCAGCGGTGGGCAACTTTATCACCACCTGCGGGAGTTGCAGGCGGCAGGTTGGCTTCAGGCCCAGGCACGGGGCCCCTACCGCGTGCCTGGTGGGCGGGTGATTCCACTGCTCACCGTTCTGGCGGCATGTGGCCTACGGGAAGCTGGCCCCGCACATGCTGAGGCTGCACCTGAGGTCAGCCTAGACAGGTAAGGCCCAGCCCGCAGTGGCCAGAGCCAGACCAAAAAAAACTCCCCCGAGTGGAGGAGTTCTGCGGTGCCGGGCGTGCTTAGACGCTCAACACCTGGCGGCCATTGTAGTAGCCGCAGCTGGGGCACACGTGGTGGCTCAGCTTTTTGGCATGGCACTGGGGGCACTCACCCAGAGCGGGCATGCTCAGGGCGTGGTGGCTGCGGCGCATATCGCGCTTGCTCTTGCTGGTCTTCTTCTTGGGAACGGGCTTCTTGGACATGATTCAACTCCTTGCTGGGGATCAGGGGGGCCGGTGTTCCCCCTGCCCCGAGCGTCTGCTGGCAGGGGATGTGTCCGCAGCGCTCATGGTGGTCTTGCCGGGGGGCCTCGGGCGCGTTGCCCAGACCTTTCTCGCGTCTCCTGAAGTCTTCAGGCGCAAGAGAACAGCAGGCAGTGTAGCACAGCTACGCGCTGACTGGTACCCTTACCCAAGCCCGCTGCTGTGCCCGCCCTGGTAAGCTGAGCGGATGAATTGTCCCGCGCTTACCCCGTACACTATGGAGCGGTGCGCTGGCGGCAGCTCTGGCCTCTTCGTGGGAACCTGGACGCTGTTGAGCGCGTAACGTGGCGTGGCAGCCCTCCCCTTACTTTTACGTTCTTACGGCCCTACCGCTCAGCGGTACGTAGGCCAGTCAGAAAGCGAGAACATGACCAAGAAATTACTTCTCATTGCGGGCAGCACCCTGCTCCTGACCGGCTGCGGAACCACCGGTCCTATTCCTCCGTTTGGACACACCTTGACCCAGGACTGGATTACTGCCGACTTTGACGGTCAGCAGGGCAGCGAGAGCATCTCCAGAACCAACCTGGCCGATATCGTGTTCAACAACAAAGGCGAGATCATCGGCTGGTATGTCAAGAACTACGCCGGCTCGCCTTATATCAAGCAGAATGCCGACGGCACCTTTGACTTTACGGCGCTGCAAAATGAGCGTGGCATCATCAATCTGGTCAATGGCCCGGCCCTGCACATCCAGGCCGAGGGCCTTGACCCTCAGGCTCCAGTGACCGCGCAGGACCCGGAGCTGCTGAACAACGAAGACGCCAACGAGCAGGTGGCGGTCTTCCGCTATCAGCAAGGTGGCGTGCCCATCACCAAGACGGTCACCATTCACACCCGCAACTACCTCATCAACGTCAAGACCGAAGTGGGCGGCGGCATTCAGAACTACCAGATGCTGCTGCCCGGCCTGGGCAATGAAGGCAACCCCCGCGTTCGGGCGCTGCCGCAGGTGGGCGAAGTGGCGACGGTCCAGGGTGCAGGCGTGACCAGCGTAGAAAACATTCGCTACGCCGCCATGCAGCATGTGCCGCCCAACCAGATGTCCCCCGCGATTCTGGTGCGCCCTGAAGGTGGTACACGGATTGACGCCCAGATGACTGGCGGCAGCAACGCCCTGTTGACCCTGGGCATGACGGGCAATGGCTCGGTGGACGTGTACGGTGGCCGCAACGAGCTGATTCACCTCAAGCAGACGGGTTTTTATGGCATGCCGGGCGTGTTCGACCCCAACTGGTTCGGGCGCATCAGCCTGGGCATCGTGTCGCTGATGGAGTTCATGCACCGCTTGGTGGGCGACTGGGGCATTGTCATTCTCTTGATTGCCGTGCTGCTGCGCTTGGTCATGTGGCCAGTCATGCAGGCGCAGGCCCGCACCACCGCCAAGATGCAGGTGCTTCAGCCCAAGATGAAAGAAATCCAGGACCGCTACAAGGACGCCAAAGACCTGGAGTCTCAGCGGGCCATGCAGATGGAAATGGCCGCTCTCTATAAAGAGCACAACTTCAACCCTGCGGGCTGCCTGAGCAGCTTCTTGCCGCTGCCGGTGCTGATTGCGCTGTGGTCGACCATCCGCAACTTCGAATTCGACTCAGGCTTCTTGTGGATGCCTGACCTGGCGATTCCTGATCCCCTCTGGATTCTGCCGGTGCTCTACCTGATTGCCAATATGGCGCAGCTGTGGCTCAGTACGCGCCGCACTCCGGAGATGTTCAAGCAGCAGGCATTCATGTACCTGTTCTTCGTATACTTCGCGCTGATTTTCCCGGCTGGGGTGAGTATCTATCTGATCATCTCCACGGCCATCGGTATCTTGCAGCAGTTCATCGTGAACAAGCAGGTCGAAGCCGAGCTGGCCCGAGCTGGCCAGACAGTACAGAAGACTGCGCCAGCCGCAGCGGCCAAGCGCAAAAACAGCCGAGTGATTGACGCACCCAAGGACTGAGCCGAGGGGCTCCCCAACTTCCCCCCCCACTGCGGGGGGATTTTTTTGGTTCCTCGCAGGCAGCTGCGCGGAACAATAAAAAACCCGCTCGCCTTGCTAGAAGGTTCCGAGCGGTTATGTTTATTACTCTAGCGCGGTATGCAGTATTCGTCAAGGTTATCCGGGCAGCTTCAGGGCTGGGTCACATGGTCCGGCAGCCTGGCCAGGCTCACCACCACCCCCGCCGCTTGAAGACCCAGGCCAGGGCACCGGCGACCAGCGCGAAGCTCAGCCAGGCCAGGGCGTAACCGAATTTCCAGTGCAGCTCGGGCATGTACTCGAAATTCATGCCCCACACTCCGGCCAAGAAGGTCAGCGGCAGAAACACCGTGCTGACCGCCGCCAGGGTCCGCATTACCTCATTCATGCGCTGACTCTGCACGCTCGAATGAATGGCCAGCAGGTTCGACAAGTTGTCGCGGCTGGTGTCCAGGCGCTTGCCCAGGCGGTTCATAGAGTCGCGCACATCGCGGAAGCGCAGCAGGTCTTCTTCGGACGCTGAAGCATGCCGCGCCAGCAGGGTCAGCATGTCCTGGGCCTCATTGCACAGCCGGCGGGCGTGGTTCAGGCGCTGCTTAAGGTCAAAGACGGTCTGCACCATATTTTCCTTGCCCCGGTGATCGAAATCGAACATTCTCTGCTCCAGAATGTCAATTCGGTCCTCTAGGGCCCGCATAAACACGACAAAGCTCTCAGCGCCCGTGTCCAGAATCTCAAAGGCGATTTCGGCGGGGCTGTCCACCGTCTCGCGGCCCACGATTTCGCGCACCCGTTCCAGGTACGGCAGCTCCTCACGGCTCAGGGTCAGCAGACTGTCGGCATACAGGAAAATGCTGATGCGCTCCGATTCCTCCGCCAACTCCTCTGGCCTGGCCAGGGTCCGGAAAGTCAGAAAGTCACCTTCCGGGTATTTCTCGTAGTGGCTGGCGTGCCCCGGTTCCAGCGAATCTTCCAGCGCGAGGTCATTCATGGCAAAGGTCTGTGCCAGCGCGGCCAAGTCCTGATTGGTCGGCTCACTGACATGCAGCCACAGGTGGCGGCGCTCCATGCCTGCCTCCCACGGCGCAGCTTGCCCAGAAAAGTCGGTGGCCTCAATCACGCGCTTCAGTGTAGCTGCCCGTGAGACACCGGACGGCCAAGCCCTGAAGGGCCGGAGCCACAAAAAAAACCCGCTCGCCTTACAAGAAGGTTCCGAGCGGTTATGTCTATTACTTTAGCGCGGTATGCAGTATTCGTCAATGTGATCCAGCGAGGAACCCTCAACGCCGGACCTGGCCCACTCTAGACTTTGGCTGCGCTTGGGGTTGCGTCCGCTCCGGTCCACACCGGGCCAGCCGGCTGCTGCTGGGTCAGGCAGTGAAATGACCCGCCGCCCTCGATAATCTGGCGGCTGGGCAGACCGACGACCTCGCGGTCAGGAAATAGGGGCCGCAAAGTCTCCAGCGCTCGCTCGTCGTTCGGGTCGCCGTACTGCGGCACAGCCACAAACCCGTTGCCGATATAAAAATTGGCGTAGGTGGGCGGCAAGCGGCCTTCGGCACCTTCTAACCTGTGGGCGGGCAGCGGCAGCTCCACGATACGGAAAGGTTGCCCGTGTGCATCCGTCATCTCCCGCAAGGCTTCCAGATTCCCCTGCATCACCGCAAAGTTGGCGTCACTGGGGTCCTCGGCCACACTGGTCACGATGGTGCGCGGGTCAGTGAAGCGGGTGATGGTGTCAATATGCCCGTCGGTGTGGTCGTTCTCCAGGCCGCCGTCCAGCCACAGCAGGTGGCGCACGCCCAGGGTGTCACTCAGCAGCGCCGCATAGCCTTCTTCGCTCAGGCCGGGGTTGCGCGTTTCGGTCAGGAAGCAGGAGCGGGTGGTCAGGCCCACGCCGTCCCCGGTCACTTCCAGGCCGCCGCCTTCGAGCACTTCGGGGCGGTCCCAGTGGCCCATGCCCAGGTGCTCGGCGACATACTCGGGAATGCGGTTGTCGTTTTCCCACTCGAACTTGCCGCCCCAGGAGTTGAATTCCCAGTTCACCAGGGCCACTTCGCCGTCTGCATTCCGCACAAAAATAGGGCCGTTGTCGCGCACCCACGAGTCATCCAGCGGCACCTGATGGAAGGTGACATTGGCGGCGTCTGCGCCCAGGCGCTTGCGGGCGTCGGCTTCGCACTCGGCGCTGCGGCACAGCAGCTCTACCGGCTCAAAGCGGGCGATGGTCCGCACCAGCTCGGCATATTCGCGGCGCACACCCTCCAGGTGGCCGAACCACAGCTCATCGTCAGCGGGCCAGCTCATCCAGGTGGCCACGTGCGGCTCCCACTCGGCAGGCATGGCAAAGCCCAGGTCGCGGGGCGCGGGGTCAGCGGGGGTCAGATGCTTCATGGCTTCTATTAAATCATCTGCGTTCTTCCGCCTGGCTTGCCCCTAAAGGCTGTCCAGAAAATCTTTGAAATGTGCCCGGTGCCGCGATTTCGCATGGGTAGAGCGAGTGGATACGGCAACAAGCCTCATATCCCATTTCCTGGAGGACCCCTGGCGGGTTACTGGCCGATGTGGAAGGTCAGGGTCTCCAGGCCGGGAGCCAGGCCCAGGCGGCTACAGGTCAGCCGTGCCCCGGCAAAGTTGAGGCGCTGGCCGCTGTCGCAGCTGGCTTGCCACTCTTCGAGCAAGCGGTAGGTGGGCTGTTGCCCCAGCAACAGCGCTGTAAAGTCGGCGGCCAACTGTGCGGGCGTGCCTGGCTGCCTATAGTCCTGCGGAGCGAAAGGGGGCTGTGGACCGGCAAAATTCAGCGCAGCCCCGACCACCCGGCCCTGCGAGGCATAAACCTGAAGCTGTGGGCCTACTCCTGCTTCTGCTGGCGCGGTGACATACACAGATTCCCAAATGGAGCCCGCGATGGGCCGCCGCCCAGCCGCTTCGCAGCGGTTCATTTCGCAGAACGGGGTGCCTTGCACGGCAACCGGCTGATTCAACAGGCCAGCTGCCCGGGCCGTGTCCACTGCCAGAGTACCCAGGGTCAGCAGCGCCAATGCGAGATGTCTTGCCATGACCTTTAGCCTGTCAGTCTTTCCTGATTTCAGGGTGAGTGCTCCGGATTTCACGTCAAATTGCACCAAATTACACCATCTATTGGCAGCTCTCCTCTTCCGACCTAAGATATTGCCCAAAGGAGGTGAACAGTATCAGTTGGCATAAGTTGATACTTCCTGAGGGTAAACTGGGGCCATGACAGAGCATGGTCGAGTGCAAGACGATGTGCTGACGCTGGAGGAGCTGGCAACACTCCTCAAGGTCAGTGAAACTACCGCCTATAGCCTGGTTCGCAGTGGCGAACTTCCAGGCCGCAAGGTGGGGCGCGAGTGGCGCTTTGTCCGCTCGCAGATTCTGACCTGGCTGATGTCGGGCACGGAGGACAACATGGGACAGACCAATACTCAGGGCGACGGCGTGGTGCAATTGGGCGAGGACGGCGGCGAGTTCAAGGTAGAAGGAGGCCGCGAGTATGTGGCGATGTGGCTGCCGCTGACCCGCGACGAAAAAGCCGCCCTGGTAGATAAGGCGGCCCGTGAAGGTGTGATGCTCAGCGAGTTGGTGGCAGACCACCTGCGTGACTGGGTCAAAGGAAGCTGAGCAGGGCAGTAGAGGCGGGCGGAGTGGGCCTGGGTTTTCCGCTCTCCCCCACCTCCTTCAGCGCTGACTCAGCCAGTCCTGCGCCACTTTGGCGGCGTCCTCGCCATTCACGGCGATGCGGCCATTCAGGTCACTCAGGGTTTTCTCGTCCAGCTGGGCAAAAATGGGGTTCATCACGTCCGCAATCTGGGGGAATTTGTCCAGCGTTTCCTCCCGGACGGTCAGGGCAGGCTGATAGACCGCCACTGCGCCCTCGGGGTCAGTAAGCGCACGCAGACCCAGGGCGCTGATGGCCCCGTCAGTGCCATAAGCCATCGCGGCATTGACCCCGCTGGTGCCCTGTGCGGCGGCGGTTTCGGTCTGGGTGGTGTTGCCTCCGGGCACAATCACCAACTGCTCAGGGCTCAGACTAAAGCCGTAGGTTTGCTCAAATGCCTTCAGGGCGTCGTCGCGGTCCACGAACTCCTGGCTGGCGGCCAGCTTGACCTGACCGCCGCCACTAACCCAGGCGCCAAAGTCGGCCATGGTGTTCAGGTTGTTTTCGGATGCCAGGGCTTCGGGCACAGCGATGGCCCAGGTGTTGTTGGCAGGAGCGCGGTCCAGCCAGACGATGCCGTTCTCGGCGTCCAAGCGCTTGACCGTGTCGTAGGCCTGTTGGGCATCCTTGCTGACCGAATCCCCAATCTCTGCGCCCGCTTCATTCAGTAGATAGATGGCGCTGCCGGTGTATTCGGGATACAGGTCAATCTCGCCCTGCTCCAGCGCCTTGCGGACCACGTTGGTCGCGCCGGTGCTGCACTTGTCATTCACCGTAAAACCCGCGTCAATTAGGCTCAGCTTGGTGATCTGGCACAGCAGAGCGCCTTCGGTATCAATCTTGCTGCCCACCGTCACCGTGCCGGTTTCGCCGGTGGCCGCTGCACTGGTGGCCGAAGAGGCCGTGCTGGCCGCCTCGCTGCCCGAAGTCTGTGCAGAGGTGCTTTGCTGCGTGGTGGACGTAGAAACGGTGGTAGACGAGGTGGCCGACGTGGTCTCTTTTTGCGGAGCGCAGCCAGCGAGCAGGGCGGCGCTGAGGGTCAGGATGACAGGTGCAGTTTTCATGGGTGTTCCTCCGAAGGGTCGCCGGGGCAGGACGCAAGAAAGGTTCAGGAAAGAGAAGGAAAGAGAACGTCCAGCCGGAAACGGTGCTGGATGGGGCAGGTCTTAGGCTAACGGGCCAGCGGCGGGCAGCCCGCCATGTGTTAAAGCCGCCCTAATGCCTTGCCAGGCTCCTGCCGGGGCTGTGGCCTAGAGTGAACGGATGAGCCGCGCCCGCCCTGACCCGATTGTGCTGCTGGGCGCAGCCCTGGGCTTGGCCGCGCTGGCGCTGCCGTGGGTGAATTTCCGTGAGAACCGGCTGGTGTTGGGTGAGGGTTTCCCCTTGCTGGGCTTGCCTGCGGGGTGGCTTTTGCCTGCACTCTGGCTGGCCCTGGGGGCCCTGGCCTGGAGTAGCTGGCGTTCAGACGCCCGCACAGCGTGGCTGGGCGCGGTCCTCTTTGCGGTGACCTGCGCGGGGGTCAGCGGGCTGCTGGGTGGGGCGGCCAGCTCGCTGATGCTGGAAGCCACGCCGCTCGCCCGCGTCTCCCCGGCAGGTGGATTCTGGCTGAGCGTGCTGGCGCTGTATGTGGCGGGTTTTGGCCTTAGCCGCTGGCCGGGTGCGGCCCGGTGGTCCGGGCTGTTGGGCCTGCTGGCCTTTGCTGCGGTTCCGCTGCTGGGCTGGTGGCAGGACCTGGGTCTGGCGCAGGAGTACGCCAACATTGCGGGCACGTTCTGGCCGCAGCTGGGCCTCCACCTGGCCCTCAGTCTCACGGCGCTGCTGCTGGCGCTGATTCTTGGCTTGCCGCTGGGCCTGGCCGCTGCCCGCCATGAGCGGCTGTCGGGCACCGTGTTGGGTGTGGCGGGCTTCTTGCAGACGGTGCCTTCCGTGGCGCTGTTTGGGCTGGTGTTGCCCGTGTTCTCGGCGCTGGGGCGGGACGCCACGCTGGGCAGTTATGTGGGCTGGGCTGGGGGAGCGCTGCTGCTGGGGACTGCTCTTTGGCGGCTGTTTGGGCAGAAGATTGCTGGGCTACTGGGCGGCCTGCTGGCGCTGTTGGGTGTACAGGCTTTGCTGCTGCTGGGAGGCCTTGCCCTGATTGGCATGCTCGAAGGAGTCTGGCTGGGGGGCCGCAGCTTTAGCCCGGAGGCGCTGTCGCTCTCAGCGCCGCTATCGGCCTGGGGTATCCGTGGCATCGGTGCAGCTCCGGCCCTGCTGGCGCTGACCATTTATGCGCTGCTGCCCGTCGTGACCAACACCTTTGTGGGGCTGCGCTCGGTGCCGCCTGCCCTGACCGACGCCGCCCGTGGCCTGGGCATGACGGGGGGCCAGATTCTGCGCCGCGCTGAGTGGCCCATCGCCCTGCCGTTCATCATGGAGGGCATCCGTGCCGCGCTGGTGCTGACTTTCGGCATCGCCACCATCGCGCCGCTGATCGGGGCGGGGGGGCTGGGCTTCTTTATTCAGCGTGGGGTCGAAGGCAACGTGCCGGACCTGGTGCTGCTGGGCGCGCTGCCCATCGTGCTGGTGGCCCTGCTGCTGAGCGGGCTGGTGGGCTGGCTGGGGCAGCGTCTGACCCCGCCGGGTCTGCGCCCAGAGGCGGCGGCACAAGGAGCGGAGCTGACAGAGGCGAGCCCAGAAGTGAGGAGTGTTTCATGATTGAGTTCCGAGAAGTCACCAAGCAGTTTGCTGGTGGCCCGCCTGTCCTAAACGGGATTACCCTGGCCGTGCCTGACGGCGAGCTGGTGGTGCTGATCGGCCCCAGTGGCAGTGGCAAAAGCACCCTGATGCGGCTGGTGAACCGTCTCATTGAGCCGACCTCCGGCAGCGTATGGGTTGATGGGCGCAACGTGGCCGATGTGAACGTGGTTGAGCTGCGCCGCAACATCGGCTACGTGATTCAGAGTGTGGGCCTGTTTCCGCATCTCACGGTGGCCCAGAATGTGGAGCTGGTTCCTAGCATCACCGGGGTGCCCGCCGCCCAGCGCCGTCGCCGCGCCGAAGATCTCCTGCACCTGATGGGCTTGGAACCGGCAGCCTACGCCGAGCGCTACCCCCGGCAGCTGTCGGGCGGGCAGCAGCAGCGCGTCGGAATTGCCCGCGCCCTGGCCGCCGACCCCGCCTACCTGCTGATGGACGAGCCGTTCAGCGCCCTGGACCCCATCACCCGCGAGGCCCTACAGGAGCAGTTTCTTCAGCTCAAGCGCGAACTGGGGCAAACCATCCTGTTCGTGACGCACGACGTGGAAGAAGCGGTGCGCCTGGGTGACCACATCTGCTTGCTGGGAGACGGGGTTATTCAGCAATTTGGTCCGCCTGACGAACTGCTGCACCGTCCGGCCAACGATTTTGTGGCGTCATTCATGGGTGACAGCCGCGAGCTGCTGCGTCTGGGCCTGCGAACCGCTGCCGACTACATGCGCCCGCCTGATCCAGCGGCCAGGGGGCAAGTGGGGCTGGACTGGCCTGCGGACCGCGCCCTTTCCGCCCTGCTGGGAGCCGGTGGAGCTGCCATGCAGGTGGTGGCTCCGTCCGGTGAAGTGGTGGGCTCGCTGCGCCTGAGCGATTTTGCCGGGTCGTCGCAGGCGCAGCAACCTGCTGGAGAACCGGGCGCATGAGCCGCCTTGGCGTCCAGGCGGCGCTGCTGGCCGCCGGCTGGGCGGCGTTCTTCTGGCTGGTTTCCGCGCAGGAGCTGTGGGCACGGGTCATGGGCGCACTGTTCCCGCAGGTCAGCACGCCTGTCTACGAGCGCAACACGTTGTGGGAGCTGACCTGGCAACACCTGGGCCTCACAGGCGTGACCATGACGCTGGTCGTGCTGATTGGCGTGGGCCTGGGCGTGTGGACCACGCGGGCGCAGGGCCACGCCTTCTTGCCGCTGGTGAACAACCTCACCACGGTTGGACAAACGTTTCCGCCGATTGCGGTGCTGTTCCTGGCGCTGCCCTTGGTGGGCTTCGGGGCCACTGGAGCCGTCGCTGCCCTCACGCTTTATGCTCTGCTCCCGGTGACCCGCTCTACTGTGCTGGGCCTGCAAAGCGTAGATAGGCCGGTGCTGGATGCGGCGCGTGGCCTGGGCCTGAGCGCTGCGCAGCGACTGTGGCGTCTGGAAGTGCCCGTGGCCCTGCCTGCGGTGCTGGCCGGTATTCGCACCGCGCTGGTACTGACCATCGCCACCGCGACCCTGGCCCCAATGGTGGGCACCGGGGGATTGGGCGTCCCCATCATTGCCGGGCTGGGGGCCGACAACCTGGCCCTGATCTTGCAAGGAGCCATTCCGGTGGCGCTGCTGGCTCTGCTGGGTGATCTGACCATGCGGACGCTGGAGCGCTGGCTGACGCCCTGGGTGCCCTGAAGCTCTCCCGGATTGCTGAACCTCCCGGGCGCTCTGTGTCCTCTGGGAGGCCGTGACTTCAGCGGCTCAGCGTCAGGCGCAGCTCGTCTCCCCACCCACTCACAGCCGTGATGTGCAGCGAAGGGTCGGCGCTCTGGCCGGGGATTTGCTCATGGGATGAAGTCCCCGGGGCAGGCCACTTGAGGCGCAGCAAGCGCCAGCGTCCCTTTTCGATGAGTAGCACACGGGCCTGCACTTCTCCGGCCCAAATGCAGGCCACACCTTCTGGACAGCGGCTGTCGTTCACGCTCAGGAGCGCCACGCGGGCCTGGCCGAGCGTGCCCAGCTCGCCAGGACGGAGTTGCACGCTCGGCAGCAAGGCAGGGGCTTTGCCCGATAGGAGGGGTGCGGGCTGGGGCGTGGGCTGCGGGATTGCGGTTTGGGCCAGGGCTGCGGGTGAGGCCAGCAGTAGGGTGAGCATCCATCTGTTCATACCTGCAGCTTAGAGGAGGGACCTGACTGAATCCTGCGCCGCAGGTCAAACCCGTGTCAGTGTAGCCCCATCACTCTCATGAGAGGGCCTCCTAGATTGAGGCTGTGCTGAAAATTGGTTCCTACGTTCTGGGTGCCTTGCTGCTGTTCGCCGCAGTGTTTGCGCTGTTGCCAGCCCGCAGTCCGCGCACCGAGACTGGAGCCACACTGCACGGAGTAGCGCTGACGCTCTATCCAGCCAGTGATCCTGACGCCTCCTGGCAATTTGAAGCCAATCAGGTGGTGAATGATCCTCTGAGCGGTGAGACTCGTCTCTCCCAGCTGAAAGATGGTGGCCGCTGGCTGCGTGAACGTGATGCGTCGGGGCAGCTGACCGGCAAAACTGTGCTGGACGCCCGCTTGGCCGCCAATGACCTGACCATTGACCGAGAGGACAACATGCAGACCGACCTGGCGACCATTACGCTCGTCAAGGAATGCGCGGTGGTCAAGCTTTCTGGCAATGACAAGCAGCCGGTCCGCGTAGATCAGAGCGCAGGTTTTAGTGCTCCCCTGGCCGAAGTGGATTCTCCTGCCATCGTGGGCGAGGTGCCGGATATGCGTATGTCCTTTAATTTTGAGATTCTGGAGAGCAGTGAGCAGTCGAGCTTTGGCTGGGATATGAATTCCACTGAGCAGTGCGTTGGTGGCGAGCGCGTGCCGATCTGACCCGTAGCATGCCCGCACGTCACGCCTCCCCTGCTCCCTAGTCCCCTCTTTATTCCTAAAGCCACCCACCATCCGACCACTTTCTCTGAGGAGGAACCCCCCATGTTTCTGAATCCCACTGCCAAAAAAGCTGTCACCTTCGCCCTGCTGGCCCTGACTGGAACCGGCGTGCTGGCTCAGGCCAATGCGAACCGCATCATCAACATTCAGGGTGCGCCGCGCGGCGACCTGCGCAACGGTCCTGTGACGTTTACCGGCAATCCGGTGCGGGCCAAGGTCAGCACCCTGACCATCACCGCGAGCGAGGCCCGGCTGGCTGCGCCCCAGGGGCAGACCATCGTGGGATCGCAGGGCAAGCGCAACTCGCGCTTCAGTGGCGACGTGCGTATACAACGTGGCCGCCTGGCGGCCCAGGGTTCGGAGCTGGTCTACAGCGAAGCCACCGGCCAGGGCGTGCTGCGCGGCAATGCACGGGCCTCCTTCGTACCTGAAAACCGTGGCGAAACCGTGCAGATCAAGGCCGAAAGCATGAGCCTGGATGTAGACAGTAATGTCTCGACCTCCAAGGGCAGTGTGGTTCTGCGGCAGGGCAACCAGAGTGCTGCCGCCTCGCAACTGGTCTTTGACGAGGACCGCGAACTGGGCGTGCTGACTGGCTCGCCCCGTCTACGCCAGGAAGCGAGCGGCAATCAAAAGGAGCTGCTGATGACCGGCCAAGAGGTCCGCGCCCTGACTGGCAGCAAGACCATCTACGTCAAGGGCAACGTGAAGCTGATCCAGGGCTCGATCACCACCACCGGCAACGCCCTGTTCTATGACGACAACAAGAACGTGGCCTATGTGGTGGGCAACGCCGTGAGCCGTGACTCCAAGAGCGGGTCTACCGTGCGTGCGCCTGCGAGCGGCGCTCTGGAGCAGCGGACTGATCTGGCCCGCGTCCGCACCCTGAGCAGCGGCTACAACATTCCCACCTCGCAGTTCAAGCTGCGCGGCGAATAAGCCAGGACGGCGAGCCGTGCGCCCCCGCTTGCCTTCCGGGTTGTGGACCGCTTCGCTAGGGCTGGCCCTGGGGCTGGGGGCGACCCTGGCCCAACCTGCCTGGCCGCCTGTGCCGCCCCCGGTGGTACCGGCCCCCACCATGTCGGCCCCCGCTCAGACTGCTGGCGACGTTCCCCCGCCTCCTACAGAGGAGCAGCTGAATGACCGCTGGACGGACGAGAGCTGGTCAGACGAGAGCTGGGCCGAAATCGAGCAGTGGGCCGAAGATACGGCCAGCCCGGCCATGCCACCCGCTGCCGAAGCGGTCCCTGGAGACGAGTACTCCACGCTGGAGTTGCTGCGCGAGGGCAAAGACGGTCAGCAGCGCCGCATCCGTGTGGTTCGCAAGGGGACCGACGATGCCAGCGGCATTTTCACGATTTGTCAGCCACGCGAGGATGAAGACCCCAATGGTCCCAGCCTGGCCGTATTCAGCGAGTCCGGGGCCGGCGGAGTCGAAATCAGCATTGACAAGAACCTGATCCGGGTGCCGTTGGCGCTGGTGACTCAGCAACGCCGCCCCGATGGTACGGCTGGTGACGGACAGATTGAGGCGGGGGGCGGCAGCGCTCATCTGCTAGATGAAGTGCCCTCTGGAGCCACAGACCGGCTCAGCGGCTGCGGCGTGGTGGCCGAGTCCCGCGACGTACCTGGAGCCGTGCAGGTCACGCAGGGCCAGACCCGTCTGACCGGCCAGAGCCTCAAGTACGGCGAGTCGGACGGTGTGGCGCGGATTACTGGACCCATCACCTTTGAGCGCGATGTGCAGGGCGGCGAAAGTGGCGACCTGTCCGGCACCGCTGGCAGCATTGAAGTGGACGTAGACCGCGAGCGCACCGTGTTGGTGGGCGATGTGGTGCTCAATTCCAGCGGGGGGCGGGTGAGCCGCGCGGCCCGTGTGGAATATGACGACACCGCCAACCTGGCCCGCTTGATCGGGACTCCCGAACAGCCTGCGGTGACCACCCGTGGAGACGAGCGCCTCCAGGCTGCTGAAATCCTCTATGACCTGGAGCGCGACGAAGCAGTGGCCCGGGCTTCGGCAGGTGTGCGCATCAGCGGTGAGTTCTCAGATCAACCTTGAAGCTGCGGGCCAGGAAATGGGCCGGAAGGTCACCCCGCCCATCTCCTGCTTTTTTGGCACTAGATTCTTCTGCCCTAGTTCCGCTCCCCCCGCCCTTCTAAGGCCCCCAGTGCTTCACGCAGGGTCTGGGCGCTGCGTTCCAGTTGCTGCGTCTCCTCGGCAGTCAGTGGTGGCTGCAAGGTCTCCTCTATGCCACTGCGGCCTACCACCCGTGGCAGCGACATGGCGATGCCATAAGGCGTTGGCCCGCTGACGGTCAAGATGGCGCGGCGGTCAAGGATCACCGCCTCTACAATGCGGGCCAGTGCGGCACCGATGCCGTAGTAGGTGGCCCGCTTGCCCGAGATAATGGCTGCGGCGGCGTCGCGTGTGCCCCGGTCAATTTCTTCTCGCAGAGCGCTGTTCCAGGGCAGCTGGCGGGCCGCCATAAATTCCTCAATGCCCAGGCCAGCAATCTGCACGGTGCTCCAGGCCAGCACCTCACTGTCTCCATGTTCACCCAGGACGTAGCCGTGCACGTGGGTGGCATCTACCCCAGCCCGCTGCGCAATCAGGTGACGAAAGCGGGCACTATCAAGCACGGTGCCCGAGCCCAGAACCACTTGAGAGGCTGGAGCGTAGCTGGCGGCCAGATCGGTCAGCAGGTCTACAGGGTTGGTGGCGATAATCAGGGCTGCCAGCGGTGCGGCCTCGCAGATTTGCGGAATCAGTTCCCGGAAGATGGCGGCGTTGCGGCCCAGCAGCTCTAGCCGGGTTTCACCGGGCTTCTGGTTGGCTCCAGCGGCCACCACCACCGCATCGCAGCCGCTGAGCGCGCTGAAGTCCCCGCTGCTGACGCGAGTGCCATGACTGACCGGCGCGGCGTGCGCGATATCTTCGGCCTCAGCGCGGGCGCGCTCGGCGTCGCGGTCCACCAGTACCAGGTCGCTACAGGTACCGCGCAGGGTCAGCGCATAGGCCGCTGTTGCGCCCACAAAGCCGGAACCGACCACCCCGACTTTCACCGCATACCTCCAGTGCTGGGCTCTGGATTGGGCTGGCGTACCGTCAAGACTGGCACCGGGCTGCGGGCCACCAGTTTCTCGGCGGTGCTGCCCAGAAACAAGTGCTCCAGGGGGCCGCGTGCGTGTGTCCCTACGATCAGCAGGTCGGCTCCCCAGGCCTGTGCTGCGTCCAGCAAACTGGTGACAGGATCGCCCACCAGTTGTTCATAACTCTCCCCTTCCCGCACCAGCGCTGTCAGTTGCTGCGCGTCCCCCTGCTCTATGGTGTCCAGCAAGGCGGGGTCATAGCTCATCGGTGTCAGGCCGCCCATGACATCTGGGGAAGCTGTCACGCGGACATCCACAGCGTGCAGCAGCCGCAGCTCCGCCTCCGGAAACCGGGTACGGGCCACATCCAGCGCGTGCAGCGAGGAAGACGAGAAGTCGATACCTACCGCAATGCGGCTGAAACCTCCGGCTGAATTGGACATGCTTTAGATTAAGCTCCGGCGGTAAGGCAGATGTCACCTGCGGCAAAAGGCTGGCAGGCTCCCGTGGACGTACCAGGAGCCGGCCAGCAAAGGCGAATTTTACTCGGTTTCGTAGCCCAGAAGTTCCAGCAAACGCTCCAACTCCTCGCGGGAGCCGAAGTTGAGTTCAATGCGGCCTTTGTCTTCTCCGGTGATCTTGACGCGAGTGCCCGTTCGGCGGCTAAGGTCCACCTCAATCTGCCTGAAGGGGCGTGGTGGGTTCACCTTGACCGGCGCCGCTGCGTCGCGGCCCCGGCGCAGGGCTTCGGCCTCGCGGACATTGAGCCCCCGGCGGCGAATCTGGTCCAGCGCCCACAGGCGGTCCTCTTCCGGCTGGGCCAGGATGGCGCGGGCATGTCCAGCACTGATTTCTCCCGCTTCCAGAGCTTGTAGGGCCGTGTCCGGCAAGCTCAGCAGACGCAGGGCGTTGGCAACAGTGCTGCGGCCTTTGCCGACAGCCTGCGCGACCCCCTCCTGGTTCAGGCCGTGCTCCATCAGGGTCTTGTAGGCGCGCGCCTCTTCGAGCGGTCCCAGGTCCTCACGCTGCAAGTTCTCAATGATGGCGATTTCCAGGGCTTCACGGTCCGACAGGTCGCGGATGATGACCGGCAGCTCTTCCACGCCAGCCAGCTGTGAGGCCCGCCAGCGCCGTTCGCCCGCCACAATCTCGAAGGCGTCCCCGCGTGGGCGCACCAGCAGCGGCTGCAGGATGCCCTTTTCACGAATGCTCTGCGCCAGTTCCGCCAGGGCGGTTGGCTCGAACACCTGCCGGGGCTGATACGCCGCTTGCATTACCCGGCTGGTGGGCAGCAGCTGTACGCCGCGCCTTTCCTGCTCCTGTTCAGGTGTTTGCTCCGCTTCAGCTGCGCGGGACCGCGCTCCCTCTTTGCGGCTCAGCAAGGCGTCCAGGCCACGGCCCAGGC
This sequence comes from Deinococcus piscis, assembly GCF_014653275.1. Taxonomy (GTDB): domain Bacteria; phylum Deinococcota; class Deinococci; order Deinococcales; family Deinococcaceae; genus Deinococcus; species Deinococcus piscis. The sequence continues at coordinate 79,232 of NZ_BNAL01000003.1, forward strand.
TAGGTTTCTTAGGACTTTTGGACACGCTTGGTCACCTCCTCGGCCAGACGCTGATAGGCGGCGGCCCCTAGCGAGTTCGGAGCAAACAGATTGATGGGCTGGGCAAAGCTGGGGGCTTCCGAGAGCCGCACGTTGCGCGGAATCACTGCTCCAAATACCAGCGGGCCGAAGTGCTGGCGCACCGTCGTTTCGACTTCTTGTGCCAGATTGGTCCGTCCATCGAACATCGTTAGCACCACCCCCAGGACCTGAAGCTGCGGATTGAGGCTTTCTTGCACCCGCTCCACGGTTTCCATGAGGCCCGCAAGCCCTTCCAGAGCAAAATACTCGGCCTGCAGAGGAATAATCAGCCGGTGGGCGGCAGCCAACACATTCACCGTGAGCGGTCCCAGGCTGGGCGGCGCGTCAATGATGGCCAGGTCATAGCCATTCACACTGGCCAGTAAGCGAGAGAGAGCGTCAGGATCATCGGCCAGTTCTACCCCGGCTCCAGCCAGGTCAGGTGTGGCGGGCAGCACGTCCAAGCCCGGCTGCACCGATGCCTGGATATAGCGGCTGACCTTGCCCGGCAGGCCCAGCGCTTCGTAGAGCCCTGCTTCGGCGTCGCGCAGGCCCAGAGCACTGGTGGCGTTGCCCTGTGGGTCCATATCCAGCAGAAGCACCCGCTGGCCCTGGGCGGCCAAATAAGCTGCCAGGTTCACCGCTGTGGTGGTTTTGGCAACGCCGCCTTTCTGATTGACAATTCCTATTATTTTCACAGTTGCTGCCTCGGTTGGTGGGATTGGGGGGGATCGGCCCGGTTTACTGCGGCCTGCTGCGGAGATGAATGGGGTTGGGGTTACCCCAGTGGCCGCTTGTTGGGAATACCCGTTCGCCGGGGGTAAGTCTCGGGGGTTTGGGCGACTTTTCGCAGCACAATCAGGCTGCGTGGGTCACTCAGCACCGGCAAGCTTCCGCTCCACTCGCTTGCCAGTTCTCCACCCACCTGCGCGGCGGCCCGCAGCCCGGCCTCACGCTCCTCCTGGCTCAACTGGGCTTTTTGGGCCACCAGCGTGCCACCCAGTTTCAGCAGTGGCAGCGCCAGCTCTGCCAGAACCGGTAATGCGGCGACTGCCCGTGTCACCACCACATCATAGCGGCCTCGGTGCTCTGGGTCGCGCCCGATTTCCTCTGCGCGTCCCGCCAGGCCGGTGACGGGTAAGCCCAGCTCCTCGGCTGTCCGTGCCACGAAAGCCACCTTTTTGGCGGTGGCGTCTAGGGCTGTGATGCGCAGCTGAGGTCTTACGATGGCCAGGGGCAAGGCGGGAAAGCCCGCGCCAGTTCCCAGGTCTAGCACACTGGCTCCAGCAGGCCAGTCTCCGGCAGCGAGGCAGCCCAACGAGTCAACGAAGTGCTTGAGGACAATATCGCGTTCATCGTGCAGGGCAGTAAGGTTCATTTGGGCCGAGCCTGCCAGCAGGCGGCGGTAAAGCTGCGCGAACGCTTCTTGCTGGGAGTCGGACAGCGCGACACCTGCTTCTTCAGCCGCTTGGCGCAGGAGGGCGCGGCCCGCTTCAGAAAGGGTGCCAGGCGGCGCAGATGGGGGAGACTCGGGGCCAGCAGACATCATTCTTGGAAGTATAGCGGGCGGCGAACACTTCGCCTTGTTTCACATGAAACATTTTGCCGACAAGATGTCCCATGTTTCATGTGAAACAAAATCCTGTCACCTGTCCCGCTTACTGGACCCTACCCCTTGGCGCTGCTTGAGATGGACCAGCAGGGCGCTGATATCAGCGTGCCGGACCCCTTGGATTCGGCTGGCCTGTTCAACTGTGGTGGGCGCATGTTTGAGCAACTTCTCACGTCCCTCCAGTGAGAGGGAGGGCACCGCACCAAAGTCCACCTCCCGCAGGCTTAGGCGTCCGGCTTTGGCTTCAGCGTCCAACTGGCGGCGGGCACGCTCCAGGTAGCCAGCGTACTTGACTCGGATTTCCACCGCTTCCTTTTCCTCACGGCTCAGGTCATGGAGGGGCACCACCTGAGCTTCAAGGTCTGCCAAAGAGACTTCGGGTCGCCGCAGGTGAACCTCGGCGGGCTTGCCTTCCAGTTTGTGTCGGGCCAGAGCCTGCATCCCGGCTTCCACACGGCGGTATTTGGCCTGCACGGCGTCCAGGCGGTCCTGGCCCACCAGGCCCAGCTCGCAGCCCAGCGGGGTAAGGCGCTCGTCGGCATTGTCCTGGCGCACCAGCAGGCGGTGTTCTACCCGGCTGGTCATCATGCGGAAGGGTTCATCACAGCCCTTGAGGATCAGGTCGTCCAGCAGCACCCCCAAGTAGCCGTCAGCGCGGCTGAAGGTGTGTTCGGGCAAGTCGGCGGCGCGGCGTGCAGCGGCGGTGCCAGCCACCAGTCCCTGCATGGCCGCTTCTTCATAGCCACTGGTGCCGTTGAGCTGCCCAGCTGTATACACCCCAGGTAGATGCCGTGATTCCAGGTTCATGGTCAGCCCAGTGGAGTCCACCACGTCGTACTCCACTGCGTAGGCATAGCGCTGAATCACAGCCCGCTCAAAGCCTGGCAGGGTGCGGACCAGGGTGTCCTGCAACTCTGGTGGCAAGCTGGAGGAAAAACCTTGCAGATACACCTCGCTGGTTTCCAGGCCTTCAGGCTCCACGAACAGCAGATGGCGGTCATGGTGGGCAAAACGCATGATTTTGTCTTCAATGCTGGGGCAGTAGCGAGCGCCAGTGGCGTCAATGTCACCTGCATACATGGCCGAGTTGCCGATGTTCTCGGCGACCAGCTGGTGGGTCAGCGGCGTGGTGTGGGTTTGCCAGGTGGGGGAGACTTCAGCCTGCGGCCCAGGAGTGCCGGTAAAGCTGCGGGCTGGCCGGTCTGCCGGAATCAGAGTCAGGTCTTCAAAGCGTACCGAGTCGGCCCGGACCCGTGGTGGGGTGCCCGTCTTGAACCGCTTGAGGCTGTGTCCGGCGCGCTCCAGCGCTCCGCTCAGGTAGCGAGAAGGTGGCTCGCCCTGTCTTCCCTCGTGGCGCGATTGCCGGCCATACCAGGTCACGCCGCGCATAAAGGTGCCCGCCGCAATGACCACACTGCGGCCCCAGAAACGGCGTCCGTCCGTGGTGATAACCCACCAGCCTCCTTGACCATCACTTTCCAGGTCAGCCGCTTCTCCGCGTAGGATGTCCAGTTCTGGTACGCCCAGTAGAGCGTCCTGGGCGGCGGTGGCATACAGGTCGCGCTCGTTTTGCACCCGCAGAGACTGTACTGCTGGGCCCTTGCTGGCGTTCAACACCCGCGTGTGAATCGCTGTTTGGTCGGCCAACGCAGGCATCAGGCCGCCCAGGGCCTGCAATTCAAAGACCAGCTGGCTTTTGCCTGGGCCACCCACTGACGGATTGCACGGCATCCGGCCAATGGTGGCAGGGTTGCCGACCAGCATGGCCGCCCGGCCAAATTTTGCGGCAGCCCAGGCGGCTTCGATTCCCGCGTGGCCGCCGCCGATCACTATGACGTTCCAGCGGTTGTTCATGCTTGCCAGCTTAGCTGCTGCGCAGGCGGTCCATTGTGTGCTAATGGGCGCAGTTGCGGTGGTTGAGGTGCCGTGTGCCCCCCACCCACTGTCATCTGTAAACCCTGCACAGCGGATGAGTACTTCCAAATAGGCCCTGTCCTCAATTCACTTGTCATAGGGCAAGCCAAAACGGCCAAAAGCTTGTCTGGCACGCTTCCTTGCGCCTTTTGTTCGCTCGCCTGTGCCCCCTTGCTGCTGAGCAAATTGGGTTATGATGACAGCGCACATCAACCCACAATTCATCTCTGCTGCCCCGCTCTGGGTTCTCCCAGCCAGCGGCACCGCCTGCGGGCACTGGTCAGGCGGTTTTGCACCGGCAGACGTTCAGGAGGCCAAGTCATGAAGATTCAACCGTTCACTGCGGAACCCATTCGCTGGGTGTCTGAGCAGGGCGAACCACTCCAGCCCCTGCCGGAGCGCTACACCCCCGACTTTCTGCGGGGGCTGTACCGCGATATGTTCCGCGCCCGCGAGTTTGACCGCAAGTTGATTACCCTGCTGCGCCAGGGCCGCACCAGCTTTTACGCGCAGGCCCACGGGATGGAGGCCACCCAGGTGGGCTTGGCCCGTGCCTGCCGCGCCGGGCATGACTGGTGGTGGCTGTATTACCGCGACCATCCCATCATGCTGACGCTGGGCGTGCCAATGCTTCAGCTGATCAGCCAGATTATGGGCACCAGCACCGATGTCTGTAAGGGCCGCCAGATGCCCCATCACTTCAGCGCGCCCAGCCACAATGTCGTTTCGATCAGCTCCAGCATCGCCTCGCAGGTGCCACCCGCCACCGGCACCGCAATGGCCCAGAAGTACCTGGGCACCGATGAAATTACCATCTGCACCTTTGGAGATGGGGCCACCAGTGAGGGGGATTGGCACGCTGGAATCAACATGGCCGCCGTGAAGCGTGCGCCGGTCATGTTTGTCTGTGAGAACAACCAGTGGGCCATTTCGACGGGCGTGGCAGACCAGACGGCCAGTGAGACCATTCATATCAAAGCCCGTGCCTACGGCATGCCCGGCTACTACGTGGACGGCAACGATGTGGTCGCCGTGCTGGAAGTGATGAGCGCTGTGGCTGAGCGGGTTCGCAGCGGTGAAGGCCCCGCCATCGTAGAGGCCCTGACCTACCGGGTGGGCTCGCACTCCAACGCCGACGCTGACGCTGAGAAGCATTACCGCACCCGTGAAGAAGTAGAGGAGTGGACCAGCCGCGATCCTCTGGACCGGATAGAGAAGTTGCTCGCGCACCTGGGAAGCCCCGTGACTGCCGAAGAAAAAGAAGCACTGGCCCAGGAAGTGAACGCCGAAGTGAGCGCCGCCATCGAGGAAGCGGCGGCCAGCGGCACGCCCAGTTGGGACGTGATGTTCCACGATATCTATGCCGAGCAGCCCCCGCACCTGGCCGAGCAGGAGGCTTACGTGCGGGCCGAACAGGAGGTAGGCGCATGAGCCTGATTGCAGAGGAGCAGATGGCTCGCAGCCCAGAGGTGAGCGGTGAAACCCGCACCATCAACCTGATTACAGCTGTGACCGAAGCGCTGGACGAGGAACTCACCCGTGACGAGCGCGTGGTGGTGTTTGGCGAAGACGTGGGCCCACGTGGCGGCGTCTTTATGGCCACGGCGGGCCTGACCGCCAAGCACGGCGAGCACCGCGTATTCAATACGCCACTATCCGAAGCGGCCATCGTAGGAGCGGCTGTGGGGATGGCGGTTCGTGGCATGCGCCCGGTCGCAGAAATCCAGTTCGCTGACTATATGGGCCCAGCCTTTGACCAGATTCTGTCGCAGGCGGCCAAAATGCGCTACCGTTCCGGCGGCAACGACACGGCCCCGCTGGTGATCCGCACGCCTTCGGGTGGGGGCGTCAAGGGCGGGCACCACCACAGCCAGAGCCCCGAAAGCTACTACGTCCACATGGCGGGTGTGCAGGTCGTGATGCCCAGCACCCCTTACGATGCCAAGGGCCTGCTCAAATCGGCCCTGCGCGGCGAGGACCCCGTAATTTTCTTTGAGCCCAAGCGGCTGTACCGCGCGGCCAAAGGTGAGGTGCCAGTTCAGGACTACACTGTGCCCATCGGCAAGGCGGCGCTGCGCCGTGAGGGGAGTGACCTGACCCTGATTGGATACGGCGGCGTGATGCCTGACGTGCTGGACGCTGCGCAGGCCCTGGCTGCCGAGGGTGTGCAGGCCGAAGTGCTGGACCTGCGCTCGCTGATGCCCTGGGACAAGGAAGCGGTGCTCAGCAGTGTCGCCAAGACAGGCCGGGCCGTGCTGGTCAGCGAGGCGCCACGCACCGCCAACTTTATGGGCGAGGTCGCTTACTCGATTCAGGAGGCCCTGTTCGACTCTTTGCTGGCCCCCGTGTTGCAGGTGGCTGGCTTTGACATGCCTTATCCCTATGTGCAGGACAAGATTTATCTGCCGAGCGGCAACCGTATTGCGGCGGCCTGCGTGCGGGCGCTGAACTACTGACCGTGGCCTGAGCTGCGGCGTGGTCAGGGCCCAGGAGCCCGGCTCGCCCCAGCGGACCCGGCTAAGTTTGCTGGCTTGGCCTTCAATAACTCCAATCAACCCCAGGCAACTCCAAAGAGTTCTGTTGCTAACCCCAAGTATGTGCACCGAGGTGACTGATGAAAGAAGTGCTGCTTCCCGAACTGGCCGAAAGCGTGGTCGAAGGCGAAATTCTCAAGTGGATGGTGGCGGAGGGGGACAGCGTCGCTGCTGAGCAACCCCTGTGCGAAGTAATGACCGACAAGGTCACGGTGGAGCTGCCGAGTCCTTTTGCGGGCACAGTGGCCCGCTTGCTGGTCAAAGAAGGCGATGTGGTGGCGGTTCACGCGCCTATCCTGCTGCTGGATGAAACGGGCGGCGCGGCCAGCAGTGCGGCGTCTGGAAGTGGCGTGAGCGGCGGTCAGACGCCCAGCCCCGAGCAGGCCATCCAGGGAACGGGCGAGAATCCGCGCACCGAGGGCGTCCAGCTGCCCCCGCAGGCCGAAGAGGAGCGCTCTATCGTTGAGGCGGGTCACATCGCCAAGGACGACGATTCCACCAGTCTATTCAAGGCGTTCGAGACAGGCGGCGCTGTGAAGGTGCAGGGCCTGAACCGGGGAGCAGCGGCCCCCGCCCAGGCTGCTCAGGAAGCTGGAGGCCCTGCGGCCCGCGCTGATGGCCGGGTTCTGGCAGTCCCTGCCGCCCGGCAACTGGCCCGCGAGATGGGCATTGACCTGAAGGACGTGCGGGGCAGCGGACCCAATGGCCGAATCCGCATTGCTGATGTGGCGCAGCACATCAAAGCCCAGGCTCCAGCGGCTGCGGGCAGCGCCCCGGCTGGCGGTCAGGGTGGCCTGCCGGTGGCTCCTGTGCAGTACCGCACGCCCAAGGGCTACGAGCACCTCGAAGAGCGCGTGCCGCTGCGGGGCATGCGGCGCGCCATCTCCAACCAGATGCTTGCCAGCCACCTGTACACCGTGCGGACCCTGACCGTAGACGAGATCAACATGACCCGGCTGGTGCAGTTCCGTGACCGCGTGAAGGGTGAAGCGGCGGCGGCAGGCGTCAAAATCAGCTATCTGCCGTTTATTTTTAAGGCGGTGGCGGCGGCACTCAAGAAATACCCCAGCCTCAACACGTCCTTTGACGAGGCGACCCAGGAAATCGTGCAGAAGCGCTACTACAACATGGGCATGGCCGTCGCCACCGATGCCGGTCTGACCGTGCCGGTGCTGCGTGATGTGGACAAGAAGTCGGTCTACGAGCTGGCCCGCGAGGTGGTGGACCTGGCTGCCCGCGCCCAGGAAGGCCGCCTGAAGAGCGACGAGCTGACCGGCAGCACCTTTGCCATCACCAACATCGGCTCCATCGGGGCGCTGTTTTCCTTCCCGATCATCAACGTGCCTGACGCGGCCATTTTGGGCATTCACTCCATCCAGAAACGGCCTATCGTGAATGACCAGGACGAAATCGAGATCGCCCACATGATGTATATCTCGCTGTCGTTCGATCACCGTCTGGTTGACGGTGCAGAGGCGGCCCGCTTCTGCAAGGAAGTGATTCGCCTGCTGGAGAATCCTGACCGCCTGATGCTCGAAGCCATGTGACCCTTGAAGGCTTACGCCGCGCCGGGGAGCTGCTTCCCGGCGCGGCGTGCATTCGGCCTGGACGTGCCCAGCGCTTTCTTCAGCCCAGCTGAAGGTTGCAGGGGGCTGGGTCACGTCGGCGTCAGCTTGACTGCTTATGCTGGGAGGACTGAAGGGGCAGTCCGCTGTGGGCTGCAAGAAGTCAAAGCGCTCACCTGCTGCACGGAGACATCAGGCTGCCGTGCAGAAATGGAGAACAAAATGAACAAGAAAATTGCTGGAAGCTGGTTGAAGGGGGCCGTGGCCCTGCTGGCCCTTTCTGGCCTGGGTGCGCCAGTCAGCGCCCTGAGTATGATGGTCTGGGATCAGGGCATGGAAACCAAGTTGGCTTATGGCGAGTTGGAAGGCGGCGTGATGCGCGGGCGAGTCATCAGCGACGCTACGGGCCGCGTGGTCGTCCTGTTTTCGCGCAGCGATGTGGAGCGCGGACGCGCGCAGTATTCGGGCCTGCGGGCACGCTACGAGGGCGAACTGCGCGGGGGGCAGGTCATGATCCGGGTGCCCAGCGGCTTGCAGTCCCTAGAGCAGTTCCTGGCAGCCTATAAACTGAAGGTCGAACTCACCGAGATTCCAGGAGGAAGATAAATGCTGCCGCAATTGCTGCTGGTCGAAGACGATCCCCATCTGGGGCCCTTGCTGCGTGACTACCTGAACGCGGATTATCAGGTTCACCACTCGGCTACGCTGCGCGCCGCCGAGGACTGGTTGGGCACCCATGCCCCGCAGCTGATCTTGCTGGACCTGAATCTGCCTGACGGGGACGGACTTGATCTGGTGGCGCGCCTGCGGCAGTATTCTTCGACGCCGGTGCTTGTGCTTTCGGCCCGCTCTGACGTGCAGCAGCGGGTGGCGGGCCTGAATGCTGGCGCTGACGATTACCTCACCAAGCCGTTTGCCATGCCGGAGCTGGAAGCCCGCATCACAGCGCTGCTGCGGCGCACTGCTTCGGGGGGCGGCGTGAACCTGGGCAACACCAGTCTTTCGACCAGTTCGCTCACCATGACGGTTGAAGGCGAGCACATCAACCTGACCGAGCACGAGGCGCGCATTCTGGAACTCATGATGCGGACCCCCGAGCGGGTCTTCAGCCGCGCCGATATCGAGTCGCACCTCTACGGCTGGGAGACGCCCAGCTCCAACTCTGTTGAGGTCCGTATCTCGCAGCTGCGCAAAAAGCTGGATGGGGCCGGGTCAGACCTGCGCATTCGCACCATCCGCAACGTCGGCTACGTGCTTCAAAGCTAGCGGAGCAGGAGAAGTTCGCCGTTGCCTGGGAGTCTATCCACGCTGAGCAGCGCCAAGGTGGCCTGGCACGAAAGCCTACGCTTCCGCCTGGCGCTCGCTTTTAGTTTGGTCACGTTGGTGCTGGTTACGCTGGTGGGCAGTGCCATGATGTCTCTGCTGCTAAGCGGCATGGACAGCCAATTTCAGCTGCGGCTGACGGACCGGGCCGATACCCTTTCGCAGCGCCTGAGTGATCCCGCAGCGGGCCTCGGCGAATCGTTGCCGCCGGTTCAGGGCAGTTTTTTTGCCATTGTGGACCAGGAGGGCACGGTGCTCCAGGTGCCGGACGACCCCACGCTCGCTTACCAGGTAGGCGAACGCTTTCCTTACCCGCTTGACGGCGACCTGACCATTTCTGGCGTGCCTTTTCGCGGGGCGTCGCGGGAACTGACTGGGTTCTCCGAGGGGCAAACCCTGTGGGTGGCGCTGCCCAGCGAACCGTTGACCGACGCCCGTGACGCTGCGGGCCGCGCCCTGTTGCTGGCGATGACCGTAACCCCGTTGCTGACGCTCCTGCTCGGCTATCTGCTTGGCCAGCGGATGCTGTCACACCTGGGCCGCGCAGCGCTGCTGGCAGACCGGATTGACCCTTCTCACAGCGTGGCGGCCTTGCCGCTGCCCGCGCGGCGCGATGAGGTTCACCGCCTGATCAGCGCCATCAACCGCCTGCTGGTGCGGATTGATGCCCAGCAGCACCGCGAAAAAGCCCTGCTGGGCCAGATCGTGCATGAATTGGGCGCCCCGCTGACCGTGCTCAAGGCCACACTGGACCGCGCTGGCGAGCGCACCGGGGACCCCGAAATTCAAAAAGCCGCCCTGGTGGCCGATGAACTGACTTTTACCACCCAGGACTTGATGCAGCTGGCCCGTGGGGAGCTGGACTTGAAGCTGGCGTGGCACCTGATCGGGGCGGCCTCCCTGCGAGACCGCCTGGAGCGCCTGGTGCCGGGCACCGACTATACGGGCGACTGGAATGGCATGATTCTGTGCGACCCTGACCGGCTGACGCAGGCACTACGCAACCTGCTGGCCAATGCGCGCCGCGCCGCCGGGGCAAGCGGACAGGTAACGCTGAACCTGCGGACAGCTGGGGAACAGCTGCATTTCACCGTGCGCGACACTGGCCCTGGCCTGCCTGCTGACCTGGGCGAGAGCATCTTTGACCCGTTTGTGAGTGGCAGTGGGTCCAGTGGTCTGGGCCTGAGCGTCAGTCGGCAGATTGCTGAGCTGCACGGCGGCAACTTGGTGGGGGGCAACAGCGCTGGCGGCGGCGCTGAGTTCTGTCTCAGCATTCCTGCGGTGCTGTTGGACGGCGAAGGGGACGAGGAAGACTCGGAGCCGGACCCTGAGGAGGCTTAGGCGCTCCCCTGGAGGCGTGGCCGCTGCTCCCTTATGCTGGATAGGTGAGCCTGTTCGCTCCTGTATCCACCACCCCGCCTGCCGCCGAACTGCTGGCCTTGCTGACCCTGCGCCTGACTCCAGGGCTGGGTCCACGCCGGATTGAGGCACTGCGGCAGCACTTCGGTTCAGCGCTGGGTGTGCTGGACGCTCCCCGTGAAGCACTGCGTGCCGTGCCTGGGCTAGACAGCCGCAGCGTGGCGGCGCTGGGGACAGCGGGCCCGCGTGAAGCTGCCGAGCAGGAGCTGGAGAAAGTGGCGGCGGCCCGGGCCCAGGGCAAGGACATCACCCTGCTGGGGCGTGGGCTTCCGGGCTATCCGCCGGCACTAGAAGCTCTGGGTGACCCACCCGCCGTGCTGTGGGTGCGTGGACCGCTGCCGGAGCTGCCGCCCACGCCGCCGGCGGTGGGGATTGTAGGCACCCGCAGTGCCAGCCCGCATGCCCTCAGCCTGACCCGGCAGATTGCCGCTGACCTGGCGGGAGCCGGGCTGGCCGTGGTCAGCGGCCTGGCGCGGGGCGTGGACACGGCGGCCCACAGCGCTGCCGTAGACACCGGGGGCCTGAGTCTGGGCGTGGTCGGGCACGCGGTGGACCGTGTCTACCCGGCAGAGAACGTGGACCTGGCCCGCCGCTTGACCCTGGTCAGCGAATACCCGCTGGGCACCGGTCCCAAAGCCCATCATTTCCCGCAGCGCAACCGCCTGATTGCCGCCCTCTCTGCTGGTGTACTGGTGGTGGAAGGCGAACTGAAATCCGGGTCGCTCATCACGGCCACCCATGCGCTGGAATGTGGGCGTACCGTGTTTGCGGTGCCGGGCCGCGCCGGTGACCTGCGGGCAGCTGGCCCCCACCGCCTACTGCGCGAAGGTGCCGTCCTGACCGAAACCGCCGCCGACATCCTGACCGAGCTGGGCTGGGCGGCAGGGGTGGCAGCGTCAGGGCACGCCGCACCTGAGCTGCCCCCCGAGCAGGCCGCCGTGTATGCCGCACTGAGTGAGCCACGCACGCTTGATGACCTGTCAGCCCTGACAGGCCTGAGCCTGACCGACCTGCAAACCGCGCTGATGATGCTGCAACTCTCTGGGCTGGCCGAGGACAGCGGCGGGCGCTGGCTGCGGCGTTAGCAGAACATCATAGATGTCAGAAGCAGCAGCAGACTGGACCCCAGCAAAAATGGAGTCAGGACGGGATGAAAGGTTTGGCGGTCAGGAACGCGCTGGCTGAGCAGGGGAGGGAGGCCGCCCACCAGCAGTAGCGCGGCTGAAAGGTGACGCAGCTTCTCGCAGCTGCGCAGCCAACCGGCCAGCCAGGGGAGCAGATACAGCTCCAACAGCAGGAGCCCGGCAACCATCAGGCCAGAGGCTACGTATTCAGCAGCGCGGCTGGATGGTGCCCCCGACCCTGTACCGCTTTTGCTGCCCTCCACGCTCAGCCCATGCGGTGGCGGTACACCAGCTGCCCGCCCAGCAACCCACCGGCCAGTGCCAGGCCCAGGCCTGCACCACTGAGAGCTTTGCCCAGCTTGCGCTGGCCCCGGCGGCGGGCCAGCAAGGAGCCGACATTCAGGAAGAAGGCTGTTTCGTTGAGCGCTCCGTGAATCAGGCCAGTGCGCCGCGCCTGGCCGCGTGCTGACGTCCACTCGGTCCAGCCGGTGGCGATGGCCCCCAGGCCGCCTACTGTGCCCAGCAGCAGGGCCGCGTCTGCCGCTTTCTCGCGGTGCTGGCGGTCCTCAGCGCTGCCGCCCAGTGGCGCAAAATCCAGCACCCCGGCAATCATCCAGCCGCCCAGCGGCAAATGTACCAGCGCTGGGTGCAGCGGGTGGCCCAGCCATTCGCCATGTAGGGTGTCTACCACGCTGTGCGGCAAGTGGCTCTGCACGCTGATCAGCGCCTCCTGCACTTCGCGTGAGAGCTGGTCTAGAGCGCGGTGTTCAGAAATCCGGTCTTCAAGGCGGTTGCTGGGGCTGGAGTCTGCAAAAGTCAGATTCATGTGGCATTTCCTCCTGAAGCGAAAGAAAAAAAGCGACGGTGTGGTTGACTGCAGTCTAAGCGGCCTGGAGATTCGCAGTCTCCGCCGCAGCTTGCCCGATGCTTTACACTCTGGGGTTGATGACGCTTTCTCCTTCCAGTTCGCGGGTGCCGCGCAGTCAGCCGCAGCCCGGCCACCTGTACGACGTGGCGGTGATCGGTGCGGGCCTGGCCGGCAGCGAGCTGGCCCTGCGCCTGGCCGGAGCCGGGCAAGACGTGCTGCTGGTCACGCAGGCGCTGGACCATGTGGGCAACCTGTACGCCCCCACGCTGGCCGGGGCTGCTTTTCCAGTGGAGAGCCGCCTGGGTGGATTGGCCGCCCAGCTGCCACAGGACGCCGACAGCTGGACCTTTCACCGGCTGCTGAAGACCCGGCTGGAAGTCACAGACGGTCTGCACCTGCTGCAAAGCACCGTGACCACGCTAGACGAGGAGGAGGCCAGCGGGCAGATAGAGGCCCTGGTGCGCCTCGGCACCTGGGAAGGCCCCGCCCTGACGGCCCGCCGCGCCGTGCTGGCGGTGGGCGCGTTTCTCAAGGGTCGCCTGCTGGTGGGCGACACCCTGGAGGACGCCGGGCGGCTCTCCGAAGTCGCCTACGACTTCCTGGCCGATGATCTGGCCCGCAGTGGGGTGTACCTGACCGGCAGCGCACAGGAAGCCGCCGGGGTACAAGGAGCGCCGCCCTATGAGGTGCGTTTCCTGACCCTGGCAGCAAGTGAGCTGGACGGCTTCCGGGTGGAGCGCTTCAGTGAGGTGTACGCCCTGGGCCGCTGCACGCCGCAGGGGGACACCTACCGCCGCGTGCTGGAAGACGCTGCCGCCCTGGCCGCCGAGCTGACCGAGTCCAATAGGGGAGAAGCATGATTTACCGCCTGGGTGATTTTCAGTTTCCGTCCGCTCCTGAGGGGCTGTATCCGCAGACGCCGCAGCGCCCCTGGGTGCTGGAAGTGGGCTTCGGTGATGGGCGCTTCTGGCCGCACTACGCGCAGACCTTTGCCGAGGTGCCTAATTACCTGGGTGTGGAGATCAGCGGAGTGTCGTTGCTCAAGGCGCACCGCCGCCTGAGGGACGCGGGTCTGGACAACGCCATCTTGACCAAGTTGCCCGCCGAGGTGTTGGTGCGTGAAGTCGTGCCGCACGGTGCGCTTGACTTGATGGTGGTCAATTTCCCCGATCCCTGGCCCAAAGCTGGACATGAGGAGAACCGTCTGCTACGGGCTCCTTTTTTCCAGTTGGCGGCCAGCCGCCTGAAACCCGGCGGCGCGGTGCTGCTGACCACCGACCATGACGAATACTTCGAATTTGCCTGCGCCCAGGCCGAGGCCAGCGGCGTGATGCGGGTGGAGCGGACCGAGCCGCCTCCTGCGGCCCTAGAAACCAAGTACGCCCTCAAGTGGCGTGACCTGGGCCTGGCGGCGCAGCACGCCCGCTTTGTGCCCACTGCCCACCCCAAAGTGCCGCACAGCGGCTACGCGCCTTATCCCCCCCAGGAGGATTCCACCGTGCCCCACAGCATTGTTCGGCTGCCTGCCGAGTTTGGCCCCCAGAGCTTTAGCAAGCACACAGCCCGCGACCCGCGTGGAGCCTGGACCGTGGTGCTGCTGGACCTATACGCCAGCCTGCGCCGCAGCGGGCATGGCCCCAACTGGGTGGCACTGGCCCACGTGGTGGAAGGTGACTTGACCCAGGAGGTCTTGATTGATGTGACCGCCCGTGAGGACGGCAGTACCCTGGTGCGGCTGGGGCGATTTGGCGGGCCAATCATCACACCCGGGGTCAAGGCGGCGGTGGGGGTCTTGACGGACCGCCTGGCCGAGCTGGGCGCGGAAGTGCAGCACCGGGGCTACTGACCAGGCCGCCCTGGCCTGGTCGGCGCTCAGCCCTGGCGAATGGCGTGAATGGACGGTGTGCTGGGTAGCGCTCCCAGGTCCAGCGCGGCCCAGTGCTGGTGCGCAGTCACCACCGGCACATTCAGCCGCGAAGCCATCGCCAGGGCGTAGCGGTCCCCCAGCGACAGGCCCGACTGCGGTCCAAGCCCAGCCAGGCGGGCTGCCAGGTCAGCGTCTTGGTCCTGGCCCACATCTATGCGAATCACTTTTTTGAGGCGGGCAGCAACCAGGTCTGGCTCGTGCACATCGCTGCGGCGCGACAGCTGGGTCAGCATCTCGGTCCAGGTCACGGCGTGCATGGCGGAATACTCCAGCAGTTCGGCCACGCTGCTGGCACCTTCTTTGTTGAGGACATAACTGAGCAGCGAGCTGGCGTCCAGCACACAGCGGGTGGGCGGTGTCATGTGCAGCATTGTAGACTGCCCGTCTGCCATGACTCTTTCAAGCACCGACCCTCACTTTGGCCGGCAGCCCATGAGTGCTTTGCTGCCTGCTCTGCGCCGGGCACTGGCAGCAGAGTCGGAGGTCAGTTTCAGTGTGCCCGACCCAGACCTGGGGGTGGGACAGTACGCAGGCGAGCTGGGACCGGCGGGGCCGCACCGCCCCTGGGCCGTGTGGACTGATCTGGCTGATCTGCTGGACGCACACCTGATGGTGGGTGAGCGTCAGCCTGGTGGTCAGGTCCAGCTGACCCTGCGCCGCCGCACGTACAGGCTGGACCCTGACCGAGACTACAGCGCGGGCAGCGAGTTTGCCCGCGTGGACAAACTGGAAGACCCCACTTTTCTCTTCACGCTGGTCGAGGCGCTGCGCCGGGTCAGCCCGCCGGACGGGGGCCGGGTGCTGGCGCTGGGTGTAGGCACGGGACGCGAGCTAGACGCCCTGGCGCTGGCCTTTCCAGAGCGGCAGTTGGACGTGCTGGGCCTGGACCTGGACATTTCGGCGCTGGCCGCCGCCCAGGTGCGGCATCCCACCTTTAACTTTCGCCAGCAGGATATTGGGGCACTCCCGCAGGATCTGGGCCGCTTTGATCTGGTGCTGGCCCTCAGCGTGCTGCAAAGTCGGGGGGTGCCGCTGGACAGTGTGCTGCGGACCCTGCACCGCCAACATCTGACCCCGGGCGGCGGCCTGGTGCTGGGCTTTCCGAATGCCCGCTACAGCGGCGGTGAGCTGAGCTACGGAGCGCGGCTGCGCAACTTCGCCCGGCCTGACCTCAGCCTGCTGTTTGCAGACGTGGCCCAGGTTCGGCGCTACCTGAACAAGCACGGCTACAAGGTCTTCGTGACCGGCAAGTATGAGGTGTTGGTCACTGCCATTCCTGGCGGAGCCATCACACCAACAGGACTAGAGCTGTAGAGCAAAAAGCTGCCGGAGAATACTGTTCCGGCAGCCCATAGGACAGAATTACTTCTGAATGTCCTGCATATTCTTCTCTAGCTCGGCCAGCTTTTCCTGGGGGTCGGCTTTGGGGTCCAGGCCGTTGGCATCGGCGTCGCCGGTTGCGCCCTGCATGCCCTCAGTGATTTCAGCCTGCTGGTCGGTGTCCACGTAGCCGCTGGTGGTCGTTTCCTTGGTGTTGTCGGTCATGCCCCATTCTCTTCTCCTCTCCGCTGCCTTTGCTGAGTCGGAGCCCAACTGAGGATGAACAGCGGCGGCCTGCACCGTGACCGCCTCGCCCAGCAGCCGCGACATCATGGTCTGCGCCGCTGCGGGGTCGCCCGTCACGTAGAACTGCACTGGAGCTGCCTGAGCCGACGTTGCGGGAGCCAGTGCGCCGCGTTCCTCCAGCACCCGCGCGGTCTGCCGGGCCACAGCGCTGCCGCTGTCGACCAGCGTGAACTGGTCCTTGAACTCGCGCCGGATGCTACCGGCCAGAAAAGGGTAATGCGTGCAGCCCAGCACCAGCTGGTCGGCCCCCGCTTCGGCCAGGGGACGCAGAAGTTCGCGCAGCAGGGCGCGGGCGTCACTGCTGTCGGCTTCGCCCCGCTCCACCAGGGGCACCAGTTCGGGGCTGGTGGTCAGCAGCACCTGCACACCGCGCGGCGCGGCCCACTCGGCCACAGACCCCTGCAACTTGGAGCCGCGCAGGGTGGCGGGGGTCGCCATGACGCCGATCACGCCGCTGCGGGTGTTCAGCGCCGCTGGCTTGACGGCAGGCACCAGCCCCACAATCGGCCAGCTGGGAAAGGTGGCCCGCAGGTGCTGTAGGCCGTAGGCGGAAGCGGTGTTGCAGGCCACCACCAATGCTTTGCAGCCCCGGTCATGCAGCCAGTGGGCCGCCGCTTCGGTGAGCTGGCGGATGTCCTCATCGCTGCGGCTGCCGTATGGCAGGTGCGCGGTATCGGCCAGGTAGCAAAAACGCTCGTGCGGCAACTCGCGGCGCAGCTCGGCCAGGACGCTCAGGCCACCCACCCCACTGTCGAATACCCCGATGGGCGCTGCCTCATTCACCGCGTCATCATAGCGTCCGGTCTGCCCAGGCAGGGGCGCTGCTGCACCCGCTCAGGCCCCGTGGACCCGCGCCCGCTTCTCGGCCTCAATGGCCCGCTGAAGCTCGGTAATCTGCCGCAGGATGCTGGCCTGCTGGGTAGGCGGCGCTTCAAGCAACTGCGACTTGAGTAGCTTGACCTCGCCGCGCAGGGACTCGATGCTCAGCCCGGTCTGAATATCGTCCACCGCCGCTGCCGCGTAGGTCTGCTGCTTGGCCTCGTACTCCTCGTGCCCGGCCCGTGAGATGTTGCCGCTCTGGCGCGTTTCGAACATCAGCCGAATCAGTTGGCCCTCTTCCGGCTGGCCCCGGAACACGCTCATGATGTCGTCGGTGCTCTGTGCCCCCTGGGCCGCCAGCATGACCTTGCGGACCAGTTCGTTGCGCCAGCCCAGGGTGCCGTCCAGCTTGGCCAGCAGCCGGGGATCCACCAGCAGTTGCCGCAGCAGGGCCAGCTCGCGGTCTTCTTCATGGCCGCCCTGGGTCATGCCTGCCAGGTGGGTGTCGGTCAGGGTGCGCCGCTTGGCCTTGGAGCCAATCCAGTCCAGCAGGGCCTGCGGGCGGATGTCCAGCAGTTCGCATACCTTGGCGCGCATCTGGTCGGCCCCCTCGTCCAGTGGGTCCAGGTTCTGCATCCGTGGCAGCAGTTCCATCAGGATTTTGCGCTTGCCGTCGCGGCTGTCCAGGCCGTACTTGGCGCGGGCAGCCTGCACCCGGTAGTCAATCTCGTTCAGGCCGCCCTGAAGCGCCCGCTCGATGCTGGCGACGTCGCCTTCGCGCAGGGCGTCGGCGGGGTCTTTGCCGCTGGGCACCGAGGTGGCCCGCACCTGAAAGCGTGCCCCCACCGTCTGGTCCAGTCCCGACAGGGTGGCTCCCAGACCCGCCTCATCACGGTCAAACATCAGCACCAGCTCGCGTGCGCCGAGGCGTTCCAGCAGCGCAGCGTGCTCGGCGGTGAGCGCCGTGCCCAGGCTGGCCACAGCCCCTGCGAAACCATGCTGTTGCAGGGCGATCACGTCCATGTAGCCTTCGGCCACGATCAGCGGCTGCCCACCTTTCAGCACACTCCGGGCGCGGTGCAGGCCGTACAGCAGCTCGCCCTTCTTGAAGGCGTCCGTCTCGGGAGTGTTGAGATATTTGGGCTTGGAGTCGTCCAGCACGCGCCCGCCAAAGCCCACCAGCCGCCCCAGATGGTCGCGGATGGGGAACATCACCCGGTTTCGGAAGCGGTCATACACCCGGCCCTGGTCGTTCTGGGTGAGCAGGCCAGCGTCCAGCAGGCTGCGCTCACTCAGGCCGTGGGTGCGGGCGTGTTGTAGCAGACCGTCCCAGCCGTCCGGCGCAAAGCCCAGCTCGAAATCCTCAATGACCTGCGCGGTCAGGCCCCGGCCCTGAAAATAGGCCAGGGCCGGGGCCTGACCGCGCAGGTGGCTGCGGAAATACTGGAGTGCGAAGTCATTGACGTCGTACAGGTCGCGGCTGACCCGCTCACCGTACTTTTGCTCCAGCTGTACGCCAGCCCGCTCGGCCAACTTGCGCAGCGCGTCTCCAAAACTGAGATTTTCAGTTTCCTGCACAAACTTGAACACGTCCCCGCTGGCCTTGCAGCCAAAGCAGTGGTAGTAGCCCTGCTCGGTATCCACCTGAAAAGAGGGCGTCTTTTCCTTGTGAAAAGGACATAGGCCCTTGAGCCGTCCCTTGCCTGCCGGAGTGAGGCTGACATATTCACCGATGACGTCCGCGATATTCAGCCGGTCGCGCACGTCTTCTTTGGTTCCGATGTCTGCTCACCTCCTCCGGCAGCCCCAGCCAAGCGGGGCAATTCAGCCGCAAAAACAGCGCCAATTGTGACATTGGGGGCTTTTGCGGCTTGCTTATCTACCTTACGCCGGGGCCCGCCACTTAACCGAGAGCTTGCCCACTTGACAAGTGCGGGTGCAGGCACAGTGAACTGAAGGCCCGGCCAAGACCATCTAAAAGCGGCTTGACGGCCCGGTCACAACTTTCAGGCACTGGCGCGGCAAATTAGATCTATGATCAACGCAAAACTGCAAGGCAAAAAGATCGCCATCCTGGCCACCGACGGCGTCGAAGAAATCGAGCTGACCAACCCCCGGGAGGCCATTGAGGCGGCGGGCGGCAGCTGCGAGCTGATCAGCCTGAAGAGTGGGCAGATTCAGAGCATGAAGGGTGACCTGGAGCCGCAGGCCAAATACGCCGTGGACAAGACTGTGGCTGAGGCGAACGTGGCTGACTATGACGGCCTGCTGCTGCCCGGCGGCACCGTGAACCCCGACACCCTGCGCCTGGACAAGGCCGCTATGCAATTTGTGCGTGACGCCTACGACCAGGGCCTGCCCATCGCTGCCATCTGCCACGGGCCGTGGTCGCTGAGCGAAACCGGGATTGCCCAGGGCCTGAAAATGACCTCCTGGCCCAGCCTCCAGCACGAGCTGAAGCTGGCCGGTGCCGAGTGGGTGGACCAGGAGTGCGTGACCGATAAGGGCGTGGTCACCAGCCGCAACCCTGATGACCTGCCCGCCTTCAACAAGAAAATGATTGAGGAGTTCGCCGAGGGCAACCACAGCAGTCGCCGCCAGTAGGTGCGTAACCCCCGGTCCTTTTCGGTCCCGACCTCCCTACCTGGGAGGTTTTTTTGGGGCTTTCTTGGAGCAGAGATGAGAGCAGGCGTCCGGAGCGTCTGGACATCTGCCGCGCTCCGCCTGACGGTACCCTGGGCCGCTCCGGTACAGTGAAGCCGTGGAAAACGACAATCTGAAACGCACGCCGCTGCACGCGGCGCACCTGCGGGCCGGTGCCCGAATGGTGCCGTTCGGCGGATGGGACATGCCAGTGCAGTACGCGGGCCTGAAAGCCGAGCATCAGGCCGTGCGCGAGAACGTGGGCATGTTCGATGTCTCGCACATGGGCCAGTTCCGCTTTAGGGGGCCCGGCGCACTCGACTTCCTGCAACACGTCACCCCCAACGACGTGAGCAAGCTGCGTCCTGGCCGCGCCCACTACAACTGGCTGCCCAGCGAAGAGGGCGGCCTGGTGGACGACATCTACATCTATCAAGCAGGCGAGCAGGATTACCTGATGGTGGTCAATGCGGGCAACATCGCCAAAGACTGGGCGCACCTTCAGGCCCAGGCGGGCAGCTACGACATGCAGATGACTGATGAGTCGGACCAGTGGGTTTTGCTCGCCGTGCAGGGGCCCAAAGCCGCTGCCACCCTGAATGAGCTGACCGACGCCGACCTGATTGCTGCCAAGCGCAATTCCTTCTTTGCGGGTCGCCTGCTGGACCACGACGTGTTTTTTGCGCGGACCGGCTACACCGGCGAGGACGGCTTTGAGGTGTTCGTGCGGGCCGAAGAAGGCGAAGCCCTGTGGGACGCACTGCTGGCTGGGGGCATCACGCCCGCTGGTCTGGGTGCCCGCGATACCCTGCGCCTGGAAGCGGGCTTTCCGCTCTACGGCCACGAGTTCAGCGAGGACATCCACCCCCTGAGCAGCACCTACGCCTGGGTGGTCAAGGACAAGCCCTACCTGGGCCGCACTAAGATGGACGAGGCTCCCCGCCAGAAACTGATCGGCCTGAAGCTGGACAAGATTCCCGTGCGGGAAGGCTACCCGGTCATGCTGAACGGTGAGAATGTCGGCGTGGTGACCAGCGGCAGCACCAGCCCCACCCTGGGCCACCCCATTGCGATGGCCCTGGTGGACGTGGCCGCCGCAGACGCTGAAGCGTTTGAAGTGGAAGTGCGCGGCAAGCGCCATCCCGCCGGGCGCACCGAGTTGCCCTTTTACAAAGCCAAGTAGCCCCAGACCGCCGTCCCCTCCGCCCCCACACTTTCAAGGAGAATCCTGACATGACCAACCCCACCGAACTGAAATACGCTTCCTCCCACGAATGGCTCGCCGGGGACGGCAAAGTCGGTATCACCCACCACGCGCAGGACCAGCTGGGCGACGTGGTGTACGTGGAGCTGCCCGAAGTGGGCCGCGAAGTGACCGCCGGTGAAGCCGTGGCCGTGGTCGAGTCGGTCAAGACTGCTTCTGACATCTACGCTCCCGCCAGCGGCAAGATCGTGGCCGTGAACGAAGACCTGGAAGGCAGCCCCGAGAAGGTCAACGAGAGCCCCTTTGAAGGCGGCTGGCTGTTCCAAATCGAAGTGAGCGAAGAAGGCGAAGGCCTGATGGACGCCGCCGCTTACGAAGCCGAAAACGGCTGAGCGCCAGCTTGGAAGCCACAAGCTCTGGCCCTGCACATGGCTAAAGCTTGGTGGCTTTTTTGCTGGTCCGCCTGTCTGTCTGTGTTGTCCAGTTTCCAGAGACAGACACCGTATCGGTGACTTCATTTCTGCGGCGGGTGCTGCCCAACTGCGCCGAGTGCGACAATTCAGCCCTGTGCGGCAGTTTTAGCCTGTGAATCAGGCCCCTTTCCCGAATTATCTATCGCCCGCGCCCTGGCTTCTTTGCTGAAAGCCTGGCGTTCAAGGAGTTGAACCATGACCCGTCTTCAAGACCTTCTCCAGACCGACGACTTTATCCGCCGCCATATCGGCCCCAGCGCCGAGGAGCAGGCCGAGATGCTGGCCACCCTGGGCGTGTCTAGCCTGGACGAGCTGACCGAAACCACCTTGCCCGACTCCATCAAGTTTGGTGACTCGCTGCAAGTGGGCGAGCCGGTGCCCGAAGCCCAGGCGCTGGCCGACCTGAAGGCCGTGGCCACCAAGAATCAGGTGCTGCGCTCCTATATCGGGCAGGGGTACTACGGCACCCATGTGCCCGGCGTGATTCTGCGCAACATGCTGGAAAATCCCGGCTGGTACACCGCCTACACCCCTTATCAGGCCGAAATCAGCCAGGGCCGCCTGGAAATGCTGCTGAACTTCCAGCAGACCGTGCAGGACCTGACCGGCATGCCCATCAGCAACGCGTCCTTGCTGGACGAAGCCACTGCCGCCGCCGAAGCGATGACCCTGGCGAAGCGAGCTGGCAAGAGCAGCGGCAACACCATCTTTGTGGCCGACAGTGTGCATGCGCAGACCCTGAGCGTGATCCGCACCCGCGCCGAGTACTTCGGGTACGAGGTGGCCGTGGGCGACACGGACGCCGAACTGCCCGAAGGCACCTTTGCCGCCGTGTACCAGTACCCCTGCACCTACGGGCACCTGCATGACCTGGGGGCCGTTGCCGAGCGCGTCCACGGGGCCGGGGCGCAACTGATCGTGGCGACGGACCTGCTGGCCTCGGCGCTGGTGAGGCCCGCCGGTGAACTGGGAGCCGACATCGTGGTGGGCAGTGCCCAGCGCTTTGGCGTGCCGATGGGCTTCGGTGGCCCGCACGCCGCGTTCCTGGCGTGCCGTGAGGGCTTGCAGCGCTCCATGCCAGGCCGCGTGATTGGCGTGAGCAAGGACGTGAAAGGCAAGACCGCCCTGCGGATGGCGATGCAGACCCGCGAGCAGCACATCCGCCGTGAGAAGGCCACCTCCAACATCTGCACGGCGCAGGCCCTACTCGCGAACATGGCCGCCGCCTACGCCGTCTATCACGGGGCCGAGGGCATTCGCACCATTGCCGAGCGGGTTCACCTGCTCACAGGCATGCTGCACCGCGCCCTGAGCGACGCGGGTCTGAAGCCAAACGACACCTTCTTTGACACGCTGACCTTTGAAGCCGACGTGGACGCCGTTCGCCGCCGCGCCGAGGAGCTGGGCATGAACTTTGCTTACCGGGATGGCCGCGTGAGCATAAGCCTGGATGAAACCGTGACCCCCCAGGACCTGAGCGATATCGTCCAGGCTGCCACTGGACAGGCTGCTGACGTGCAGGCGCTGGAAGCTGGGGCCAAGGACGGCATCCCCGCTGGCCTGAAGCGCCAGAGTGACTTCCTGACCCACCCGGTGTTCAGCAGTCACCGTTCCGAGCACGGCATGCTGCGCTACCTCAAGGCGCTGGAAAACCGTGACTACAGCCTGGTTCACGGCATGATTCCGCTGGGCAGCTGCACCATGAAGCTGAACGCCACCACCGAAATGATTCCGGTGACTTGGCCTGAGTTCGGCAACATGCACCCCTTTGCGCCCGCCGAGCAGACGGAAGGCTACCGCGAGATGCTGACCGAGCTGGAGCGCTGGCTGGCCGACATCACCGGCTACGACGCGGTGTCTTTGCAGCCCAACTCCGGGGCGCAGGGCGAGTATGCGGGTCTGCTGACCATCCGCAAGTACCAGGAAGCCCAGGGCGAAGGCCACCGCAACGTGTGCCTGATTCCGGCCAGCGCCCACGGCACCAACCCCGCCAGCGCCGCCATGATGGGAATGCAGGTGGTGGTGGTCAAAACCGACGACAAGGGCAACATCGACCTGGATGACCTCAAGGCCCAGGCCGAGAAGCACTCCGAGAACCTCAGCGCCCTGATGATTACCTACCCCAGCACCCACGGCGTGTACGAGGAAAACGTGGTGGAAGTGTGCGACCTGATTCATCAGCACGGCGGGCAGGTATACCTGGACGGGGCCAACATGAACGCCCAGGTGGGGATTGCCAAGCCCGGATTGATCGGGTCGGACGTGAGCCACCTGAACCTGCACAAGACCTTCGCCATTCCGCACGGCGGCGGCGGCCCTGGCATGGGCCCCATCGGCGTGAAGGCGCACCTGGCTCCCTACCTGCCGGGCCATGACGTGGCTCCCACGGGCGACTCGCAAACCGGGGCCGTGAGCGCCGCCCCCTACGGCAGCGCCAGCATCCTGCCCATCAGCTACCTGTATATCCGCTTGCTGGGCAGCCGGGGCCTGCGCGAAAGCACCCAGGTCGCCCTGCTGAACGCCAACTACATTGCGGGGCGTCTGGAAGGGGCTTACCCGGTGCTGTACACCGGCAAGGGTGGCCGGGTGGCGCACGAGTGCATCATTGACATTCGCCCGCTCAAGGCCGAAACCGGCGTCACCGAAGAGGACATCGCCAAGCGCCTGATGGACTACGGCTTCCACGCCCCCACCATGAGCTTCCCGGTGCCCGGCACCCTGATGATTGAGCCCACCGAGTCCGAGCCCAAGGCCGAGCTGGACCGCTTTGTGGACGCCATGCTGCACATCCGCCGCGAGATTCAGGACATTCAGGACGGCACCATCAGCCACGGCGACAGCCCGCTGCACCACGCGCCGCACACCCAGAGCGACCTGATGGCCGACGAGTGGAACCGTGCCTACAGCCGCGAAACCGCTGCCTTCCCCACGGGGCACCAGCGCACGCAGAAGTTCTGGCCTGCGGTGAACCGCGTGGACAACGTGTATGGGGACAGGAACTTTATCTGCTCCTGCCCGCCGATTGAGGATTACGTCGGGGCGTAAACAGAAGTAGAGGGATAGAGAAGGGGCAGCCTCCGGGGGTGGGGGCTGCCTTTACAATTCAGAGCCTTGAGAATAAACGTATTGTCCTAATTTTTGGCACTCTGCTTCTATTCTGGCGATTTCCTGCCGAGCTTTCTCTACACTTATTCCACCCTTTCCAGTATTGATAGCTTCAACAATTTTATCCTCTAAGTTTTTGATAGCCAAATCTGATGCTAATTCGGAGGGGGCGATAGGATAAAACTTAAATCTCTTAAATTGGATTCTTGATTTGACGACGACTTTACTGCTGACTTTGAAATATGCAAGACAAATAATATCTTTGCCCGATTCGTAAGAAATAGTCTTTGCCGTGTATCCCTCCGTTTTGCCACTCTGGTATAACTCTTGCATAAATGCCAGAACGGGGCGTGCAATGTCGTAGGGGAAATTAAGCGGGCCTCCTACATGGCCCAAAATAGAATGGTAGATGAACGGCTCATCGTATGGAATTTGTCCATCAGATTGCATACGGTCAAACTCTTGGGCTAAAAACCATATTTCAGCAAACCACTGAGCAAGGCTGTATTCCCTCGCTTGATTGCGTATCAAGTTGGAATCTAGACGCAAAATAGGCAAGCCAACTGTCTCGCAAATCCTGTCCTTGATGGCATCTTTTCTCTGCTGTTCAGGCTCCTCGTGGTGTGGGCCGTCAAACTCAATGACAAATCTAGGCTCCCAATCTTGACAAACTGTGAAATCAAAATGCGAGGATAGTGCAAAGTAAAATTCGTTATCAGGAATTTCGCCTTTTTCAACCTGAATAATGTCAGCGATACGTTGGTTTGGCTCAACGTGGAAATTGTTCTCCAGCCCTGTTTCTCGTAAATCTTCAAGCAACCTTTGCTCTGTATGATTAACAATTCTCTTTTTCAGGTGCATGAGTAAATTCTACCTCTCCACGCTCAAGCCCCCGCTTTGGCTCCCTTCTGGGGGCAGCGGGGGCTTGGCGATGCAAAAGGCGGATGGTAGAAGGCTAAGCTCGTCGCCGGGACGTGGCAGCACGTCGCGGCCTTTCCCTTGTCCCACCTGACCCCACACCCCTCCCGCGCCAAAGCATGCGCGGGCCAGCGCCGCCTGTGTCACATTAAGGGCATGACCCTCCGCGAACCCCCTCTGGCAGATGGCCTGCCGCTGGTCGGCAGTGTGCTCTCTCTGGTGCAAGACACCGAAGGCTTCTTGTACAGCCAGTACGCCAAGCATGGCCCCTGCTTCCGGGTACGGGCGCTGAACCGCGAGTTTGTGGTGCTGGGCGGGCCAGCTGCCGCCGAAGCGATGGCGAAGAATGCGGGCGAGTTCGACGCCTGGAGCATGTGGGAGAACGTCATCCGCGAGTTTGGCGGGCGGCAGGTGCTCAGCATGCTGGAAGGCGAACCGCACCGGCGCTACCGGGCGGCGGCGCGGGCGGGCTTTGCCAAGACGCGGGTGCAGGACAACATTCCGCTGCTTCTGGCTATGGCACAAGAAGCGCTGGACGCCGTGCCACGCGGCCAGAGCTTTGTGGTGGGCGAGTTTGCCCAGCGGCTGGTGGCCGACTGTGTGGGCATGCTGACCCTGGGCCGCCGCCCTGGCGACAGCCTGCGGGACTTCATCACCTACTGGCACACCCAGCTGTCGGTCAACATTGCGGGCACCCGCCCAGCGTCGGTGCTGAAGCGGCGCGACTATCTGGAGGCCAAAGCGCGGGCGCGGGCCGCCGCCCAGGAGCTGCTGGCGCTGGACGCCGACACGCTCCCTTCGCCGTATGTGCGCGACCTGCGGGCCTTCATGCACGAGAACCCGGACCTGCTGAACGAGGAAGAGCTGCTGTTCATGATGCTGCTGCCCTACGTGGCGGGGCTGGACACGGTGGTCAATGTGCTCACGCTGTCGCTGTACCACGCGTACCGCGACCCGGAGCTGTACGCCCGGCTGCGGGCCGAGATAGACCCGCTGTTGGCCGAGGGGCTGCCCGCAGCCCGGCTGCGCGACCTGAAGGTGCTGCACGCGCTGGTGCTGGAAGTCATGCGCTATCACCCCATCGCCAACATGCTGACGCGCCACGCCCGGCAGGACTTCGAGTTTCAGGGCTACCGCATCCGCGAGGGCGAGCAGCTGATGATGGCGCTGATGGCGTCGCAGCGTGACCCGGCGCTGTTCCGCGACCCGGACCGCTTCGATGTGGACCGCTTCTTGCCGCCGCGCAACGAGCACCGCCAGAAAAATGCGCTGAATCCTTACGGGGCGGGCGCGCACACCTGCCTGGGCGCGGGCATGGCCGAGACGCTGCTGGCGGTGCTGATTTCGGCCCTCGTGGGTACAGACGGCCTGCGGCTGTTCCCGGCGGACTACCGGATGCGGCCTTTTCACGCCTCGCAGCTGGCCCCCGACCCAGGGTTGCGGCTGGTGCGGCTGTAGCGTCTCCCGGCACACGCCGGGCTGCTGCACGGCGCTGGGCACCTTTTCATCTGGGCTTGCCCTATGCTGTTCGCTGATGAACAGATTTCCTCGCCTCGCCGCCCTGTCCCCAGTGGGATGGGTTTCAGCGGCACTGGGGCTGACGCTGACCGCCTGCACCCCTGCCATCACCGCGCCTGACCTCAGCGGCTCGCCGCTTATCGCTGGGCAGGAATGGATCATGCTGACACCTGCGGGCACCGCCGAAGCGGGGCCGGTGCAGCTCTCGCGTCAGCTGACGGTGGGGCCGCGAGAACTGCTCTCCGACGGCACCGTGGCCTACACCGCCGAACCCCGCAGCACCACCACGGGCCGCACCCAGGACCTTTTCCGGTTTGTGCCGCGTGGCGAGGGCCGCTCGGTGATTGTGGCGGGGCGCTCGGAAACCACCTTTGACCTGCGCTTCTTTGATTTCTGCGTGGTGCGCAGCTCGGTGGCCGAGGTGGACCGTGCCCAGAGCGGCGTCTATGTGCAGACCGCCAGCCTGGATAGCCTGTGGACCAACCGGACCTATCAGGCCTATGTGGGCACGGGCGTGGCGGCGGGCCTCAAGCCCTGCACGCTGACGCGGGTCAAGTGATCTCTTGACCCTGCCGCTCTAGACCGCCGTCCCAGTTGGGCGAAGCCCCTGCCAAAATGCGGGGGCTTTGTTCGGATGAGTGGCGGGCAGGAGTGGCGGAATGATTCGCCCTCATCTGGGGGCATCGGTAGAGGAGAGACTGGGGTTGCTGGCAGGCAGGTGGGCCAGAGCCCAGTTCCCGATGGCGTCAATCACCACTTGCAGCTCTCGCCCGGCTGGGGTCAGCGCGTACACACTGCGGCCCAGGCGGGTGGGGCCGTCCTCCAGCCGCTTACTGACGATGCCCAGGCGTTCCAGGTGCTCCAGGCGTTGCGTGAGGGTGGCCGAGTTGCAGCCCCCGACAGCGCGGGCCAGCTCATTGAAGCCCATCTCCTGTTGCAGCAGGACACGGATGATGTGCAGCACCCATTTTTCCTGCAAGATGCCGATAGCGTGGTACACCGGACAGAATTCAGCCGGGTGTTCGGGCAGAGAAGGAGGAGGAGTCATAGCGCCATTCTAGCGCATGTGGCAAACCACCCCAAGAAGCATGGTGCTTGACAAAATAAACCAGATAGATTTAAGCTGTGCCCATGACTCAGACCGAGACCCAACCCAGCCCAGCCCAGCCTGCCCAGCCGAGCTCCATCCGCGACGTGATCGAGAGCCGCCGCTCTATTCGCCGCTTTGTGCAGGAGCCGATGCCTGAAGCCGACCTGCGCGAAATCCTCCGGCTGGCGAGCCTGGCCCCCAGCGCCTGGAACGCCCAGACCTGGCGCTTCGCTGTGGTGCAGGACCAAGCCCTCAAGGAGCAGCTGCGGGCCGCCGCTTACGGCCAGCCCCAGGTGACCGACGCCCCGGCGGTGATCGTGGTGTACTCCGACATGGAAGACACCCTGAGCACCGTAGAAGAAACTGCTCACCCCGGCATGGGCGACGCGGGCCGCACCCAGCAGCGCCAGACCTTTGACGGGGCGTTCGGCAGCCAGGATGTGGCGCAGCGCGGCCAGTGGGGCTTGGCGCAGGCCAACATCGCCTTTGGTTTCCTGATGCTGGCCGCCCGTGGCCTGGGCTACGACGGCGTCCCGATGCTGGGCTTTGATCCCCAGAAAGTGCGTGAACTGCTGGACCTCCCGGAGCATGTGCAGTTCGCCGGTATCTATCCCATCGGCCGCCGCGCCGAAGACGGCTATCCCCACCACCGCCACAGCGTGGACCGCATCACCACCTGGAAATAAGCGGCTCTTTTGGGCACTCCCCCTGCTTCGGCAGGGTTTTTTTTGGTGGGTTCTTCTGTGGGGGCCGGTGACCGTAAGCTGAGCTTCAGGGTTCAGGCGATTTTGCCTGGACCCAATGACGCAACCACCAGAGGACCCAATGAAGCAACCACCAGAGGACCCAACGACCTAAGGAGAAAGATGATGGCTGTGTTCCGGATTTCTGGTTACTTGTCTATGTCGCTGAACTTGGAGCATACGCCCGGTGCAGACCCGCGTGACTTGGAAGTGCATGAGCAGCGTGCGCGTGATATTCGCTTTGATCACAGTGTGCCGGGCAAGCTAAAGCGCCGCTTTGCTGGGCGCGGCCTCACCCCGCTGGGCAGCGAGCGCTACGAGCTGGAGCAGGCCGCCCAGCTGTACGGTGAGATGGCCGCTTGGCGTGAGGCCGCTGGGGAAGAGGCGCAGCAAGCGCAGGAGTTCCGCCAGCGTCAGGCGCACCTGGAGCGCATGGCTGCCCAGACAGATGAGGCGGGCGCGGGCCACATCACCACGGCGACAGATGCGTTGGAAGAGGTAGAGGGCTCGGACTGACGGGGCATTAGCCGCTCGGTTCTGTCGCCACTGGTTCTAGGCTCTAGGCCAGATGGCTGATTCTTAGTTGCTGCCCGGCGCGTAAGCTAAAGCGTTATGACTGCTCACAAGCGACCTGCCACAATGATCTTTATCCTGATTGTTGTCCTGATTGACATCATGGGCATTGGGCTGGTGGTGCCGGTGTTGCCGGGGCTGGTCAAGGAGCTGGCCGGTTCGCCCGAAGCGGGGGCGCGGATGATCGGGGTGCTGACCGCTGCCTACGCGGTGATGCAGTTCCTGATGGCTCCTATTCTGGGCCGCCTGAGTGACCGCTTTGGGCGCCGCCCGGTGCTGCTGGTGTCCACAGCGGGCATGGCGCTGGACTATCTGGTGCTGTATTTCGCGCCTACGGTGTGGTGGCTGTTGCTGGGCCGCATGATCGCCGGAGCGACGGGAGCCAGCCTCACTGTGATCAATGCCTATATTGCCGACGTGTCGCCGCCTGAGGAGCGGGCCGCCAACTTCGGCAAGGTGGGGGCAATGGTCGGGGTGGGCTTTATCCTGGGGCCAGCGCTGGGCGGGCTGCTGGGCGACTATGGCCTGCGTGTGCCGTTTCTGTTTGCGGCGGGGATATCGGCGCTCAGCTGGCTCTACGGCCTGCTGATCCTGCCCGAGTCGCTGCCCCGGGACAAGCGCAGCCGCGAGTGGAACTGGGCCGAGCTGAATCCCCTGAAGCCCCTGGCAGCGCTGACCACCTACCCCACCGTGCGCAACCTGACCGGCGTGTTTATTCTGGTGGGTCTCGCCATGCAGGTCATTTTTACGACCTGGGTGCTGTACACCGAAACCGTGCTGGGCTGGACCACAGGCCAAAACGGTATTGCGCTGGCGGTGTCAGGGCTGCTGAATGCCCTGGTCAGTGCCTTTCTGGTGGGCCGGGCGGTCAGCGCCTGGGGCGAGAAAAAGACCCTGCTGGTGGGCCTGGGCTTTGGCGTGGCGGAGTTCCTGCTTCTGTCGGTGGCAGGCAGCGGGCTGATGCTGTATCTGTCGCTGGTGGTGGGCGCACTGACCGGCCTCGCGCAGCCAGCCATTCAGGGCTATGTCTCGCAGCAGGTGGCCGACTCGGAGCAGGGGCGCGTGCAGGGTGCCATCACCAGCCTGCAAAGCGTGGTGGGCATCGTGGGGCCGCTGCTGGCGACCACCGTATTTGCGGCCTTTACTGCTGCGCATACACCATTGGGCCTGCATTTCCCCGGCGCGGCTTTCCTGATGGGCGCGGTGTTCATGGCGCTGGGCATCGCGCTGACGCTGCGGGCGTTCCGTAAGAATGAGGTGCTGGCTACAGACGGCTAAGAGTTCCTGACTTCTGCCCTCTTCTGTTGGCCGCCGCAGGCGTACACTGCCCCGTATGGACTGGCTCCGTGACCCCGACCTCAAGCCCATTGCCGCCAAGGTGGAAGCGGGCGAACGTCTCAGCCCCCAAGAAGGCATGCACCTGTTCCGCACCCGTGACCTCAACGGGCTGATGCGCCTGGCCGACCTGCAAAAGCGCCGACTGCACGGCGACAAGGTGTATTTCGTGCACTCCATGCGGCTGGAATTCACCAACATCTGCTACGTGGGCTGCACCTTCTGCGCCTTCGCCGCCCACAAGGGCGAGGAGCGGGCCTGGGACTACAGCCCGCAGGAAGTGGTGCAGGAGGTGGGCCGCCGTTACCTGCCGGGCATCACCGAGCTGCACATGAGCAGCGGCCACCATCCCAACCATCCGTGGGAGTACTACCCCGCGATGGTACGCAGCCTGCGGGAAGCGTACCCCGACTTGCAGGTCAAGGCGTTTACCGCCGCCGAAATCAAGCACCTTTCACGCATTGCTAAAAAACCCACGCTGGACGTGCTGCGCGAGTTGCAAGCGGCGGGACTGGCGGCCATGCCGGGGGGCGGCGCGGAAATCTTTGCCGAGCGGGTGCGCCGTCAGGTCGCCAAGAACAAAGTGAAGTCAGACGAGTGGCTTCAGATTCACTCGGAAGCGCACTCGCTGGGAATGCGGACCAACGCCACCATGCTCTACGGCCACATCGAGACACTGGAAGAACGCCTGGACCACATGCACCGCCTGCGCGAGTTGCAGGACGACAGTCTGGCCCGCTTCGGTGGCGGCTTTCACGCCTTTATTCCGCTGGCGTTTCAGCCGCTGGGCAACACGCTGGCGCAGAACCTCGGCAAAACCGAGTACACCACCGGCCTGGATGACCTGCGCAACCTGGCCGTGGCCCGCATCTACCTGGACAACTTCCCGCACATTAAGGGCTACTGGGTGATGATTGGCTCCGAGCTGACGCAGGTGAGCCTGGACTGGGGCGTGAGCGACATCGACGGCACCATTCAGGAAGAGCACATCGCGCACGCGGCCGGGGCCACCAGTCCTATGAAACTGAGCGAAGAGGGCCTGATTCGCATGATTCAGCGGGCGGGCCGTCTGCCGGTGCTGCGCGACGCCTATTACAATGAACTGGCCGAGTTTCCTGCGGCAGAAGGTAGCGCGGCGGACTGAGAGGCAGTCCAGGGACAGCGATATGAAAAGAGGCATGGGCCGAGGTAGAAGACCGCTTGACCTCTCCGCTTCGCCGCAGACTCCGGCCACCTTGGGCGCGGCCCACCCGCTCAGGGGCCTGAGCTGTGTGCTGGAGCCGGGACATGCTTAGGCGGATGCCTCTGGCGCTCTGGCTGCTGGGGGCGCTGCTCAGCGTGCTCGCTTTCTCCAGCTTGTTTGCGCAGGGCATGGCTTGGGCTGCCGTCTCCCGCTTCTCACTGCCGCTGGCCTTGCTGGGCCTGGCGCTGATGGTGCTGAGTGGTGCGTGGATGCTGTGGCGGGCGGTGACGAGCTGGCGGCGCGGCGCAGGGCCAGCCGAGATGGTGACCTGGGCAGGGTGGTTCTGGCTGTCGCTGCCACTCTTCTTGCTGGTGGCGGCAGTGTGGCTGACCCGCTCCGGCGACTGGGGCCTGACGGTGGCTGACCCAGGCTCTGCTGCCCGGACTTACCGTCTGCTGCTGGCGCTCTGGCTGGTGCCAGGACTCACGCTGCTGTGGCTGGGGCGCAGGCTTGGCCACAGCAGAATGAATTGACGAGAGATGAGAAGGGAGCACCGCTATGCCCCTTAAACTCAGCCTATGTTGCGTTCGCGCCTCAACCCACTGACTGCCGCTTTGCTTGGTGCGGGCGCGGCATTTGCGCTCTTGGCTTGGCTGGGGCGTCAGCGGAGGCCGCATGTCTGACCGCTGGCGGACCGTGCTGCGCGGGTTAGGGTGGTTGTGGCTGGCGCTGCCGTTGCTCCTCCCTGCGCTGTTGCTGCTTTGGGGTTTGGGTCAGCAAGTTTTGGTGGAGAATAACGTGGGCTGGGCAATGATCTATTCCGAGGATTGGCTGGACTGGGTGACAGGCTTGGCGCTGTGGCTGCTTCCTGCGCTGACGCTGCTGTGGGCGGGACGACGTCAGAAGCCCTGAGTACCCCCTTGGCCCCAAATCTACGGAAAAGCGCATAGTGGAGAAGTGATGGCCTCAGTTTTTACCGCCCCGTCCTCAGCGGCGCCCTACCGCGCCGGCTGGATTCATTACACCAACGTCGCGCCCATTCTGGACCCGCTTGAGGTGCCGCCAGGTGTCAGCGTGGTGACCGGCGTACCTACCGAAATGAACGCCGCGCTGCTCGAAGGACGGGTAGACATCGCCAACATCAGCGTGGCTGAATTTATCCGCCACGCGGACCGGCTGGCGGCCCTGCCGGACTTCAGCGTGAGCGTGTTGGGGCAAGTCTACTCGGTGAACCTGTTTCATACCGTGCCGCTGCCAGAGCTCCGGCGCGTGGCGCTTACGGCGCAGAGTGCGACCAGCGTGGCGCTGCTGGAAGTGCTGCTGCGCGAGTGGGGCCTGTCGCCCACGCTGACCCGCGAAGAAGGCACCGCGCAGGAGCTGCTGGCACGCGGCTACGACGGCGTGCTGCGGATAGGCGACAGTGCCCTGCGCGAGTGGTACGAGGTGGTCGGCCCGCTGGCAGAGGACGCCAGCATGACCCGCTTGCCGCACCAGGGCGGGGCCGTCACCGTTACAGACCTCTCGCAGGAGTGGTACCGCCTGACCGGACAGCCGTTTGTCTTTGCGGTGTGGGCCTACCGCAAGGACGCCCCGCCCCCACCCGACCTGCTGCGGGCCATGCGGGGCGCCCGCCGCCAGGGGCTGGGCGAGCTGGGCGCTATCGCCGGGCGGCATGCTCAGCGGCTGGAGCTGCCGCAGCGGGTGGTGCAGCACTACCTGTGGAATTTCCGCTATCACCTGGAAGAACCGGACCGGCGCGGCCTGCACCGCTTCGCCGACTTGCTGCTGCCCGGACATGCACCGCTGGAATGGGGCCCCCAAATCACCCCTTGATGACAATTGTGTGCTGAAGATTTAACTTGGTTCAGAATTCCCGTACTCTTGGGCGACATGAACGACATTCTCTGGGGTATAGGAGGCATTCTGGGCCTCCTGGCTATCGGCTGGATTTTCTCGGCCAACCGCGCGGCCATCAACTGGCGCACCGTGCTGGGCGCACTTGCCATTCAATTCCTGCTGGCCTTTATGGTGCTGTTCTGGGGGCCGGGCAAGGCGGCGCTACAGTGGGTCTCTGCTGGGGTGCAAAAGGTCATCGGTAACGCCCAGGAAGGCATTAACTTCCTGTTCGGTAACCTGACCAACGGCTCAGCGATGGACAGCGTGGGCTTTATTTTTGCCTTCAACGTCCTGCCGATCATCGTCTTTTTCAGCTCGCTGATCGCGGTGCTGTACTACCTGGGCATCATGCAGTGGGTCATCCGGCTGCTGGGTGGGGCCCTGGGCCGCTTGCTGGGCACCAGCGACGGCGAGAGCCTCTCGGCCACCGCCAACATCTTTGTAGGCCAGACTGAAGCGCCGCTGGTGGTCAAGCCCTATATCGCCGGGATGACCCGCTCGGAGCTGTTCGCGGTGATGGTGGGCGGCCTCGCCAGCGTGGCGGGCAGCACCCTGGCCGGTTACGCCGGGCTGGGTGTGCGCCTGGATTACCTGATTGCCGCGTCCTTCATGGCGGCTCCCGCCGGCCTGCTGATGGCGAAGCTGCTGTTTCCCGAAACCCAGCAGACCCAGGATTACGGTGCAGGTCGCCCTGGCGTGGCCCAGACCGCGGCGGTGCCGACTCCCGATGGTCCTGTCACCCTGGTCGCCCCTGCCGCCGCTGGCACGGGCCGCGAAGTGGAGGGCATGGGCGCGGACGCTACTCCTACCGCCCCCAATGTGGACCAGGACGGCGACACCAACGTGATTGACGCTGCGGCCCGTGGCGCTTCCGAAGGCATGGCGCTGGCGCTGAACGTGGGCGCGATGCTGCTGGCCTTTATCGGTCTGATTGCCCTGATCAACCTGATTCTGGGCGGAATCGGCGGCCTGTTCGGCTTCGAGGGCCTGACCGTGCAGCTGATTCTGGGCTACCTGTTCTCGCCGCTGGCCACCCTGATCGGTGTGCCCTGGTCCGAGGCCGTACAGGCGGGCAGC
This sequence comes from Deinococcus piscis, assembly GCF_014653275.1. Lineage (GTDB taxonomy): Bacteria > Deinococcota > Deinococci > Deinococcales > Deinococcaceae > Deinococcus > Deinococcus piscis. The sequence goes on from NZ_BNAL01000003.1 coordinate 113,781, forward strand.
TTCCTGGGCCAAAAGCTGGTCACCAACGAGTTTGTGGCGTTTATTGACTTCGCCAATGCCCTCAAAGAAGGCGGCATTACGCCCAAGGTCGAGGCCATCGTCACCTTCGCGCTGTGCGGCTTTGCCAACTTCAGCTCGCTGGGTATCTTGCTGGGCGGCCTGGGCGGCATGGCTCCCAGCCGCCGCCCCGACATTGCGCAGCTGGGCATGCGTGCCATCGCCGCTGGCGTACTTGCCAACCTGATGAGCGGCACCATCGCCGGGATGCTGGTGGCCATGGCAGGCGCAGGCACCCAGTAATATCCCCGCCTTGTCCTAAGGTCTGTTTTTTCTGCGCCGCTCCCCCCGTGGGGCGGCGCTTTCTTGCCGGCCCAGTGTGCCCTTGCCTGTTCGGTGCGCCTCCGTGAGTTCGCCGTGTTTCGCCGCTGTGCGGGGGCGGTTGGCAGTGACCCTCTGCGCCCCATCCTGTGCGTCTCGGTGCCTTGTTTTGGGCCGGGTGCGGTACAGTTGCACACGTGAGCGGCCCTCAGCGACCTGTCCCTTCCTCTGCGCGGCCATCTGGTGCTGACCCGGCGGATGTCCCCTCTGCGGCCAGTGCAGCCAACAGCAGCCCAACACGTACCGAACCTGCCCGCGCTGAATCCTTCAGGACCAGCCCCGACGCCGCTGGTCCCGACCTGCCCGAATCTGAAACCGGGCAGCCGGGGGCGCACGCTGCTGTTACGCCTGAACCTTCTGAGGGCACCCAGGCCCGGGGGGGCGGGCGCAAATCCCCTGCTTCCGGCCCCAAGTCGGTGCGCCAAAATACCCTCATCGTGATGGCCGGGACGCTGGGCTCACGGCTCTCTGGCGTCTTCCGTCAGCAGATCATCAACCTGTTCGACAACACCACCATGGACGCCTTTACCATGGCGGTCAAGGTGCCCAACCTGCTGCGCGAGCTGCTGGCCGAAGGGGCGCTGGTCAACTCCTTTATCCCAGTGTACAAATCGCTGAGTACCGTGGAACGCCGCCGTCTGGCACAGGCCTTCAGCGGTGTGATGATTGCGGTGAACCTGCTGCTCACCGCGCTGGGCATTCTGGGTGCGCCCTACGTGGTGGACTTGCTGCTGGCCGCCGATTCCAACGTGGACCCGGTGCTGACCCTGTACATGACCCGCCTAGTGATGCCTTTTTTGATGCTGATCAGCCTCTCAAGCGTGGCGATGGGCCTGCTGAACGCCGACGAGCACTTCAAGGAAAGCAGCTTCGCGCCAGTGGCGTTCAACATCGCCAGCATCATCGCGCTGCTGCTGCTGCCTCAGCAGGCCACCTGGCTGGCGATGGGCTGGCTGGTCGGTGGCCTGGCGCAACTGGTCGTGCAGCTGCCCGCCCTGAACCGCTTTGGGCTGCTGCCGCGCCCTGCCCTGACCGGCCACCCCGCACTGGGCCGCGTCCTGCGGCAAATGGCGCCCTTTACCCTAACGGCGGGCACCCGGCAGATTCTGAATATCTACGTGTCGCGCCTGCTCAGCAACGCGCAGCTGTTTCCGGCGGGCACGCAGGCAGGCTACACCAACGCCGAGGCCCTCTTTACGATGGCAAACGGCCTCTTTGTGGTGTCGCCCGCGCTGGCACTGTTTCCGCGCTTTTCACAGCTGGCCGCCGACGGCCACTGGCCCGCGTTCCGGGCGTTGACCTTGCAGGCCATGCGCTCGACCACCTTTATGGCGGCTCCGGTGAGTGCGCTGCTGGTGGCTCTGGCCCCCTACGCAGCCAGCATCTTCAACCTGACCGGCTCGGTGCCTGAAACCCGGCTGGCGGCTACCTCCGGCATCCTGGCAGGCTGGGCGCTGGCGCTGGTGCCCTGGGCGCTGGTGACCATCTTGCTGCGTACCTTTTATGCGCGTGAGCGCACCCGTGACGCGGTGGTGGTCAGCGCGACTGGCTTCGTGCTGGAAGTCGTGCTCTACAACCTGCTGGTGCCGGTCATCGGGTTTTGGGGGTTCGGGGTCAGTACCGCCATCAGCGGCGTGCTGATGACCCTGGCGCTGCTGTTCCTGTACCGCCGCGCCGTGCCACTTCCACTGGACTCGCTGCTGGCTCACCTGGGGCGGGTGCTGCCGCTGGCCGCGCTGGCTGGGGTTCTGGCCTGGGTCATGACCCGCTTTTTGCCCGCGCCCGGCCCGCTGCTGCCCAGCTTGGTGGTGCTGGCGGTGGCGGGCGGCACCGGCTTGACGGCGTACCTGGCCGGCGCCGCGCTGCTGCGGATGCCCGAAGTGGACGGCGTGGTACGGCGCTTGCGGCGCAGCTAAGGGGCGGTGCCGCTGCGCTGAGCCTGATGGGGGAGGAGAGAAAAGTGCTGAGCCTTCCCGTTAGGTTTCTGGTGCCCGGATTGCCCCATGTCCAGTTCCCCCGTGCCTGGCTTCTGCGTGCCCGGTTTCTACGTGTCCAGCTCCTGCGCGCCGAACTCTTCTGTGCGCATGCCCTCATAGTCCAGCAGCAGGTACGCGGCCCAGGCCAGGCGTTCGCGTAGGCGGTAGCGTAGGCCCGCGCTGGGCCACAGCGGGCTGGGGCTGGCATTGGCGTCAAAGCCCATATCGCGGGCCATCGCCAGGGCGCGTGGCGCGTGGACATGGTCGGTGACCACCGTGACGGCGGCGTGTGGGGGCAGCAGCTCAGCGGCGTAGTTCAGATTCTGGGCCGTAGTGCGGCTGCGTTCTTCAGCCTTGAGGATGCCAGCGGGCACACCGTGGCGCTTCAGGTAGCTCACGCCCACGCCGCCCTCGGTGTAGGGGTCGCCGTCCTGACGGCCCCCCGTGACCACGATGGTCTGGACGCCGCCCGCCTGATACAGTTCCAGCGCATGGTCCAGACGCACCTGAAAGGCGGGACTGGGCCGCCCCGCGTACTGCGCCGCGCCCAGCACCACCAGCGTGGGGTGGGGCTTTTCCTGCGGCACCCCCAGCGGCCACAGAAAAAAAGCAGCCAGCGCCAGGGTCAGCAGGGTCAGGGTGCGGAGAAGGCGGCCAAACATTGCGCCCCAGCATAGGCCAAAATTTCGCTTCTGGCGCGCTGGGCTGCCGTCCGACGGGCATCAGGTGCAAGAGGGGCCGCGCCGTCATGTGTCCTGGAAAGGGCGTGATAGCCTCCTACCCATATCCAGCTGCCAGCACTGTCCGCTGCAAGTGACGTCTAGGGGAGAATCAATTTTCATGTCAAAAACACTGGTCATCGTGGAATCGCCTGCCAAAGCCAAAACCATCGCCAAGTACCTGGGAAAGGGCTACGCGGTGGAATCCAGCATTGGGCACATCCGTGACCTGCCGCGCAGCGCCGCCGATATCCCCGAGAAGTACAAGAAGGAGTCCTGGGCACGCCTGGGCCTGAATGTGGATGACGACTTCCGGCCCCTGTATGTGGTGTCGCCCGAAAAGCGGACCCACGTAGCGCACCTGCGGAGGCTGGCCGCCCAGGCCGACGAAATCATCCTGGCGACTGACGATGACCGCGAGGGCGAAAGCATCGCCTGGCACCTGTTCGAGGAGCTGAAACCCAAAGTCCCGGTGCGCCGGATGGTGTTCCACGAAATCACCAAGGAAGCCATCCAGAAGGCCATCGGGCAGCCACGCGACATCGACACCAACCTGGTCGAAGCCCAGGAAACCCGCCGTGCCCTGGACCGGCTCTATGGTTATGAGGTCAGCCCAGTGCTGTGGAAAAAGGTGGCCCCCAAACTGAGCGCGGGCCGGGTGCAGTCGGTGGCGACCCGCATGCTGGTTGAGCGCGAGCGTGAGCGGATGCTGTTTGTGAGCGGGACTTGGTGGGACCTGCTGGTCACCGCTGAAAAGGACGGACAGACCTTCCCAGCGCGGCTGATTGAGGTGGCTGGTGAGCGGCTGGCGGTAGGCAAGGACTTTGACGCGGCCACCGGGAAGCTGAAAAAAGCCTCCGAAGTCCGTCTGCTGACCGAAGCCGAGGCGAACGTACTGGCGGCGGCTTTGCGCGGCACGGCCCTCACCGTGCTGAGCGCCGAGGAAAAACCCTTTACCCAGCGCCCGCCCGCGCCCTTTATCACGTCCACCTTGCAGCAAGAGGGTGGGCGCAAGCTGGGCATGTCGGCCACGCGCACCATGCGGGCGGCACAGAAGCTGTACGAAGGCGGCTATATCACCTACATGCGCACCGATTCCACCAACCTCAGCAGTGAGGCGGTGGGTGCGGCCCGGAAGCAGGCCGCGCAGATGTATGGGGCCGATTACGTCTCGCCGCAGCCCCGTGTGTACGCCAAGAAGAGCAAAAACGCCCAGGAAGCCCACGAGGCGATTCGTCCGGCGGGCAGTTCTTTCCGCACGCCTGAGAGCCTGCGCGGTGAGCTGGGCGGCGACGAGTGGCGGTTGTACGACCTGGTTTGGAAGCGGACCGTGGCCTCGCAGATGGCGGACGCCAGGGGCCTGAGCCTGCGGGTGCGCCTGGGCGGTCAGGCTGGGCGCGATCCCGTGACCCTGGCCGCGTCGGGCCGCACCATCAGCTTTCCCGGCTTTCTGCGCGCCTATGTAGAGGGCAGCGATGACCCCGCCGCCGCACTGGGGGACCGGGAAACCCACCTGCCTCCGCTGCGCGAAGGGGACCGCGCCCAGGCTCAGGACGTGCAGCCCGAAGGCCACCAGACCCAGCCGCCGGCCCGCTTCACCGAGGCCAGCCTGGTGCAGGCGCTGGAAGCGGCGGGCATTGGCCGGCCCAGCACGTATGCCAGCATCATCGGCACCATTCAGGACCGGGGCTACGCGCAGAAAAAAGGCTCCGCGCTCATTCCCAGCTGGACAGCGTTTGCCACCTCGGCGCTGCTGGAACACCATTTCGGGCAGCTGGTGGACTACGATTTCACCGCCCGCATGGAAGAAGACCTGGACGAAATCGCGGGTGGGCGTGAACACCGTATTCCTTACCTGAAGCGCTTTTATCTGGGCAGTGGCCCGCAGGAGCAGCCGGGCGAAGCCCCCGCTTTTGGCCTGCGCCCCCTGATTGAGACCAAGATGGGCGAGATTGACGCACGCGGGATCGCCACCATTGACGTGCCCCGGCTGCGTGGCAGCGGCATCGAGCTGCGGGTGGGCCGCTACGGGCCGTACATGCAGCGCGGCGACACCAAGGCCAACCTCCCCGAAGACCTAGTGCCTGACGAGCTGACCCTCGAAAAGGCCGAAGAACTGCTGTCCCTGCCGAGCGGCGACAACGAACTGGGCACCGACCCGGAAACCGGGCAGCTGGTGTTCGCCCGCGCCGGGCGCTACGGCCCTTACGTCACTCTGGGCGGCGAGGAAGGCAAGCCGCTCAAGACCGCCAGCCTGTTTCCCTCTGATTCCCTGAGCGACATGACCCTCGAGCGGGCGCTGGAACTGCTGAGCCTGCCCCGGCTGGTGGGCATTAGTGAAGGGCAGGAAATCTGGGCGATGAACGGGCGCTACGGTCCCTACCTCAAGCGTGGGGGCGACTCGCGCAGTCTGACCAGTCACGACCAGCTGTTTGACGTGACTTTGGCGCAGGCCGAGGACATCTTCAAGCAGCCCAAGTACGGCGGGCGCGGCCAGGCGGCGGCCCCGCTGGCGGTGTTCCAGAATGAAGGCCAGCCCGACATTCAGCTGAAAAAGGGCCGCTTTGGTCCTTATCTGACCGACGGCACCAGAAATGCCACGCTGCGTCAGGGCGAGAGCGCCGAAACGCTGAGCGCCGAGCAAGCCCTGAGCATCATGCAGGAGCGCGGCAAGGAGCCCAAGGGCAAGCCAGCCAGAGGGAAAAAGGCGGCAAGTACAGGGTCCAAAGCCAGTACCAGGAAAACCAGTACCAGCAAAGCCAGGACGGCCAAGTCCAAAGCCCCAGCCAAAGCCGCTCTGGCCTGGGCCGACCTGAAGCACCACCTGAACGTGCTCGGCGACACCGAGCGCCGCCTGGTCACGGCCACCCGTGAGGGTGGGCGCAAGGTCGAAGAGGTGGCCGCTGAGCTGGGCCTGGACGTGAAGCAGGCCAAAGGCATGAACTTGCAGGCCAGCCGTAAGCTGAACCAGGCGGCCCGCGCAGCTGGGGGGGGCGGCGAGGCTGCAACTCGCCCGGCGGCCAGCGGTGGCGCACGCAAGAGTGCCGCTAAGTCGGCTCCCATCACCTGGGAGCGGCTGCGGCCTTATCTCAGTGTGCTGTCGCCGGAGGAGCGTGCCCTGGTCACGGCCACCCGCGAGGGCGGGCGCAAGGTCGAAGAGGTGGCCACTGAGCTGGGCCTGGACGTGAAACAGGCCAAGGGCATGAACTTGCAGGCCAGCCGCAAGCTGAACCAGGCGGCCCGCGCTGACGGCATCGTGTAGTCCGGTGGCGGCCTCTGAGCGCACGGTGCCGCCCCAGCTGCGGCCCCGGCGCGAACCCAAGCAGGCCCGCAGCCGCCAGATGGTGGCCCGCATTCTGGCGGCTGCGGCTGAGGAGTTTGCCGCCGTGGGCACCGAGCAGGCCACCACCAACCGCATCGCGGCGCGGGCGGGCGTGTCGCCGGGGTCGCTGTATCAGTTTTTCCCTGGCAAGGCGGCGCTGCTGGCCGCACTGCAACTGGAGTGGACCGAGCGGCTGCGTGTGGAGCTGGGCGCGGCGCTGCGGGAGGTGCAGGCCGCCAGTGCCGGTGAGATGGTGGACGCCGTGCTGGACACCCATGCCCGGCTCAATGCCGAGCCGCCTGGCCTGCTGGCCGTGCTGGTGTTCAGCCGCTCACGGGTGCCAGGGTCGCTGGACCTGCGCCGCTCTACCGCGCAGCAGCTAGAAGAGCTCTTGGCGCTCCGCGCTCCCTCCCTCTCGGCAGAGCGCCGTTACGCCGCCGTAAACGTCATCATTCACCTGGCCAACGGGCTGTATTTCCTGCGCAACACCTCCGGTGCGGCGGACCCGGTGGTGCGCGGCGAGGTGCGGGCAGCGCTGGTGGCCTACTTGGAAAGCCTGCTGGAACACTGAAGATTTGCGAGTGCTGCACCGGCATTTGCCCCCACTCAGCGCGCCAAAATGCGAGTTGAGAAACGCGAGTCCAGCCACGCATAATAGGCTTCTACCCACCTATAGACGCTGTTTTGCGCTCCCTGACCGGGGGCGGGAGGACGATATATGGAACTTCAGGAGCATCCCCTCTTTGGACTCCGGGGCCAGGTGGCCCTGATTACTGGTGGCGGCAGCGGCCTGGGCCTGCAAATGGCCGAGGCCCTCACCGAGATGGGCGCCAGCGTGGTGCTGTGTGCCCGCAAATTGGAGCGCTGCGAGGCCGCCGCTGCCGCGCTGCGTGAACGCGGCGCACAGGCGATAGCCGTGGCCTGCAACGTGACCGACCCTGCAAGTGTGCAGGCCGCCGTGCAGGCCGCCATAGACGAATTTGGGCGGCTGGACATTCTGGTCAACAATGCTGGCACCACCTGGGCGGCCCCCACCGAGGACATGACGCTAGAGCAGTGGAACAAGGTGATGGATACCAACCTGACCGGTGTGTTTTTGTGTTCGCAGGCGGCGGGCCGGGTCATGCTGGCCCAGGGCAGCGGCTCGATCATCAACATTGCCTCGGTGGCGGGGATGCGCGGCACGCCCAGCCACTTTCCAGTGATCGGGTACAGCGCCAGCAAGGGCGGCGTCATCACCTTTACCCGTGACCTGGCCTGGAAGTGGGGTCCCCGGGGCATCCGCGTGAATGCCATCGCGCCAGGCTGGTTTCCCAGTGACATGTCGCGGGTCTTGCTGGAGCGCTACGAGAAAGAATTCCTGGCGGCCATTCCGCTGGGCCGCTTCGGCGGCGAACAGGACCTCAAGGGCGCGGCCATTTTCCTGGCGTCGCGGGCGTCGGCGTACATGACCGGGCAGGTGCTGGTGGTGGACGGCGGGCAGACCGCGTGACGGCCGCGCCACACCCCGTACCGGGCGCGGCGGCGCTGGCCGCTTTCGGCGTCTCGGAACGGGCGCTGGAGCTGCTGGGCCGCCTGACCCGCTTCATGGCCGAGCACATCTACCCCAACGAAGCGGCGTTCCTGGCCGAAGTCGAGACGGGGGACCGCTGGGCGCACCTCCACTTGCTGGAAGACCTCAAGCTGCGTGCGCAGGCTGAGGGCCTGTGGAACCTGTTCCTGCCGCCTGCCAGCGATCCGGAAGGCCGCTTTGGCGCGGGACTGTCTAACCTGGACTACGCCCCACTGGCCGAGCAGATGGGCCGGGTCTGGTGGGCCCCGGAGGTGTTCAACTGCTCGGCGCCCGACACCGGCAATATGGAAGTGCTGGCCCGCTACGGCAGCCCCGAGCAGCAGGAGCGCTGGCTGGAGCCGCTGCTGCGGGGCGAGATTCGCTCCGGTTTTTGCATGACCGAGCCGGACGTGGCGAGCAGTGACGCCACCAACATCCAGGCCAGCATTCGGCGCGACGGGGACAGCTACGTGGTGAGTGGCCGCAAGTGGTGGACCAGCGGCGCGGGCGACCCCCGCTGCCAGGTGGCGATTTTTATGGGTCAGACCGACCCCGCCGCCGAGCGCTGGCGGCAGCAGAGCATGATTCTGGTGCCGCTGGACGCGCCAGGCGTGACCCGCGAGCGCATGCTGAGCGTGTTCGGCTACGACGACGCCCCGCACGGGCACGCCGAGCTCAGCTTTCAGGAGGTGCGCGTGCCCGCCAGCCACCTGATTCTGGGCGAGGGCCGAGGTTTTGAAATCGCGCAGGGACGGCTGGGGCCGGGACGCATTCATCACTGTATGCGCCTGATTGGTCAGGCCGAGCGTGCCCTGGAGCTGATGGTGGCCCGCGCCGCTGCCCGCACCGCTTTTGGCAAGCCGCTGGCCGCGCACCAGCACACCCGTGAGCTGATTGCTGGGAGCCGCATGGAGATTGACCAGGCCCGGCTGCTGACCTTGCAGGCCGCCCAGATGATGGACACGGTGGGCAACAAGGCGGCGCGCAGCGAGATTGCCGCCATCAAGGTGGTCGCTCCCAATATGGCCCTGCGGGTGATTGACCGGGCCATTCAGGTGTATGGAGGCGCGGGAGTCTCGCAGGACACCCCGCTGGCGCAAATGTACGCGCACGCCCGCACCCTGCGCCTGGCCGACGGCCCCGACATCGTACACACCGAAACGGTTGCCAAGGCCGAGCTGGCCCGCCAGGGCATCGACCTGCGGGCGGCCCGTGGGGGAGAAGCGTGAGCGGGGCAGGGCGGCCCCAGGCCGAGACCGTCCCCGTGCGCCCCGGCGAGGAGCTGCCGCTGGAGCGCTTGCGGGAGCTGCTGGGCGACTTGCCTGGGGACTGGACTGCACTGGAAGCTCGGCAGTTTCCGGGAGGATATTCCAACCTCACCTATCTGCTGCGGGCGGGCGAGCAGGCTTACGTGCTGCGCCGCGCCCCACGCGGCCAGGTGGCCCCCGGTGCCCACGACATGGCCCGCGAATACCGCCTGCTGAAGCGGGTGGCCCCGGTGCTGCCCGCTGCGCCACGCCCGCTGCGGCTGATAGAAGACTCCCAGGTGCTGGGCGCGCCCTTTTATGTGATGGAGCGCCGGGAAGGGATGGTGATGCGCTCGGCCCTACCGCCTGAATACGCGGACCTGCCGGACGCTCCCGCACGGATGACTGGGGCGCTGGTAGATACCCTGGTCCGCTTGCAGGCGGTGGACCTGGCGGCGGCGGGCTTGAGCGACTTGGGCCAGCCTGAAGGCTTTAATCGCCGTCAGATCGAGGGCTGGGCGGGTCGCTGGCGGCGGGCCCGCGAAGCGCTGCCCCCCGGAGCCCTGGCCCCTGCCGGGGAGCTGGGCGACGAACGCCTGATGGCCTGGCTGCTGGAGCACCAGCCAGCCGAGTCGGCGCACACGCTGGTCCACAACGACTTCAAGCTGGACAATCTGATGCTGCACCCGCACGACCCAGGCCGGGTCACGGCGCTGCTGGACTGGGAAATGACCACCCTGGGCGACCCGCTGGCCGACCTGGGGTTGCTGCTCACCTACTGGACCCTGCCCGGCGCTCAGGCCGAGCAGCCTGGCTTTCCGGACCGGGACGAATTGGTGGGCCTATATGCCCAGCGCAGCGGGCGCGACGTGAGCGGGCTGCTGTGGTATGAGCTCCTCGGCGACTTCAAGCTGGCCGTGATTGCCCTGCAAATTTTTGTGCGCTATCAGCGAGGGCAGACCCGTGACCCCCGCTTCGCTGCCCTGGGCGAGCAGGCATCGTTCCTGATTCGCCGGGCGCTGGCCCGCACTCACCCGCTGGCGTAGCACTGCCCGGCCATATGGTGCCAGGGGATATGGTGAGGGAGATGGACCCCGCTCCCCTGCATCTGCCCCGCCTCGCCGCTGCCACGCCAGACACCTGGGTCACGCTGCCCGCTGGGGGGCTGCCATTTGTGCAGAGGGCGCTGCACCTGACCCGCCGCTTGCCAGCGCAGACTGCGCACCCGGCGGGCGAGTGGTTGCTGTGCCTAACCGGTGACGTGGTGGTGGACTTGCCGGCAGGGCAGTGGGCGCGGCTGCGGGCCGGCGAAACCCTGCATTTGCCTCCGGCGGTGACTTGGCAGGCCCTACCCGCACAGGCAGAAGCGGTGCTCCTGCGCACCACCCCGGCCTGAGCGGGCTTCTGCATCCTTTAACCAACCTGAAGGCATCCCGCGATGGCTGCATATGCCACAGAATTGTCAGGTCTGCGCCCGGATAATGCCGCATGACTCTGATCCTGCTGTCCGTGACTGCCGTTCTCGCTGCTGTGGCCGTGCAGCAGGTCGCCCGCCCAGCTTCCCGACCTGTCCCGGTGCGAGTGCGTTCCCGCCGCTGAAGCCGCGCTTCCCAGTCTTTTGGCCGCCTACGGGCGGTTTTTTGGTGACGTGTGGTGGAGCGCTGCCCTGCGGCCCTTTTGTCCGCTGGCGGCGGTGCTACAGTGGCCCACATGACGGCTGAGGTCCTGCAAAAAGCCGCTATGGGCGAACGCCTGAGCGCGGAAGAAATCGAGTCGCTGTATCACTTGCCGGTGCCGCAGGTGGCGGCGGTGGCGCACGGCCTGCGAATGAAGCGCTGCGACCCTCAGGTGGTCAGCTTCCTGATTGACCGCAACATCAACTACACCAATATCTGCCGGGTGGGCTGCAACTTCTGCGCCTTTTACCGCACCCGCCGCCAGAGCGACGCCTACACACTGGACTACGAAGACATCAGCGCCAAAATCCGCGAGCTGGAAGCCGTAGGCGGCACCCGCATCCTGATGCAGGGCGGCGTGAATCCGGAGCTGCCGCTGGAGTATTACACCGGGCTGCTGCGGCACATCAAAGCGCACCACCCTACCATCCGCATTGACGCGTTCAGCCCCGAAGAGGTGCTGTTTTTCGAGCAGACCTTCGGCCTGACGCTGGATGAGCTGCTTGACACCCTGATTGATGCGGGTCTGGACGGTCTGCCCGGCGCGGGCGGCGAGATTCTGGTTGATGAAGTGCGTGCGAAAGCGGCCCCGGCCCGCATCAAGTCGCACGACTGGTTCCGCATTCTGGACGCGGCGCAGCGCAAGGGACTCTATACCATCAGCACCATGGTGTTCGGCTTTGGGGAAACCTACCGCCAGCGGGCCGACCACCTGGTGGCGATTCGTGACCAGCAGGACCGGGCGCTGCGTGAGCACGGCAACGGCTTTTCGGGCTTTGCGATGTGGTCGCTGCAAACCGAGAATACCCGCCTGCACGGCAAGGCCCCCGGAGCCACCGCGCACGAATACCTGCAAAATCTTGCCATTTCGCGCCTGGCGCTGGACAACCAGCCCAACATTCAGGCGTCATGGCCGGCACAGGGGTTCAAGGTGGCGCAGGCCGCGCTCTACTACGGAGCCAACGACATGGGCAGCACCATGCTCGAAGAGAACGTGGTGAGCGCCGCTGGCGGTCATGACCGGCACTCGGCCACCGTGCGCGAACTGATCCGCATCATTGACGACGCGGGCTTTACGCCGGCCATCCGCAACAGCCGCTTCCAGATTATTGAGTATCCGGATGTGGCGACTTTTCTGGGCCGCAGCGCCGAAAATATCGAAGGCGAGCGTGCTGTAGGAGCCGGAGCCTCGCCTGCTTCTGCTCCAGCCTGAGCCGGACCCTGGCCCGGTTGCCGTGGCAGCGCCCGCAGAGAAGCGCTAGGGCCAAGCTGGTGAAGTTGCCCGTCAGAGCCTGACAGCGGTGCTTTGCGGGCAACTTCATCTGGTGATGGCACGCCGGATATTGCCGCAGGGCATTTCATGTCGCGCGCCGGGTATCTCAGAGTCCAGGGTGGCCTTCCGCACGAGACCCGCCCACCCGCACTACACCTGTCCACCCGCACTACACCTGTCCACCCGCACTACACTTGGAAGCGTGAAAGTTGCTTTGCTGACCACCCCGCAGGCCCGTTACGCTGACTACTGGCGAGCCTTTCTGAGCGAGCTGGACCTAGAACCTGCCCGGCCACGCGCTCCTTATGACACCTGGCTGGAAGCGGGCCGGGGCAGCTTGCCCGGTGAGCCGCTGCTGGTGCAGCTGGCTCTGGGTGAGATTCTCAGTCTGGGCACTCAGGTTGACGCGGTCTTGGTGCCCGCCGGGCTGCCGGTGCATGACGATGCCTGGAGCGGCGCTTTTGCCGAATTGCTGCCTCAGCGCATTGCTGGTTTGCCTCCCCTGGTGGCTGTGCCCGACGAGCCCCAGGCCCTTGCAGCGGCGGCGGCAGACTTGGGACAGCGCTTGGTGGGCAACGCCGCCCTGGTGCGCCGCGCCCTGGAGCAAGTGCAGCCGCTGGGCCAGCCGGAGCGCCGTGAAGAGTGGCCGGCGCTGCAACGCGCTTCGCAGGTTAGCGTGGGTGTGATTGGCCCCCGCAGCCTGCTGGCCCACCCGGAGCTGAGTGCGGGGCTGTGGCAGGCGCTCAGCCGCTACAGCCTGTTTCCGGTGCCCGCCCATACGCTGCCCACTTCGCAGGTCTCGGACCGGGGCGAGCGCCTGAGCGACCCGCGTGCTCAGGCCGGTGACCGCTGGTTGTACGGCGCAGCGCGGCTGCTAGAAGGCAAGGGGGCCGTGCAGGGGCTGGTGCTGGTGGCCCCCATGCAGGACGCAGGCCTCCAGGCGGCACTGGAGCGGGTGGCCGCTGAACTGCACAAGCCCACGCTGCTGCTGACCCTGGACGCAGGCCAAACCGAGTGGCCTGAGCTGGCCGGGTTCGCCGCTCGGCTGGGTGCAGGGACCGGAGCCGAGTAACCTCAAAAAGACCTCCCCCAGTTCGCAGGCTGGGAGAGAAGAGAGGGCTGCGCTTTATGGCCTTAGCGCGAAACGCTGATGTTCATTTTGGCGGCGCGCAGGGCAGGAGCGCGGTGCAGCGCCTTGTTGGCGTACAGCAAGCGGCCCTGACGGTCATACACTTTGGCGCGCACGGCGTAGATGCTCTGGGGGTTCAGGCGGTGAGCGCTGTACTGGAGGCTGTAGGGCGTAGAGAGTTTGGTGGCTGCGAAGCTCACCTTGAGGTAGGTGGAACGGTGCGCGAGGTTGGGGGCTAGTTCCTCAATAGAGACGACCACTTTGCTGCCTGCTGGCAGGCGCATATCGCTGGGAGCCACCACGCGGCCCTGGAGGTGACGCCAGCCGCTGGGCAGGTCGCTGGGGGCTGTCATGGCCGTGGCCTGGGCGCTGCTGGTGGTAGGAGTGCGTGCTGGTGCAGGTGTACGCACTGGAGCCGGACGGGTCACTGGCGCGGGGGTGGCCGCAGGCGTCCGGGCCGGTGTCACGTTGCGTACGTCGCTGGGGCGGGTAATGGTGACATTGCCGATGGTGGTCTGTGCGGCGGCGACGCCGGTCAGAAGGGCGGCCAACAGGGTGAGCTTCACTTTCATGCCTTTTACCATAGTGATTTCGCAGCGCCGAGAAGTGTGCTTCCTCTTGCCATTCTCTGTAGGTCTGGGCCTGAATGACCAACCGCCGTCCGGCCCAATGGCTGACGGCGGTTGGTTGTTGAACGGGGCCTCTGGTTAGAAGCGCATATCAATCTTGAGCTTGGCAGCCACGTCGCGGGGCAGCGGCTGGCGGGCGTCGGACATATACAGCATCTCGCCGTCCGCGCTAAAGACCTTGGCCTGAATCACGTAGTCGTATTTGGCGGTGTTCATGCGGGCCGGGTTGTAGTTGATGTAGTACTCGGTGGGCAGCACCTGAGCGCCGAAATCCACCAGCAGGTGCGGGATGTGCTGGCCAGTGGTGCGGTTCACGGCCTCAATCGCCACCTGCACTTTGCTGCCAGCGGGCAGGGTGACAGCTTTGGAGCCGAAGATATCGCCGCTGAGATGACGCCAGCCAGCGGGCAGGTTGCTGGGGGCGGCAGTAGGCGCAGCCTGGGCCACGGCGCTGGTCACGGGTTTGGCTGGAGTGGCGGGCTTGGCGGTAGTGCTCGTGGCAGCTGGTTTGGCTGGCGCAGCCTGCGCGGGAGTTGCGGGCGCTGCTGCAGGCTTAGGTGCAGCGGGCGCAGCCTGTGCCGGGGCGGGTTTAGGCGCGGGGACAGGAGCAGGCTTAGGCGCAGGCTGAGGAGCCGGGGTGGTTGTAGCAGCGCTCGCGGCAGGGCGGGGCGTGGCCGGCGTGCTGGCCGCGCTGGTGCTGGTAACGGAGCTGGTGCTGTTGGCCGAGCTGGGCGGCGTCACGGTGCGGACAGGGGGCACGGCAGGCTGAAGCGGCTGCGCTGGAGCTACCTGTTCCTGTACGGGAACTTGCTGGGCAGGGGCCTGCGGCGGCTGGGGCACTGTGATCGGCTCCACTGTGGTTTGCGTGGCGGTGCTGGTCGGCACGGGGGCCACTTGCTCGACCTGTTCGGTGGCGGCCTGGCTCGCTGCCGGAGCAGTCACGGGCTTGGTCAGCGTGACCTCGCCAATAGTGGTGGTAGAAGTCGCGGTGGTCTGCGCCCAGGCAGCACCGGCCATCATGGTGGTTAAGAGAGCAATCTGACGGTTCATGACCTTTACTTTAGGAAAGTCTCTGGCTCTGAAATAGTACCCTTGCCGCAGTATTAAGATGCACTTAGAGAAGTTTCATCCCGCGAAAGCTCAGAGGATATGTTGGCGACGCGAAGAAGCCACCCTTTTGAGGATTGAGGACTCATCTGCTCCGCCTTTCCCGTAAGCTGGGCAGCATGGCTTCCCCGCTTCCCCATCACCGCGACGCTCTCACGCAGCTCAGCTGTGACCCGGTGATGGCCGCGCTGATTCGCGACTATGGCGATTTGCCGGTGCTCACGCCGGTCACCGACCCCTTCGCCCGACTGATTCGCTCGGTGGTGGGCCAGCAGCTGAGTGTCAAAGCGGCCCGCAGTATCTATGCGCGGCTGGAAGAACGGCTGGGTGAGGTGAATGCCGCCAACCTGCTCGCTGCTAGCCCCGATGACCTGCGTGCGCTGGGGCTGTCGTGGGCCAAGGTGGCGTCCGTGCAGGACATTGCGCGGGCCGCGGCTGAGGGGCAAGTGGATTTTGCCGGACTGGCCGCCCACAGTGACGAACAGCTGCTGGCCGAGCTGCTGCCGCTGCGTGGCGTGGGCCGCTGGACCGCCGAGATGTTCATGATGTTTGCGCTGGCGCACCCGGACGTGTTCAGCTTTGGCGACCTGGCACTGCGTAAGGGCCTGGAGCGCCACTACCCAGGGCAGGACCACGCGGCCGTGGTGCAGGGCTGGTCGCCCTACCGCACCCTGGCCGCCCGCTATCTCTGGGCCGACCAGAACGCCAATCCGGGCATCTGAGCCGCCGTTAGACTGTCTCCTATGCCCGATACCGCTGGCCCACAGGTTCCGCCCGCTTTCAGCCGCATCCTGCCTGTCGCCCGCTGGGAGCCGGTCACCCTGGGCGAGTCGGGGGCCGAAGTCTGGCGTTCCACCCGCCATATCCTCAAGATTCAGCCGCACCGTCACCCAGCGGCCACCTCGCTGGCCGACGAGCGCGAGCGGCTGCGCTGGCTGGCGGGGCGCGTGCCGGTGCCGACGGTGCTGGGCTACGTGACCGACAGTGCCCAGGAGTATCTGGCGATGGAACGTGTGCCCGGGATTCCCATGAGCCACCCGGACGCCACGCTGCATGCGGGGCGCATGGCGGACTTGCTGGCGCGGGCGCTGCGGGGACTGCACAGTCTGCCTGCCCGTGACTGCCCCTTTACCATGACCCTGCCGGTCAGCTTGCGGCTGGCCCGTGAGCGCGTCGAAGCCGGACTGGTGGATGAAAGCGACTTTGACCCCCAGCGCCAGGGACAGACAGCGGTAGACGTGCTGGTCTGGCTGGTGAACCACCGCCCCCAGACCGAGGACATCGTGGTCACGCACGGCGACGCCTGCTTGCCCAATTTTATCGTGCAGGGCGAGTTCGTGGAGGGCCTGATTGACGTGGGCCGCGCTGGCCTGGCTGACCGCCACACCGACCTGGCGCTGGCGGTGCGCTCCATCCGCCGCAACCTGGGCAGCAAGTGGGTAGACCCTTTTCTGGACACCTATGGCCGCGAACTGGTGGATGACACCAAGCTGGACTATTACGCTGCGCTGGACGACCTGGCCTAAGTGGTAAACGAAGGAGAAAGCAGCAAGCCACGATATTTGTGGCCTGCTGCTTTTCTCCTTTCAGTCTACGGGACCTTTACTCGAAGCTGCCAGCCTGAATCACCACCAGGTCATCCGGGTGGATGTACTTCACGAAGGCGGCCCCTGCCTGCTCTGGGGTCACGGCGGCAATCCGCTGCTCCCACTCCTGACTGAAGGCGAAGGTGCGGCCCAGGTCGGCTTGCTGAAGCAGGAGGCTGGCCAGGGTGCCGTCCTGCGTGCGGGCCATGCGGGCTTCTTGCAGCAGCCCAGTCTTGGCGTTGTTGATCTCGGCTTCGGTAAAGCCACCCTGCGCCACGCGGCGGAACTCTTCTTGCAGGGCCGCCGAAAGCTTCTCGCGCACCGCCGGATTGTAGATGGCATATGCGCTCAGGACGCCCTGTTCATCGCGGCTGGACAGCGCCACTTGCGCCCCTACACCGTAGCTGAGGCCGTCTTGCTGGCGCACCCGGTTCCACAGCCGCGAATCGGTGCCTGCTCCGAAGACCCGCAGTGCCACTTCCAGGGCGGCGGCGTCGGGGTGGTCGTCACGCAGCGCAAAGTTCTGGGCCGCGACATATACGGCGTTGGCCTTGTCCGGCACGTTGATGCTGCGCTGAACCCCGGCGGGGCGGGTCAGTGGCGGCACGATGCGCTCATAGGCGGTGGGGCTGGTCCAGCCGCCCAGCAACTCCGGCACGGCGGCGCGAATGGTCTGCGGATCAAAGTCGCCCACCACGCTCAGCTGGGCGCGGCCTGCTCCCATCACGTTCTTATAGTAGTCGCGCACGTCCTGTACGGTCACGGCCCGTACATCTTCCAGTTCCTCGTCCAGCGTAGGCACGTAGAACAGGTCGCCGCGCCGGGCCTCTGGCGGCATGAAGATGCGCGCCAGTTCCTGAGCAGCCACGCTCTGCGGTTCACTGCGCCCCGCTTCCAGTCCAGTCAGGGTCAGGGTTTTCAGCTCAGCCAGTTCGCTTTCGGGGAAAGTCGGCTCTCGCAGTACGCTGCGCAGCAGGTCCAGGGCTTCAGGGAGGTGCTGGCGCTCGGTATCCAGGCTGACCACCAGCCCTTCAGCGCCCCCCGACACGCTCAGGTTGGTGTTGATGGCTTCCAGCCGGTCACGCAACTGCTGGCGGGTCAGGCCCGCGCTGCCACGGGTCAGCAGCTCGCCCAGGAAGTCGGGGGCTGCGCCCGCTTGGCGCACAGTTTCAGGGGTGCCGTAGTCCAGCGCCAGCTGTAGCTGCACGCGGTCGCCACGGGTTTCTTTGGGAAGCAGGGCCACTGCCACACTGCCGATGGTTTCGCGGATGACCCGCTGTTCCAGGGCGGCTGGGGTCACATCCAGCACTTCGCCCGCATTCAGGGCCTCACCTCCCACAAAGTCCCGCAGCACCTCCTGGGCACTGGGGGCCTGGGCGATGTCCACCCGGTCCGGCTGAGCTGTGGGAATAAAGCGGCCCAGGGTGCGGTTGCTGGGCTTGAGATAGGTGCGGGCGACGCGCTGCACGTCGGCGGCGGTCACGCGGGCGACAGCGTCACGGCGCTCCAGCAGCAAGCGCCAGTCTCCGGCAGCAATCGCTTCGCTCAGGGCCACACCGACCTGCCCCGGCTGCGTCATCAGCTGCTGGTGCTGGGTGGCCAGGCGCTGCTTGGCACGGCTCACTTCTTCGTCAGTAAAGGCTTTGTCGCCCGCTTGTTCCAGCGCAGCGAGCAGCGTGGCCTGCGCCCGGTCCAGGTCATCGTCCTTGTCCAGCAGGGCCAGGCCAATCATGAGCCCTGGCTCGCCGCCCGTGAGCGGAAAAGTGCCAGTGGCGCTGGCCTGCCCGCTTTGGACCAGGGCCGCGTACAGCCGCCCGCTGGGTTCATCGCCCAGCAGTTCATTCAGTACCAGCAGTGCGGGGTAGTCGGCGTGGCGCACGCTGGGCACGTGGTAGGCCGCCATCAAGGCCTGAAGGTCACCCACGCGGCGCACAGTCACGCTGCGCTCGCCGTTCTGGGCGGGTTCGCGGGTGTACTGGGCAGGCAGCGTGCGGGTAGGCGCAGGAATCTTACCGAACTCCTGGGCAATCAGCCCCAGCGCCTGCGCTTCATCAAAGTCGCCGGCCAGCGTGACCACTGCATTGTCGGGCTGATAGTAGGTGCGGTAAAAGGCTTGCAGGCGGCTGATCGGCACATTCTCCACATCCGAGCGGTTGCCGATGGTGGAGTTGCCGTAGTTGTGCCAGTCGTAGGCCACCGATTGCAGTTCCTTGAGCGTCAGCCCGATGGGGCTGTTCTCGCCTGCTTCAAACTCGTTGCGGACCACCGTCATTTCGGTCTTGAGGTCGTCTCCGCTGATGCGTGAATTCACCATGCGGTCTGCTTCCATCGCAATGGCCCACTGCAGGTTGTCGCCCGTGTTGTTCAGCGTCTCGAAGTAGTTGGTGCGGTCCAGGCTGGTCGTTCCGTTGAAGTTCGCCCCGCGCTGTCCGAGCGCTTCCATCAGGTTGCCGCTGGTCTCGGTGCCCTTGAACACCAGGTGCTCCAGCAGGTGGGCCATGCCCGTTTCGCCGTAGTTCTCGTGGACGCTGCCCACCAAGTAGGTCACGTTCAGCGTAAATTTGCCGGCGGACGCGTCAGGAAACAGCAGCACGCGCAGGCCGTTGTCCAGGCGGTATTCCTTGATGCCCTCGGCCTGGGTCACGAACGTCACTCTGGCGGGAAGGCCGGATGGTTGGGCTGCCGTGGTGGGGACAGGCTGCACTTTGGGCAGCTTGCCCGGTTGCACCTCGCCGGAGCGGGTGCCGGGTTCGTCACGCAGCGGGGGCATGGTGGCCGAGACCTGCTGCACTGGCCCTGTCCGAACTGGGGCCGCAGGAATCAGGCTGTCTGGTGCGGTCCTCACAGTCGGCTGGGGCTGCCCGCCCCCAGAGAGTGCGGCCAGCGCAGCACTGCCCAGACTGAGACTGACGGTCCAGAGTAAAAAGCGTGTCCTATGTTTCATTGTTTCAGCGTAACAGGTTGATAGAAGGCAAAAGTCATCCTTTCGTTGGAGCCATCCAGCTCATTTCTGAGGCTGCTTCTAAGCCTGTTATGCCCAGAGACTTATGCCCAGAGACCGGGCCTCTTAGAAAGGGGCCAGTCGGCGGCCACTTGCGGGGAGAGCTGCGCCGGATTCGCAGGGCGGCCTTGCTATGCTGCGGCAATGTCCAAAACATTTGAAGAGAAGCTGCGTGAGTACGCCCGTGTGCTGGTGGGTACGGGTGTGGGCCTCAACGCTGGCGGCAAATTGCTGATTAGCGCGCCCCTGGAAGCGGCCCCCCTGGTCCGTGAGATGGTGGCCGAAGCTTACCGACGTGGCGCTCTGGATGTGCGTGTAGAGTGGCGCGACGACCAGCTGGAGCGGCTGCGCTATGTGGAGGGCAGCCGCGAGGCCGCGCTGTTTATGCCCGACTGGGTGATGGAGCAGGCCGAGCGGATGGTGGATGACGGCTACGCCCGCATCGGCATTCGTGGCGATGACCCCAACCTGCTGGCCGGAGTGGACGGCCTACTTATTGCCGAACGCACCAAGCGCGGCGCAGAGCTGAGCCGCAAGGTGTCGGCGGCCATCAGCGGCCACACGGTGGACTGGACCCTGGGGGCCATGAGTACGCCCGCTTGGGCCAGCAGCGTGTACCCCGACCTGCCCGAAGCCGAGGGCGTAGCGCGGCTGTGGGAAGACATCTTTACCGTGTCGCGTATCAACGAGGCAGACCCGGTGGCCGCCTGGCAGGCACACACGGACCGCCTGGCCCGGCTGAGCGCGTACCTCAACGAACAGCAGTTCAGCGCGGTGCATTTCCGCAGCAATGAGGGCACTGACCTCACGGTGGGGTTGGCCGACGGTCACATCTGGGACGGCGGGGCCATGACCGGCCCGACGGGCACGCGCACCGTGCCCAACATGCCCACCGATGAGGTGTTCACTGCGCCGCACCGTGAGCGGGTGGATGGCGTGGCGGTGGCAACCAAGCCGCTGTCGGTACGCGGCACCCTCATCAGCGGCATCCGCATGCGCTTTGAAGGAGGCCGCGCCGTAGAAGCCAGCGCCGACACCGGCCAGGAGACCTTGCAGCAGTTGCTGGACACCGACGAGGGTGCCGCTTACCTGGGCGAAGTGGCGCTGGTCCCGGCCTCAGCCCCAGTGGCGCAGACCGGCAGCCTGTTCAACATGACCCTCTTTGACGAGAATGCCGCTTCACACATCGCTCTGGGCCGCTGCTACTCCACCAATGTGGAGGGCGGCAGCGACGAGCAGCAGCTGGCCGCCGCCGGGGGCAACCGCTCCCTGATTCACGTGGACTGGATGATTGGTAGCCCCAGCACCGACGTGGACGGCCTGACCAAGGACGGCAACCGCATCCCGCTGATGCGCGGCGGCGAGTGGGTGGTGGACGCCGCCCGCTGAGGCTGCAAAGCAGGAAGTACCAGGGAGAAAGCAGAAAGCTTGAAGGGAGCAGTATCAGCCTGCTCTGCCTCAAGCTTTCTGCCTTTAGCCTGCTGCCTTCTCCCTGACCTGCGCCACAATCAGGTCAATGACTTCCTGCGCGCTCAGTTCGCCGGTATCAATCACCAGGGCGTCGGCGGCAGGCAAGCTCTGGGCAGCGTCGCGGGTGTCGCGTTCTACCAGGGCCGCTTCGATGGCGTCCAGGTCTTCGGGGCGCTCGGCGCTGCGCCGCTCGGCCCGCACGCGGGGGCTGGCAGTCAGGTAGAACTTGGCCTGCGCCTGTGGGAAGACGTTGGTGCCCATGTCGCGTCCCTCGGCCACGAAGGGAGCGGGCAGTGCCCGCAGCTGCTCATCCACCCAGGCCCGCACCTCTGGGAGCGCGGCGTAGGCGCTGACGCCTTCATCCACCCGCGTGGCGTGCAGGTCGTCGGTCAGGTCGCGTCCCGCCAGATGCACCCGGTTGCCCTCGGCGTGGGGTTCCAGTCGGGGCGGCTGAGCCTGCAAGCGCTCCAGCACGCGCAGGTCGCCGCCCGGCAGTCCACTTTCCAGGCCGTGCAGGGTCACGGCGCGGTACAGCAGCCCCGAACTGACATACGGGACGCCCAGGGCGCGGGCCACCCCGGAGGCCACCGTACTTTTGCCGCTCGCCGCTACGCCGTCAATCGTGATAATCACGCCCCGCAGTGTAGCGGCTTGCATCGAAAATGCCCCGGCTGTGTAGTTAGTTAGCTGTCGCTGGATACAAAGTGCCGTGCCAGCAGCCGCACAGCGCCCAGATGATAGGCGCTGTGTGCCAGCGTGGCGAGGGCGTCAGTGCTGAGGTCCTCGTTCCAATCGATGATCTGCTCAAGCTGGGTCAGCAGGGCGTGATATTCGCTGGCGAGCTCGCCTTGGAGCTCGGCCCACCCCGGTTCGTCCACTTCCGAGGGCTGCCAGCTGCCCGGCCAGTCGGCTATGAAGTCATCGCCCGCCAGATAGGTCCGCAGGGCGCGGAGGTAGTAGCGGGTATGCCCCACGTGCGCGGCGATACTGGGAGCGTTACCAGTGCGCTCGGACGCCTGAAGGGCGCTCAGCCCGCTCAGAGTTTCCAGCAGGCTGCCGCGCCCCCTGCCGTCGATATACATACTGCCCTGTCCGCCAGTGCCTTCAAAAGTTTCGCGTAGCAGGTCCCGCAGAGGCGCTGCGAAAGGGTTGGGGTGGGATAAGGTCATGGATGGGTCCTCCAAAAGTGAAACTGGGCTGTAAAACGGTTGCCGTATGCGCCGGAGCGCTGCACTGAATTGCCGTCTGCCATAAACATCACCTGCCCACTTGGGCCTGAAGGAAAGTGGCCCGAAGGTATCACGCCGCGCTCCAACCCACCTCCAACCCGCACCGCTAGACTGCCTCCATGCGCCTGCTGCTGCTCGAAGACGACACCCGCATTGCCGAGCCCACCCGTGAGGCCCTGAGCGAGGCGGGCTACGACGTGACCTGGGTGCAGACCGGCGACGACGCGCTCGAAGCCGCCGTGATGGGCGACTATCCCCTGGCCGTGCTGGACGTGATGGTGCCCGGTGAGCTGGACGGCTTCGCAGTGGCCGGGGAAATGCGCGAAGCGGGCCTGGACACGGCCATCCTCTTTCTGACGGCACGCACCGAGGTTGAGGACCGGGTGCATGGACTGGACATCGGCGGGGACGCGTATTTGACCAAGCCGTTTGCCATGCCCGAGCTGCTGGCGACCCTGCGTGCCCTGACCCGCCGTGAGCGCGGCCAGAGTGCGCCGGTGCTGCATTTCGGTGATGGGCGCGGCACCCTGGACACCGTGGCCCGCACCGTGACCTGGGACGGCGAAGAAGTGGCGGTCACGGGCCGCGAGTACGCGTTGCTCGAAGCGCTGACGCTCTCGCCGGAGCGCTGGTTTACCCGCGAGGAATTGCTGGACCGCGTATGGGGAGCCGAATTCGACGGCGAAGCCCGCATTGTGGACGTGTACGTGCGCTACGTGCGCCGCAAGCTGGCCCCCGAAGCCATCCGCTCGGAGCGCGGGCGCGGCTACCGGGTGGAAGGTTGAGGGTGGATGGGGGATGGCCAGCCGCTTTTTTCCATCTCCCATCACCTCTCCACTACCCCACATGCGCCTGAGCCTCCGTGCCCGCCTGACCCTGTGGGCGGCCCTCGCCACGGTGCTGGCCGCCCTGCTGGTGTCGGGCGGCATCTATCTGACCATGCGGCAACTGCTGTATCTCTCCGAAAAGGAGCAGCTGCTCAGCAGCGTGCTGATTGTGCAGTCGCGGGTCGAGCGCGAGGTGGACCGCGCTGGCGGGGCTGAAAGTCTGCGCTGGGTGTGGCTGGACCTCTCGCAGATTGCCAGCGAAAACGTGCAGACCCAGAATCTGGACCTGCGGCTGGTGTCGCAGGTGGGTGAGCAGTGGTTCTACAACCAGACCGTGCATTTTCCCCAGGGGTTGCAGCTGGATTTGCCGGTCAACCTGTACCAGCTGCGCGGCCAGGATAAGATGATTGCCGTACGCGAGCTGCGCACCTCTGGTCCGCCGCTGATGCTGACGGTCATGACCGACACTGGGTCGCTGGGCCAGGCCAACAAAGCTTTTCGCCGCGCCTTTTGGACCCTGCTTCCGCTGGCGCTGGTGCTGGCGCTGGTGCTGGGGTGGACAGTATCGGGGCGGTTGCTGGCCCCAGTGCGGCAGCTGGAAGTGGCGGCCCGCGAAGTGGGGGAGAGCGGCGACCTCCGCCGTCCACTGCCGCTGACCGAGCAGGGCGACGAGCTGGGCTTGCTGGCCCGCGCCCTTCAGGGCACCTTTGGGCAACTGGCCCAGGCCCGCGAGCGCGAACAGGACTTTGCCCGCGCCGCTGCCCACGACCTGCGTTCCCCGCTGGCGGCCCTCACGGCGCGGGTGCAGGGCAGCCTGAGCCGCCCCCGCAGCGCTGAGCGCTACCGCCAGGACTTGCAGGAAATTGGCACTGACTTGGAGCGGCTTTCAGACCTGACCACACACCTGCTGCTGCTGTCGCGCGACCCTTCTTCGGTCTCCCGGCAGCCGGTAGCGCTGCCTCCCCTGGCTGCCGATGCCGTAGACCGCGCCCGCGAGCTGGACGAGCTGGCTGATGTGGACCTGCAAGTGGCTCCCAGTGGCCGCGTCCTGTGGACCGAGGGCGACCCGGTGCTGCTGGGCCAGGCCGTGTGGAATCTGGTGGTCAATGCGATGCGTTACGGCGCTGGCGCTCCGGTGCTGGTGCAGTTGGAGAGGGTGGGGGAAGAGGCCCACATCTCAGTGCAGGATGAGGGCCCCGGCGTCTCTCCCGAGGTGCTGGCGCAGCTGGGACAGCCCTTTTACCGTCCCGATGCTTCGCGGCAGGGGCAGGCGGCGGGCGGCGGTCACGGGCTGGGTCTGGCGCTGGCGCAGCGGGCCGCCGAGGTTCATGGCGGGCGGCTCGAACTGACCAGTGTGGAGGGCGCGGGCTTCACAGCGCGGCTGGTGTTGCCGGTCCACCCAGCTCCCGCCACGGGGCACGACTGAGCAGCAGGACTGATCTACACTGTCCCCCATGACCGCTGCTGCCGCCTCACAGTACCAAGCCCTGATTCTTGGCGGGGGCGATCCAGGCGACCCTTTTGCTGTCTCGCATGGCGTAGCAGTCAAAGGACTGGTGCCGGTGGCCGGGCAGCCAATGGGGCTGCATGTGCTGCGGGCCGTGCGGGCCAGCGGTCAGGTAGGGCGGGTGGCTTATATCGGCCCCACCACGCCCGAGATGGACGCCCTGATTGACCTACAGCTGCCAGACCGGGGCAGCCTGCTGGACAACCTGACCGCTGGGCTAGAGGCGCTGGGTGACAGGTCTGGGCGTGCTTTGGTGCTTACGGCTGACATTCCCATGTTGACCGCCCAGCAGCTGAATGATGTGCTGGCACAGGCCGCTGAGCAGCCGGGTGCAGGGCTCCTGTATCCAGTGGTCCCGCGCGAAGCCTGCGAACGCACTTTCCCCGGCGTCAAGCGGACTTTTGTGCGGGTCAAGGATGGCACGTTTACCGGCGGCAACCTTTTCCTGTTCGACCCAGCGCTGGTGGGGCAATTTCTGCCCAGATTGCGGGCCGTGCTTGACGCCCGCAAAGCGCCCCTTAAACTGGCCGCCCTAATCGGTCCAGGGGTTTTGCTGCGGCTTCTCACTGGCCAGCTGACCGTGCGGGGTCTCGAAGAAGCGGTCAGCCGCCTTCTCGGTGTCCAGGCGCGGGCCATCATTACGCCGCATGCTGCCGTAGGCACCGATGTGGACAAGCCCTCCGACCTGGCACTGGCCGAAGCTTATTTGTCGCAGGCCCAGTAGCGCTGAAATCCTGAGCTACCAAGTCAGGATTTGGCCCGCCCAGACGTGATTCCTTCAGAGAAATGGCCCTTGTCATCCGATAGGGGGCCGGGGCATACTGCCGCTATGCCTCACATCATCACTTCCCCCTGTATCGGTGTCAAGGACCAAGCCTGCACCGAAGTTTGCCCTGTCGAGTGCATCTACGACGGTGGTGACCAGTTCCTCATCCACCCCGACGAGTGCATTGACTGCGGCGCTTGTGTGCCTGCTTGCCCCGTCAACGCCATCTTCCCTGAAGAAGACGTGCCCGACGAAGAAACCCCCTTTATTGCCAAGAACGCTGAATTTTTCGGCGTCTGAACCTATGCAGCACGTGGCCCGGCAAATGCACTGCCGGGCCAATTTCGTTTGGAGTCTTGTTGCGTTCAGCCGTTCAAGATGTCTTCAATTCGTGCAACGACATCGTCACTCAGCCGCACGCCGCCCGCTTTGACGGTGTCCTCAATCTGGCTCACCCGGGTTGCGCCGGTAATGACGCTGCTGACCCCTTTTTGCCGCAGAATCCAGGCCAGGGCCAGCTGGGCGCGGGTCAGGCCCAGGTCATCGGCGATAGGTTTCAGCTCGCGCACGCGCTGCACGTTGCTGTCGGTCAGAAACTTCTTGGCCCAGTTCTCGTTCTCGCCCAGGCGGGCACCTTCGGGCACGCCATTGTCGTACTTGCCGGTCAGCAATCCCATCGCCAGCGGGCTCCAGACGACCAGGCCCACGCCAGCTTCCTCGGTGTAGGGCAAAATCTCATTTTCTACCCGCTCACGGGCAATCATCGAATATTCGGGCTGCTCCACCACCGGTGCGTGCAGGCCGTGGGCGCGGGCAAATTCCACCGCCTGGGCGATGCGGGCAGCGGGCCACATGGACGTGCCCCAGTACAGCGCCTTGCCGTCGCGGATGACCTGGTCAAAGGCCATCACGATTTCTTCCATCGGCACATTGGGGTCGTAGCGGTGTGCGAAGTAGATGTCCACGTAGTCGGTGCCCAGGCGGCGCAGGCTGCCGTCAATGCTTTCCAGCACATGCTTGCGGCTGAGGCCCTGGTCGTTGACATCGTCGCTCATGGGCCAGTACACCTTGCTGGACAGCACCAGGGTGTGCCGGGGCAGCTCGCCGAGGACTGCGCCCATCATCTCCTCGCTTTTGCCTTTGGCATAGACATCGGCTTGGTCAAAGAAATTGACGCCTGCGTCATAAGCGCGGTGAACGATGTCACGCACCGTTTGCTGCTCATGCACGCTGTGGCCGTAGGTGACCCAGCCGCCCAGCGCCACTTCCGAGACTTTCAGTCCACTTTTGCCCAATTTGCGGTATTCCATGTTCCTACTCTAAGCCCGCTGGCCTCAGAACACCGTCAACCTGTCACGAACAATCATCCGGTATGAGCAGCACACAGGATGAAAGCCAACAAACGACAAAAGTAATAGGGAGAGGAGCCATTGTTGGCCCCTACTCCCTCCTGTCTTGGCTAGTACCGGTAGGGGCCAGTCAGCCCTCAGCCGCGCCTCGGCCCAGGACGGGTGCCGCTTTCTAGCGGAATGTTGGCCGACAGGACCATCTTGTCGCCCATCTGCTCCACTTCAATGGAGCTTTCGCCCGCTGGGAAATGCTTGCGGACCACTTCCAGCAGGTCGGCGCGCAGGGCGTCAATCTTGCCGGGCGAGACGTTGGCCCGGTCATAGGCCAGCACCAGCTCCAGCCGGTCACGCAGGGCCTCTTTGCTGCGTTCCTCGCGGCTCTTGAACCAACCAAACATCAGGCACCTCCGAGCAGCTTACGCAGCCGCGCCCAGAAGCCACCCGCAGGTTCTTCGCCGTAAACCGGGAAAGGTACGTCCTCACCGCGAATTCGGCGGGCCGTATCCATAAAGGCCTGACCGGCTCTGGACTGGCCCAGGACCGCTGGCTCACCCACGTTGGTCGAGACGATAATGCCGTCGTCCTCAGGAATAATCCCGATAGGCTTGACGTTCAGGATATTGACCATATCCGCCTCGCTCAGCATGTTGCCGCTGGCGACCATCGCAGGGCGCAGACGGTTGATCACCAAGCGGATTTCGCCCACCTGATGCGCTTCCAACAGCCCGATGATGCGGTCAGCGTCACGCACGCTGGACACTTCAGGGTTAACCACGACCAGTGCGCCCTGTGCAGGAGCGGCAGCCGTCTTAAAGCCCGATTCGATGCCGGCAGGGCTATCCACCAGAATCCGGTCAAAGCCTTCTTCATTCAGCAGGCGGTCAATCACTTGCTTAAAGACTTCAGGGTCAAGGGCATCCTTGTCGCGGGTCTGCGAGGCAGGCATCAAGTACAGGTTCTCGACCCGCTTGTCACGGATCAGTGCCTGGTTCAGCTTGCACTTGCCTTCCAGCACGTCAATCAGGTCAAACACCACGCGGCTTTCCAAGCCCATGACCACGTCCAGGTTGCGCAGGCCCACGTCCACGTCAATCACTGCGGTTTTTTCACCCTGTTTGGCGAGGGCTGCGCCGATGTTGGCGGTGGTGGTGGTCTTGCCGACCCCACCTTTGCCCGAGGTCACTACGATGACTTTGGCGTCCATGAATTCCAATTGTAGCGTGAATGACGGGAACGGGTAAGCACTGCCGCGCCACCGGCAAAAAGGACCATGGCTTGGTGCAAGCTTGAGTGCATAGGGTCAGGTGTCCACCGCCTACGCACGCTATGGCCGGGCCTTAAGCTTTCAGGCCGCTGCTGGGGGCTGGTTGTCCCTGTGGGCCCTGGCCATGTTGGGCCAACCGTACACCTGCCGAAAGTCCGGCTTGAGCACCCAGCTGCCACGCCACTTTCAGCATGAACAGCACAGCTTCTTGGTCGCCAGCCTCTATCAGCTCGGCCAGATGTTCAGGCAGGCCGTCGGGCAGGGGCATGTCGGCCAGCTGCTCTCCATACTCCTGTTCTATCTGGGCGAACCACTGTGCATAAGCGTTAGTCATACGGTTTAATCTATCAAAACCCCACTCAAGTTATGTGACTATAGATTCATGGTGCGGGGCGATTCATTTGCAAGCGAAGCTGCGGTTGCGCTTGTCTCGGCGGTGCTAAGCTTCCCACATGACGGCAGAAATGTTCCCTGTGACGACCCCCGCTGCCCCGGCAGAGGCCAAGGTTCTCACCATCAGCGAATACGGGGCCCAGAAGGCTCAGAGCATCCTGGCAGGCAGTGGCAAGCAGGATGCTGGCGTGCGCGTATTTATCAAGAGTGGCGGGTGCAGCGGTTATCAGTACGGCATGGCCATTGATGACCGTGAACTTGAAGGCGACACCATCGTGCATGACCGGGGCGTCAAGCTGCTGGTGGATCAGGCGAGCCTCGCCCTGCTGCGCGGCAGCGAAGTCGATTTTGTCGAGAACCTGATGGGCGGCGGCTTTACCGTTCACAATCCCAATGCGACCAGCTCCTGCGGCTGCGGCCACTCGTTCCGCACCGACGGCGCTACGGCTCCCGAGGGTCAGGGCGGTTCCTGCAGCAGCTGAGCCCAGGGGCGTCCTTGTTGCAGCGCTTCTGCGGGGCTGTCAGGTGTAGCAGCTCAGCAGAAGCTGTATGGTGTCTGACTGTGAGCGTGACGGGGAAATGAGGGTCTTAGGTGTGGATCCGGGACTGGCCAATCTGGGCCTTGGCGTGGTGGACGGAGATGTTCGCCGCGCCGTTTGTTTGCACCAGGAGTGCGTGACTACGCCCAGTTCACAGGAAATGGGACAGCGTCTGCTCACCCTGCACCGCCGTATCGCGGCTGTCATTGACGAATTCCAGCCTGAAGCTGTGGCTCTGGAAGATCAGATTTTACGCCGTCAGGCCGACGTAGCTTTCAAGGTCGGCCAGGCTTACGGCGTGGTGCAGCTGACATGCGGGCAGCGGGGGCTGCCGGTGTATGGGTACGGCCCCATGCAGGTCAAAAAGGCCCTGGTAGGTACAGGCCGCGCTGACAAGGAACAGATCATCTATATGGTCCGGGCCAATCTGGGTTTGCGGGCGCTGACCAACAATCACGCTGCTGACGCTCTGGCACTGGCGCTCACGCACCTGGCTTCTGCCCCCTTGGTCAGTCGCAGTGCGTTGGAAGTGGCCCTTCAAGCCGCGCAGAAGCGTGGGCGTCGGCGCTGAGGCTGAGGGTTGAGGACTAGGGCAGAGAGGGGAGAACAGATATGAGCATGCAACTCTTCTCTCAGCTCTGGTCTACCTTCTCACTTTGTAGCCTGCTGACCGCAGCTTGGCTGTGGTTCTTCATCCGCCATGACCGCCATCCTGAGCCGCTCTGGCTGCTGGCCCGCACTTTCGGCTGGGGTGTGTTCGCCTGGCTGGTATCCGCCACGTTTGAGGCCAGTTTCGAGCAGTGGTGGAGCTGGCCGTTACTGCTGACTCTCCTGGCTGCGATAACGGAGGAGGGCTTCAAAATGCTGGCGACTTCCACCGCCCTGGCTGAAGAGGCCTTCGACGAGCCAATGGACGGTCTGGTCTATGCCGTGACTGCGGCGTTGGGGTTTGCTTATGCCGAAAATCTGACGTATGCCCTGGGGTTTGGTACTGGGGTGGCGGCTTGGCACATGCTGGTCACCACCTTGGCACATGCCTTATTTAGTGCGCCTCAGGGCTATGCCTTGGGCAAGCATTATCTGTTTCGCCGCAGCTGGTGGCGTTCACAGGGGTTGCTCCTGAGTATTTTTCTCCACTTTGCCTTCAATACCCTCTTGCTGGATGAGGCAGGGTGGATGCAGGTGCTGTTCCTCTTGCTGCTGCTCGCGCTCATGGCGGTGATGGCGCAGCGGTATTACCGCCGTTTCCGGGACTACGCGCGGCCCATTTGACCTGCCCCACACGTGGAAGTGCGGATATGTAGGGGAGGTCAAAGACAAGGCTTGACACGCCCCCGCGGGGCTTGTATAGTTTCTGAGCCTCAGTTGAGGCGAGCAGCATGACAAACGAAGAGCAATGCGAGAACAAGAGCATAATCCTGTTTTTGAAACACCGAGTCGCACCTATGGGTGCAGACAACGTTTTTAAATCTTGATGGGTCAAGATACTAAGGGCCCACGGTGGATGCCTTGGCA